>NZ_KV814006.1:0-259 GCF_001813815.1 Corynebacterium sp. HMSC076D02
GATGGGCTTGCTGCCAATGCACTGGTCAACGGTTGGCTTTACGGTTGCCGGTAACTCGGGGCAGTTGAGCCTCGCGTGGATCGGGCTTGGCATCCTTGCAGCAGTTGGAATTTTTTCGATAGGTATTATGAAGCGCGGCTTTTCGGTGATACGGAAAGACTAAAAAGCTAAATGTACTGACTAATTGTTTTGCTAAACTAGACCAAACATGCAATTTTGTGGTTCCGTCTGTGAAAACTTCTGATTGGTTACCGTTTTG
>NZ_KV814007.1:0-872 GCF_001813815.1 Corynebacterium sp. HMSC076D02
GACGATGACATCCGAGCTACACTGCGTAAACTGCGTCTTTCCACCTTCGCTGATATCTTTTTCGACCTAGTCGCCGCCGATGACGCCAACACCGCTCTACCGGAGGAAATCTTCCTCAAAGCCGTGGAAGAAACCGCGGCCAAGCGCCGGCAAACCAACATCGCAAAAGCCATCACCCAGGCGAAATTCCGCTATCCGGGAGCAACACTCGCCGAGCTGATCAACCCAGATGAACGAGGGTTGAATCTACGCCAGCTCAAACGACTAGCCGCAACACCCTGGCGCGACGAACCTTCCAATGTGCACGTCCTAGCGCCCACCGGTGCGGGTAAAACCTACATCGCCTGCGCTATCGGTATTGCTGCTTGCCAGGCTGAATACAGTGTCGCGTACTACCGGCTGGATCAGCTCGTCGATGAATTAGGGGCCTTCCTGCCAGCAGATGAACGCTATGTAGCTAAAATGCGCAAGCTACAAAACATTGATGTACTCATCCTCGATGATTTCCTGACCATAGGAATCAACCAGCGCGGACAAGAAGACCTAACCAAGATCATATTCGACCGCGACGGCAGACTGCCGACCATCATCGTCTCCCAGACAACCGCCGCCTACTGGGTGAAGAAACTACCCGACCCCATCGGCGCGGACTCACTGGTCAGCAGACTCAATGCCGGACAGCGCATCGAACTCGGCGACTACGACATGCGCCAACACCTGGCAAGCGCCACATATGGCGCCAACGAGTAGTCGATCGGATTAGAAGCCCGGCCGCTGGCCCCAACAGGGCCAGCGGCCCGGCCCTACCACCTAGTCGGAATCCAGCCCTACCACCGTTCCGCAACACCCCTACCAACAAGCCGCTCTCAGCA
>NZ_KV814008.1:0-1357 GCF_001813815.1 Corynebacterium sp. HMSC076D02
GTTTAGCTTTCATAACCGAAAGCGCCGAGGCTGCCGATTTAGTCCTTCTTCCAACTGGTGTTTCCCCGATGGATATTGATCGAACGCAGGTCACACTTTCTTGGCTAATAGAAATGGGGATACCAACAGCAGTTGTTCTGTCGAATGTCGACAGAAGGGAAAAACTTCTAGATGAAGTCCATGCCGAACTGGAGGGTGATGAAACTGCAGCGCTTGCTGAAACAGTCATCCCAACGAGGGCGGCTACACGTCGCGCTTTCGGAACAAAGCCCAGTAGTACGAAGGTTTGGGATTCTTTGGCTCGAGAAGTAGTCGCAGCATTTGAGGATTAAGGGGTAGGCAATGGCAATTCCAAAGGCTAAAAATAAGGCGCGGGAAGAATCGTCTGGAAATAAGTCGGAGGTCTCGCCTTCAACAAAGATGTTCGCCCAAGCTAACGATAAAGCGACACGCCTTCAGTTGTACGTCCGCGATCGGCAATTGATTAAAGAGCTCAAACTCGCCGCAGTGGAAGAAGAGAAGAGTATCTCCCAACTTTTTGAAGAGTGGGCAACACGATGGCTCGAGGAAAGAAGCTAACTATCTGGTGTATATACCTACATACACATATGCGGATATAGGTATATACACATATGCGCTCTAGTGCTTTTACCTCGCTGTTTCTAGAGCTCTGGGCCTTGTTCTTCTTCAAGGTCGTCAGCAGGTGCTTGTTCGTCAGTGGTATCGCTGTCGCTGGTAACGCTTTGTTGCTCGCCACCTAGGCCGAGGCTAGCGAGGAAGTCGAGGCCTGCTTGTGCGCCCTGGTGCAGATCGCCGGCGTCTTCGTCCTGGGTGTTGTCGGTGTTGTCGGCTTCTGGGGTGGTCTCAGGTGCTGATGGTTCTTCTTCCACCTCGTTGTAGGAGGTGTCTGGCTCGTCATAGTCAGTGGTGTCGTGCTCGTAGGCGGCGGCGATGGTGTCTGCCATCATGTCGCGGATGGTGTCTTGGGCGGATTCGTCTATGCCGAGGCGGCGTAGTTCGTAGGTGCGTTGTGCGGCCAGGAGGTTTACTTCATCGGCGATATAGCCTGCATGGTCGGCAACATCGTTCGGGATTTCTTCTTCGCGCAAGCGGGTAGCGATGTCGGCGCGGTCGGCCCAGTCCATTTTCTCGCGGCGGATAGTATCGAGGCGTTGTTGCAGCCTATCGGTGTGTTCGCTGTCGTACTGTTGGGCTGCGTGGAGGCGCTTGTCCCATTCTTCGTGGTCCTCGGCGCGGTAGCAGATTTCCTCCCACAATCGTGCCTCCGGAAGGTTAGCGCCGGTGTCTTCAATGGCCTGCTGCGCTAGGCTGCGGCGCTGTTGCGCCTGTTCAAGAC
>NZ_KV814009.1:0-209 GCF_001813815.1 Corynebacterium sp. HMSC076D02
TGCACGCGTCCACTATGCAGTATCTGACACAACACTTAAAGGGCAACACAGCCCCGAAAGTTTGTCGGTGGTTAATAGCGGCAGGGAAACGCCCGGACCCATTCCGAACCCGGAAGCTAAGCCTGCCCGCGCTGATGGTACTGCAACCGGGAGGTTGTGGGAGAGTAAGTTACCGCCGACATAAAACAATAAACACATAACTCAATACA
>NZ_KV814010.1:0-384 GCF_001813815.1 Corynebacterium sp. HMSC076D02
CTAGGCTGCGGCGCTGTTGCGCCTGTTCAAGACGCTTGTGCGCATGGTCTATGCGCTGTTGGTAGGTGCCATAGCCTGCCGCGTCGTGGTCATAAGCCCGCTCGGCTACCGGGCGGGTGTAATCATCAGCCAGTAGGCGTTGGTGCTCAATGTCTGCCAGGGCAGCTTCTTCTTCACGCAAGGCGGAACTGTGGTCTGCCATGGCCTGCTCATAGGCGCGAATACGCGCAGCATCAAGACGCACCTGCTGGAAGTTAGCCTTTACCTCGTTAAGGGCTGCGTCTTTGTCTTCGTAGAGGCGAGTAGTAATACTTGCTTCCTGCCAAGTGAGCGATTCCACCTTGGAACGAGCAAAGCGTGCGTGCTCTGCCAGCACAGTTTGGT
>NZ_KV814011.1:0-302 GCF_001813815.1 Corynebacterium sp. HMSC076D02
TGTTGATCGCGGCGAGTCTGTCCTGGAGTTTCTTCTGTTCAAGGCGAAGTCGGTCTGGGTTTGGTTTGTGGTGAAGAGAGTAGTGCACAGCAAACATCACGTGGGTGGTGACGCTAGTGAGGGCAGCAAGTGTGAGTAGCCAACAGACTGATTCTAGCCAGCTGCCTGTTTCTGCAAAGGCGGCTCCCACGATTGCGGCGATGATTCCACACAAACTGAACCCAACTTCTATTTCGTGAAAATAAGCAGTTCTTTTGGAGATGGAATAAAAGTGCAGCCGTTCGGTTGTGATTGAGCCTGCT
>NZ_KV814012.1:0-225 GCF_001813815.1 Corynebacterium sp. HMSC076D02
CATCGCGAAGGCGACGAGCACTTAATCCACGGGCTTTAGACTGGCGGTACCCGCGCGAAGTAAGGAAGCCGCCTTCACGATGGGTGTTTAACGTCTGGCAGATGAACTCGACTGAGAAACGATTCCGATGCTCATCAATGAACCGGATCATTTCCGACGTTTCGGGTCGAGTTCGGATGCGAAAAAAGCCGAAGCGGCTTTCAACAACTCGTTGGTGTCCCGCAG
>NZ_KV814013.1:0-388 GCF_001813815.1 Corynebacterium sp. HMSC076D02
TTTGTTCCTAGGCTTGTGCCTTAATTTCCATTATTTCTCGACTGGGGTGGTGTTCCCAAAACTCGGCTTCGACTTCAGCCGGCGTGCGGTAGCCCAGGCTCTGGTGGAGCCTTGACTCGTTCCACCAATTCACCCACTCGAACGTGGCGATTTCCACGTCGACGACATCGGCCCACATTCGCCTATGAATCAGCTCATTCTTGTAGGAGCCGTTGACGTTTTCAGCCAAAGCATTGTCATAGGAGTCACCCACCGTCCCAGTCGACGCTGCGATACCGTGCTCAGCCAGGCGCTCGTTGTAGACGATGCTCACATATTGTGAGCCGTGGTCTGAATGGTGAATCAAGCCCGTTGTTTCTTTGGCGCACACGATCGCCTGGTTGAGCGC
>NZ_KV814014.1:0-1992 GCF_001813815.1 Corynebacterium sp. HMSC076D02
AGATCGTCCGGGAGTTCGAGCCAGCGGCCCATCCGCGTAGTCCACGGTTCGGTGAGTTCGGGCCGATACGTCGCTTGGCCCCAGATGATGAACTCGGCGCGCTTGGCGGCCCCGTGGGCGGCGACGTGAACGTAGCTCAGGAGCCGCTCGGTGGCGTTGGCGTTCTCGAGGGGCTTGCCAAGGGTGGCAGTCATGTCGTTCTCGACGTTGGCCGCAGCGTGGTCGACGATCGCGGCGAGCAGTACGTCGCGGTTGCGGAAGTGATATAGCAATCCCGGTTTGGTGAGCCCGGCCTCGTGGGCCACTGCGTCAAGGGTAATGTCGCCACCCTCCGCTGCGTTCATGACGCGGAGGGCAGCTTCCAGGATCTCGGAGCGCTGACTGGTTCGCATATAGCTAACTTTACCATTTGGTAGGTGAAGCCTTCAACTGCGGCCGCTGGTAGGGGCACCTGGGGTACACCCTAGTTTTACGGGCATCCATGCCAGCAAGTTGCGCGTAAAATAGGGTAGATTCAGGAATTGTTTTACAGATGTACAGCAGGGTCTAGGTCTTAGGTTTACAGAGAGTGGTGGTTGTGGTGTTGTCGCCGGATGGTTTCCATGTTGAAAGTCATATTGACGCAGTGCCTGCGTTGGCGCGGGTGAAAAAACTGCATGGTGGGTTGTCGTCGGGGCAGCAGGCGTTGGGCAGGATTGTGCAATCCTTGCTCGCTGACGCTGATGCCCTCGACGGTATTCAGCTTTATGCCCTCTCGGATGCAATCGAGTCTTATCGTGATGCGGTCATAGAACAGGAGAATGCTGCCTTTAACCCCTCGCGGGGCGAAGACTAATGGCCAACGACTCCGGCTCCCGTGGGCAGCGGGTGGGCTATATCCGTGTTTCGACGGTGGAGCAGAATAATCAGCGCCAGAAAGAACTACTCAATGCTTCCGGCAGGATTGACCGGTTCTTTGAAGATAAGATTTCCGGCCGCACGAAGACTGCCCGCCCTGGGCTTGTCGAGTGTATGGCGTATGTGCGCGATGGTGACGAGCTCGTCGTCTCGTCGATTGATCGCCTCGCCCGATCTCTAACGGATCTGCGTGGCATCGTTGATGAGCTCACCGACAAGGGTGTGACTGTTACTTTCCTGCACGAGAACCTATCGTTCTCGAAGGGTGCTAGTGACCCGCGTGCGGATTTAATGCTAGGTATTTTGGGTTCGTTTGCGGAGTTTGAGCGGGCTATTATTCGTGAGCGCCAGGCGGAGGGGATTGCGTTGGCGAAAAAGGCCGGCAAATACAAAGGGCGCAAGCCTGCTCTTAGCCCGCAGCAAGTAGTGGAGATTAAGCAGCGTGTGCTGGCAGGGGAGTCGAAAGCCGCACTAGCGCGAGAGTTTGGGGTCACCCGTCCTACCGTGTATCGAGCATTGAAAAACGCCTAAAAGACGCAGCCGTAACGGTAAATCAGCGCAACTTGACCGGGGTTCGTATGCGTAAATATGCGCAGATTGGGCTGGCTGCATGGGAATTCGATGCTGTCTGCCTTTTACTTCTCTGCGGAGACCACCGGCCCCTTTTCGGTCCAGCGTTACTGCTAACGTTAGTGCCGGTTCACAATCATGCCCCACCACCTGTGGTGGGGCGTGGGCGTGACTTCCTCGTCGGTGCGCGGTTAGGTCCGCGCGTGTACGTGGGCTGTTCTGCGCGCCTAGACGGCGAGTGGACAACTCTACGACGTTAGGGAGGTGACCGATGGGTAGACACTCATTGGAAACGCCCGGTCGCAAAAGAAAAGACCTTGATGCCACCAAGCTTGACTGGCTCGATGTGGCTACCAAGGTCATAGTTCTTGCGACCGCAATCGTGAAGCTCGTTGAGGCGATGCTTCACATGGGCCTTTAGGTCCGATAACTCCAGCCGATTCGCAGTCGGTTGGGGTTATTTTTATGTGCAGCGATGGGTCAGGGACGAACCATGCTGTCATGTCTTAGGCTAATGTGCGCGCG
>NZ_KV814015.1:0-293 GCF_001813815.1 Corynebacterium sp. HMSC076D02
CGTAGCGTTGTTGAATGCGCCGGCCGGGCTTGTTCTTCACCGGCCGATAAGTCGCGGTCGGTGCGTTGTCAGGAACGATGATGCCAGGGCATTTACCGAGGTAGTCTAAGGCTTTCACATGGCAGGAAATCCAGTTGTCCATCTTCTCGTTAGCTGTTGCTGTCACAAACAACAGTGAAGAATAGGGGCAGATGGCCACGAATAAGCTGGCTTTCATGCCGACTTCACCGATGGCCTTGTCAATGATGGAAACCTTGTCGCCGGCCCAATCGACATAGAGTTCCTGGCCTGGC
>NZ_KV814016.1:0-58689 GCF_001813815.1 Corynebacterium sp. HMSC076D02
TAGCCCCCACCCCACAAACAACACAAATCCCCAGTACACACCGCATTTTTAGGTGCATACTGGGGATAAACAGGGCGTCGTAAAGCGCTTAGTACGTCTCCGGCTCCTGCGTGCGCTTGATGTCAGCGCCCAAACGCGAGAGATTCTCAACGAAGTTCGGGTAGCCACGATCGATGTGGAAGACATCGTGAACGGTGGTTACTTCATCTGCGCACAATGCGGAGAGCACCAACCCAGCGCCGGCACGAATATCGGAGCTCCAAACATGGGTGGAAGAAAGTCTCTGCTGACCACGAATAACAACGTGGTGGCCATCCACCTGCGCATCGGCGCCGAGACGGAGCATCTCATCCACGAAACGGAAGCGGGATTCGAAGACGTTCTCCGTGATGACCGTGGTGCCTTCGGCAACGGCGGAAAGGCCAATCGCCATCGGCTGCAAGTCAGTTGGGAAACCCGGGAATGGAAGCGTTTGGTAATCCACCGCAGTTGGTCGGCCGTTCATGCGAACGCGAAAGCCGTTGTCATAATCTTCGATTTCGGCGCCAGCGGACTTCAGCTTCTCCAGCGGCAGGTGCAGGTGACGCGGCGCGATACCGCCGACGGGGATATCCCCCTGCGTCATCGCTGCAGCATAGGCCCAGGTGCCGGCAACAATGCGGTCACCGATTACCCTGTGTTCGGTGGGATGCAGCTTTTCTACGCCGCGGATCGTGATGGTGGAGGTGCCTTCGCCCTCGATATCTGCGCCCATCTCCTTGAGCATCATGCACAGATCAACGATCTCTGGCTCTCGGGCTGCATTACGCAAGACGGTCTCACCGTCTGCGAGGACAGCGGCGGTAAGAATGTTTTCGGTTGCACCGACGGATGGGAAGTCCAAGCGAATGTTGGCGCCGTGGAGCTCATCGGCCACAGCTACTACCGCGCCATGCTCAATATGGGTACGTGCACCCATCTTCTCCAGACCCGATTGGTGCATATCCAGCGGGCGCGAACCGATGGCATCGCCACCGGGGAGGGCAATCTTCGCATGACCGCAGCGAGAGGTCAGCGGACCCAGCACGCAAACAGAAGCGCGGAACTGACGTACAGCATCGAAGTCCGCGTTTGAGTGGAGCTTTTCGGGGACGGTAATCGTAACGACGTCGCCGTCGATAGTTACTTCGCAGCCTAGGCCTTCTAGAACCTTGCGCATCAACGGGACGTCGAGAATCTGCGGGCAGTTGGTCAACGTCGTGGTGCCTTCCGCCAAAAGCGAGGCGGCCATGAGCTTCAGGACGCTGTTTTTCGCGCCATCAACCACAACCGTGCCTTCGAGCCGTGCACCACCAGAGACAATAAATTGGTCTTTCACATCTTCCTAAACTACCGGATGCCCCTGAAAAACTTCTGCAAGTTTCAGGGGCATCCGGGTAGAAGAACCATGTATATCAGGGCAATGCGCCGATACGGCGAGCGGCATTGACCGCTTCATAACGGGTATGCGCACCGAGTTTGCGCATCACGGAGCGCAGATAGGACTTCACGGTCTCTGCACCGATGCCCATTTCCTCAGCCGCCTCGACGTTGGTGTGGCCAAGCGCCACGCAAGACAGGACATCAAGCTCACGGGCGGAAAGCTTCGTAGACTGCTTAACGCGGACCGGAGAAACCATCTGATCGCACAAAGCCTCAAGTTCCTTGCGCAGATCCTCGTCGTCTACGCGGTTAGCCAACATTCGCAGCTTGGAGTGCGTGGAGCGCACCTGCTCCCACTCCGCGCCATTCATGACGTGGCCGCGGGCAGCGCCGCCCTTACCGCCATCGGCGCGGCGCATCGCGGAATTAACCGCCAAATCCTGCTCCAGACAACGGGCGGTCATGGTTACTTCCTCAATAACCTTGTCTCCCAAACGCACTGGAGAGTGAACGCCGACGTAAAGGACACCGCGGATCTCACGCTGCACCGTGACCGGAACAGCCACGATGGAGTGCAGACCTTCGTCCTGGATGTAGCGGTCATTTTCATGCGAAATGGTGGTCGCACGAGCGTAGTCCGAAACACCTACTGCACGGCGCGTGCTGACAACACGGCCGCCCACTCCGACTCCGGCGTCACTGATCAGGTTTTGCAAAGCCGGCGTGCGCAGGCCGACCCACTGGGTGATCTGCAGACGATTATCGGGAAGCAGGGTTCCGTACATCGTGACGGGAATGCCGGTTGCGGTCTTCAGGGAAGACAGTGCGGCGCGTACGGCTTCGTCGTCATCTTTGAGGCGATGCGGCTCCATGAGAATCTCTCTCCTAGTTGGGGGTAACCAGTAGGTGCACCCATACCCACCATGCGATTCGGGGGTAAAAGAACACGTTCCCCGCAGTATAACCGGCCAATGGGGGTAAGAATAAATCGCCTTACTGCCAAAGCGCGATCCAAATCCCACAGCCAGTGCCCGAATGATCGGTTCAGAAGTTATGTACCGCTTTGTCTAGTAGCGTGGTGTACAGTAGCTAGGGTACGCACGAAGATATTTTCCAAGGAGTCCTCAAAGTGGCTGTCTACAACAACATTCTGGAAACCATCGGCAATACCCCACTGGTTCGCCTGAACCGCCTGACGGAGGGCCTCGGCGCAGAGGTGCTAGTGAAGGTCGAATCCTTCAACCCTGCTAACTCCGTTAAGGACCGCATTGGCAAGGCTATTATCGACGCCGCGGTAGAAGCCGGCGAGCTCAAGCCGGGCGGCACCATCGTCGAGGCCACCTCCGGCAACACCGGCATCGCGCTCGCCTTCGCTGGCGCCACCCTTGGCTACAAGGTCATCCTCACCATGCCGGAGACCATGTCCAACGAGCGCAAGGTGCTGCTGCGTGCTTATGGCGCAGAGATCGTCCTGACCCCAGGTGCAGCCGGCATGAAGGGCGCCGTCGACAAGGCGAATGAGATCATCGCCAACAACGACAACGCCATCCTGGCTTCCCAGTTCGCCAACGAGGCAAACCCGAAGATCCACGAGGCAACCACCGGCCCAGAGATCTGGAACGACGCCGAAGGCAAGGTTGATGCTTTCGTCGCCGGCGTCGGCACCGGCGGCACCGTCACCGGTGTTGGTCGCTACCTGAAGTCCAAGAATGCCGACCTCCACCTAGTTGCCGTCGAGCCGGCTGACTCCCCTGTTTTGTCTGAAGGCCACGCTGGCCCGCACAAGATTCAGGGCATCGGCGCAAACTTCGTCCCAGAGGTACTAGACCGCGAGCTGCTCGACGAGGTCATGACCGCCACCAACGAAGAGGCAATTGAGACCTCCCGCAAGCTAGCTACCGAGGAAGGCCTACTGGTGGGCATTTCCGCCGGCGCAAACATCTCCGCAGCACTCAAGCTGGCTGCTCGCCCAGAGTTTGAGGGCAAGACCATCGTTGCGGTTCTGCCGGACTTTGGTGAGCGTTATGTCTCCACCGTCCTGTTTGAGGACATCCGCGAGGCATAATTTTCCTGTCGTTTGAATGAAAAGCACCCATCTTGTTGGTGGGTGCTTTTTCTTTGCCAGTAGTATGTACCACATGAACGTCCTAAAGATGATTCGCGAGGATTTGGCGAATGCCCGTGACCATGATCCCGCGGCCCGAGGAGATGTGGAGAACGCCATAGTCTACTCTGGCCTGCATGCCATCTGGGTGCACCGCATCTGTCATTGGATGTGGAAGCGCGGTTGGCGCGGCCCTGCGCGCATCCTTGCGCAAATCAATCGCTTCTGGACCGGAATCGAAATCCACCCTGGAGCCACCATTGGACGTCGGTTCTTCATCGACCATGGCATGGGAATCGTCATTGGTGAGACCGCCGAAATCGGCGAGGGCGTGATGATCTATCACGGCGTCACGTTGGGCGGCCAGGTGCTCACCCAAACCAAGCGCCACCCCACTGTCCAAGACAACGTCACGATTGGCGCTGGCGCCAAGGTGTTAGGCCCCATCACCATCGGTGAAGGCTCTGCTATTGGCGCAAACGCAGTTGTCACCAAGGATGTGCCAGCAGAGCACATTGCTATTGGTATTCCAGCAAAGAACCGTCCGCGTAAGAAGGAAGAGCGCATCAAGCTCGTCGACCCTGACTACTACATCTAGGTCCACACACATCGAGGCCGGGCTGCCTGCTCCGCATTTGCGTACAAGACGCGGAGCAGGCAGCCCAGCCTTTTGTCATTTTCGGTGCGCTTAGTGCGCCAGCAACTCCTTATAAGTTTCGTTCTTCTCAATAAAGCGTGCGACGGCAGAGCAAGTAGCAAGTACGCGCTTGTTGGACGAGGCGGCGTCGTCAAGCGCGGCTTTGATGAGAGGCTTCGACAACCCTTGACCTTGGAAGCGCTCGTGCACAACGGTGTGCTGGAAATCGCGAACGTCACCCGAATCGGCGTACTCGGCGTAACCTGCTTCCTCACCCTCCACGGCGATGACGTAGCGGGCATTGTCTGGCTCGTGGTTGATTACTGGTTTCTGGACAGTCATAGACCCCATTAAACCATCACCGAAAACCAAAAAGGTCCCCTTCCAAAAGAAGGAGACCTATTTTGTGGCCAGAGCCAGGATCGAACTGGCGACCCCACACTTTTCAGGCGTGTGCTCTACCGACTGAGCTATCTGGCCAGAAGCCACAAGTGACTTCGGCGACCCTGACGGGACTTGAACCCGCGACCTCCGCCGTGACAGGGCGGCGCGCTAACCAACTGCGCCACAGGGCCATTTTCAATTTTTGTACCTCATTGGGCACGGATAGTTACTTTACACAACGTTGCCGAATTCAAACAAATCTGCAGTTTAACTACGGTTTTCGTTAATTTTGCGCGCCGATTTTTCCAAAGGCCGCATGAGGCAACGTGAAATATAAGCGGGAGCATACATGCAAAGATTTCAGGCCAAGCCATATAAGGCGCTGTAAAGGCGCGTGCGCTTGCCGACGCCGCCTCTTCGAGCCCGAGCCACACCTCACGGCTTCAGCGGCCCCATACGTCGCCATAAAGACGTTTTTGAAGAACGCGCCGCGCCTCTAAGCCCCACCCCGGTGAAACAGCTCCCCGCCCCAACTCACCCCTACACAGTGGTGGCCCCAGTGGATCTCGAGCGGGGACTTAAACGAAAGAAAGCAAAAAGCCAGCTCCATCACTGGAACCGGCTTATCAATATGGCGACCCTGACGGGACTTGAACCCGCGACCTCCGCCGTGACAGGGCGGCGCGCTAACCAACTGCGCCACAGGGCCATATTGAATTTTGACCTTTAAAAGGTCGGCATGAAGCAAGAAGCTTCGTACCCCCAACGGGATTCGAACCCGTGCCGCCGCCGTGAAAGGGCGGTGTCCTAGGCCGCTAGACGATGGGGGCCCATTGCATTGGAGCAACGTCTTAGAAATATACTGGAGTAATCGCGCGTTACAAAATCGCCCCGAAAGGAACCCTTAGATGAACGCAGAAAAACATGTCTGACCAGCAGCAAACCTGCGCCTGCCATGAGCCCCACGTGCACGGGTATAACGCGGATAGCAAAAACAAAGCGAGGTATTTGGCGCGTTTGAAGCGCATCGAGGGCCAAACGCGCGGGATCCACCGCATGATCGAAGAAGACAAATACTGCATTGACATCATCACGCAGATCTCTGCGGTAACCTCCGCGCTGGAAAATGCCTCTTTGGCCTTACTCGAAGACCATATTGAACACTGCGTAGCCGGTGCCGCCGCCGAAGACGGTGAACTGGCCAAGGAGAAGCTCGAGGAAGCCATGACGGCTATTCGCAAGCTGGTTAAGAGCTAACCCCAACCAACACATCAAGCGAATCTTCAGCGACACTTCAAAAGTCTGATTAGATTAAGCATGAGCTCCCCCTAGCCCCTAGACGGGGAAAGGAGGAGCTCTAGCCTGCCGGCACTGACTAAGCTCCAGCCCGTTTGAATTTGTGCAAAGAAGGAATACTCACAAGGAGCGAAAGGCCACTTATTAAAAGTGGGACATGGCCTGGCGGGACAGCAAGGGCAAAAAGAACAAAACGCCATTTCGTTTCGGATGTCGATAGCCAAAGAGCCGTTTGCAAGACGAGTTGCGCTATAAGCAACAATGCGAGTGTATCCACGTTCAAATATTTGCCTGCGAAAAATGTTATTCCCATAAGGACGGTGGATACATAAGCAAACCTGACGCTTCCTACGCCGGTCAGGGAAAATACCCAAGGGACGCTCCACAAGACAACGAGAAGCGTGCTGTCTACGACTAACCACTTCCTTGGAGAACGAGCTTCTAACTCCGAAATCTGATTACGGAACAAAGTTACTGGCAACGCCGCATAAGCAAATGAACATATGGTACCGACATTCACCCCTGCAGTGCCGCTAAGCCAGGGAATTCGTAGCAGCCAGCCTTCAGAGAAGGCTAGAGCTAAACCAATAAACAACATCATCAGCAAGACCACAAAAACTCTGTGACCATGGAAGTACAAGAACGCAAATGATTTCACAGGCTAACCGCTAACTCCACAGGTCGACTGCTCGATACGTTGAACAACATCGCTTACGTCAACTTGTCGGTTAGGATCCCAAGGGAGGCCACTAACCGAAATTCCCAAATCTTTCGCCGGAATTCCACAAATTTGCACATTTGCACGAATCAATTCCGCAGTTCCGACTTGATCCACAAACTCTCCAACGACTCCTTCCAGAGTTGGTTGGCCACTTAGGCTTAAGTGATCTTCTGAAAAATCTCCCCACATCACCGGTCGATTTGAGAAATCTCCCCACTCAGCTGGCACTATTTTAGAGAAGGCTTCCCGCGCCTGGATGTTCAGTAATATGTTTTCTTTTGGAACCTCCGGCCACGCGCAGACATCCGAAACACAGACAATCTGCGCAGAGTCCCTTTGTACAAGGCCAAATTCTGTAAGTTTCTGAGCCCAAAACGTAGAACCTACGATAGCCAGAAGTCCTAAAAGCAAAGCTGCCATGTACAGCTTTCTTCGGTGCCTAAGCAAAGCCGCAGCCGAAACTACAAGCAGCGTCACTCCCACAATCCCTGCAACCGCTATGCCGATTGCTTTCACATCTAGCGTTGTATCCAGAGAACAGCACGCCAAGAAATCGCCAGCTAAATGCCTCAAAACCCCCGGAGAAGTGGCTGGAACGATCGCATACCAAGTATATGCAAGCGCAACCGCAGCACAGACAGAAATAAGAGGCTTAAGTGAAAAGCCAAGTGCGCTTCCAATCAACACCCAGCAAATACCTACGACGCATGAGTACGCCAGCATCATCCAAAAGAATTTGGACGCGAACGATAACGATTCAGCACTTTGGGCTAGGTTAGCCATTACGTAGCCAACGGGAAAAACTAGCGACCATAAAAGCATTCGGTCTCTAAAGATACGAACTACAGAGCTTCGCCCCAATTGCGCAATTTCGCGAAAACGTGATGCTTCCCAAGCCATTCCGGCAGAAACCGCTGGAGCAATAACAACGAACACTAAAGTAGATTGGGCAGCGTTTGACTGGAAATAGGCTGTTTTCCCAAGCTCTGATATAGGAACTGCACTGAGAACAATTCCAGCAAGACAAATCCACAATGACGGGCGTCGAAACCAATGCCTGAATCCGAATCTAGGAACCATCATCGTTCCTCCTCCGCACAAAAGAGCGTGCGAGATTGTGCACTGGATTGTCGTCTAATTCTGATGCTAAATGTATGAATTCTGACCTTGAACCATCGAATCGCAACTTGCCTTTGTCAAGGACAAGAACGCGCTCAAATGGTTTCTGCAGTTCACCTGCATCATGGGTGGAGACAACTAAATTATGCCCCATTTCCACGATCTTTTGATAAATCTTTGTAATGAGCTCCTTGCTAAGGGGATCAAGCGCCGCACTAGGCTCATCAAGAAGTAGAGTTTTCGCCCCAGAATTCAATGCTGTAGCGATTGCCAATCTAGAGCGTTCCCCTCCGCTAAGACTTTCGCATCTCTGATCGGCAACCCTCGACAGATCAACAAAGTTTAGCCACTCCAAGCTATGTTTCTTTGCGATTTTCCTATCCTGACCAAACAACCACGCAACATAAGCGCAGTATTCTCCAGAAGTGAAACCCACAATCGGCATGAATTTCTGCTCGAGTAACGATATAGAGCCCACCCTTAAGACGACCCCGTTGTGCCGAGAAGAATCTGATGCCAGGGCGGAAAAAAGAGTCGACTTTCCCGCACCGTTTGCCCCAAGAAGAAGCGTCGGACGTTCATCTATCGTCAACTGCGGTATATCCAGAATTGTTTTGTTTGAACGTCTTATCTTTAAAGCATCAACTCGAATCGTATCTACCATACGACTTTCCTCCAACTGATGGTCAAACGGTTCCAATCAAACGTATGAATATCGGCATGATAGTTGCCTGCAGCCTGACGCCCCCCAGCCGCCTCGATCCCAACCCCCATAGCACCTGTTGAGAGAACGTGAACCCAGGTCCGGATCCGGCTGCCCTGCTACGACTATCTTCTTCACCGGATTTCACATCTCTTTCTGAGAACTAGGCAAGAGAGACTTGCCTTACCTGAACAAAAGTTTGCTTTCAGCACCGAACAGGGAGAGATGATATTAATACCTAAAGCTTGGCTATTCTTACATAAATAAATGAGATATATCAAGGCACAAGGTGGGCATAAAAAATTCCCCTTGGCTTTACCAAGGGGAATCAAATGTGGGCCCTCCGGGGCTCGAACCCGGGACCTGCGGATTAAAAGTCCGTAGCTCTACCAGCTGAGCTAAAGGCCCATCGCGAAACCATTTTAGTAGGCCCCGCTAAAGAAACGAAACTGGCCCCCACTTTATTGCGGGGAGCCAGTCATGTTTGCTCGTCAGGGGGCTAAATGCCGCTGAGTTTGCTTAGCCGCGCATATCGCCCTTTTCGGCGAAGTTGATCTGGAAGTCGAAGGCAGTCTTCAGATCGTGCGGGGTGTGGACGAACTTGTTGGCGGAAGCACGCTCGTAGTACTCCTCCAGCAGCGGACGGTAATCCGGGTGCGCCACAGCGATGACCTTTTCCACGCGCTCACGCGGTGCGAGACCACGCAGGTCAGCGACACCGTACTCGGTGATGATGACCATGGTGTCGTGCTCGGTGTGGTCAGTGTGGGAAACGAAAGGAACAATCGCGGAGATTGCGCCGCCCTTTGCCACAGACGGGGAAACGAACGTGGAGATGTAACCGTTGCGGGTGAAGTCACCGGAGCCGCCGGTGCCGTTCATAATGCGGGAGCCGCCAACGTTGGTGGAGTTGATGTTGCCGTAAATATCGGCCTCAATCATGCCGTTGGAGGAGATAAGACCCACGCGGCGGATGACCTCAGGGTGGTTGGAGACCTGCTGCGGACGCAGGATGATGTGCTTGCGGTAGCGCTCTGCCTCAGCGTTCATCTTCTCTGCGTACTCCGGGGAAAGTGCAAAGGAGGTAGCGGAAGCGACAGACATCTTGCCGGCGTCGATAAGGTCGAGCATGCCGTCCTGGATGACCTCGGTGTAGGCCTGAATGTTTTCAAACTTGGACTCCAGCAGGCCTGCCATCACGGCGTTAGGGACATTACCCACGCCGGACTGCATGATGAACTTGTCATACTCTAGGCGGCCAGCAGCAACCTCGCCTTCGAGGAACTCGATGAAGTTAGCAGCGATCTTCTCGGACACCTCATCCGGAGCCTTAAATGGCGCGTTGCGGTCCGGAGCATTGGTCTCAACGACTGCGACAACCTTTTCGGTCGGCAGCTCGATGTACGGGGTACCGATGCGGTCATCAACCTTGGTGATCGGGATTGGCTGGCGGTTAGGCAGCTTCTCGATCTTGTAAATGTCGTGCATGCCCTCGAGGTTCTCGGACTGCCAGGTGTTTACCTCGAGAATAATCTTGTCTGCAGCTTCGATGTATTCCAGGTTATTGCCCACTGCAGAAGACGGGATGATGTTGCCGTCTTCCAGGATGCGGACAACCTCGATGATTGCGACCTGGAAATCGCCGTAGAAGCCCTCCTCTACCTGCTGGCCGGAGTGGGAAAGGTGAATGTCCTGGTAAAGAATCTCGCCTGCGTTGGCCTTGTTACGCAGAGTCGGATCGGAGTTGTACGGAGAGCGGAAGCGCAGTGCGTCCGCCTCTGCCAGCACACCGTCACAATCCGGTGCGGTGGAAGCGCCGGAGAAGACATCGATCTTGAATTCCTCACCAGCAGCGTGTGCAGCCTTTGCCTTTTCAGCGATGGCGGTAGGCAGCGCCTTTGGGTAGCCCGCACCGGTAAAGCCTGAGATACCGACGCGGTCACCGTGATTGACAAACTTTGCAGCTTCTTCAGCAGAAACGACAAGTTCCTTAAACGGCACGTATCCGATCCTATCGGTCAAAGTAAATCCTCCTTTATATATAGGGCCGACCGTACGACACGATCAGCCCCTTTAAGTTACATGCACCACATTAGCGAACTTGTTGAGGTTTTACCGAAAACTTCGCAAACTTACACACCCCCGTCACAACGACGCGCCAAACTTGCCACGCCACCTGCCCAAAGAGCACAATTGGCTGCGTGAATCTTGCAATCGGAAAAATCGAGCTCAACTCCCCCGTTGTCCTAGCCCCTATGGCGGGCGTAACCAACGTGGCCTTCCGCACGCTCTGCCGGGAACAAGAAATTGCGAAGACCGGAACGGTCTCCGGACTATATGTATGCGAGATGGTCACCGCTCGCGCGTTGGTCGAGCGCAATGAAAAGACCATGCACATGACCACGTTCGGGCCAGACGAAAATCCACGCTCGCTACAGCTGTACACCGTCGATCCGGAGTACACCTACAAGGCAGCAAAGATGATCGTTGATGAAAACCTGGCCGATCACATCGACATGAATTTCGGCTGCCCCGTGCCCAAGGTAACTCGTCGCGGTGGCGGCTCAGCTCTGCCCTATAAGCGCCGTCTCTTCGGCAACATCGTCGCCGCCGCAGTTAAGGCCACAGAGGGCACCGACATTCCGGTTACCGTGAAGATGCGCGTGGGCATCGACGACGAGCACCACACGCACTTGGACGCAGGACGCATCGCAGTGGAGGAGGGTGCCACGGCCGTCGCCTTGCATGGGCGCACAGCCGCGCAGCGCTACTCCGGCCATGCCGATTGGAATGAGATCGCACGGCTCAAGGAGCATCTAGCCGATACCGGCATCCCGGTGCTGGGCAACGGAGATATCTTCAAGGCCACCGATGCCCGCGCCATGATGGAGCAGACGGGCTGCGACGGCGTCGTCGTCGGGCGCGGCTGCCTCGGCCGCCCCTGGCTCTTCGCAGAACTGTCGGCGGAGCTGCGTGGCGAGCCAATTCCTTCCGAGCCAACCTTGGGCGAAGTGACGCAGATTATGATTAGGCATGCGGAGCTGCTGGCGCAGCACGATGGCGAGCGCCAGGCCAGCCGCGATATCCGCAAGCACGTGGGTTGGTACCTGCGCGGATTCCCCGTGGGAGGCGAGGTACGCTCGGGCCTTTCGCGCGTGGATTCGGTAAATAACCTGCGCGAATTGCTGGCACCGTGGGCCGATTCGCAGGCGCTTGCCGACGACGCGGATGGCGCACGTGGGCGTCAAGGCTCACCCGCCAAGGTGGTTCTACCCGAGGGTTGGCTGGACGATCCAGAGGACGCAACAGTGCCCGAAGGTGCAGAAATTATGCATTCGGGCGGATAGACAAAGCCATAACGAGCATTAGACCAAAAAGTGGTCTATCATTTCCGACATGCGCACCGCATATCGCGAACATCTAGATAGCTTCTCGCACGACCTCATTATCATGTGCGACATCGTCCATAACACCTTAAGGCTCGCCTCTGAAGCACTGATTGACTCCGAACTCCACGCCGCTGAAGAGGCCATGTCTTTGCGCGAGGAACTGGACGAAGTCCGCAACCGCTGCGAGGAGCGCGCTGTCTTGCTGCTCGCGCTCGAAAATCCCATGGCCAAAGATCTCCGCCAGGTCGTCTCCTCCATCTACATCGTGGAAGACCTCCACCGCATGGGCCGTCTGGCCCAACACGTGGTATCGGCTGCCCGCCGACGCCACCCAGAAAAGGTGGTGCCCGCAGAGTACATCGGCTATTTTGAGGAGCTCGCACGCTTAAACGACGACATGATTAGGATGTTGCGCGAAATCTTAGTGACCCCGGACCCCGATACCGCCCTGCGGATGGCCTCTGAAGATGATGCGGTAGATGACATCAACCACTACCTTTTGTCCATCCTGACGAATCGAGAGTGGGAAGCAAGCGTGCGCGAGGCCGTGGAAACTGCCCAAATGACCCGCTACTACGAGCGTTTCGCCGATCACTGCGTCAGCGTGGCCGGCCGCATCATTTACCTGTCCACCGGGCTCGCTCCGGAGGCCTATATGGCCAAATTAAGCGAGGAAGAAAGGGACAAAGAGTTCGAGTCCCGCATGGCCGAGCTCGAACGCCAGTTCCGCCATTAATCCTCACTAGGTAGCTAGACCTTTAAGGCAACGCTGAAGCACATTCAATCCAACTACAGGCGTTTCACGAAAACTATCTATCTAGATCAATCTTCACTGTCTCTAATAACGCTAAACCCCGCTTCCCTCTTGTTTCAAAGGAAGCGGGGTTTATCCGTCTGCTACATGGAAGCTACTAAGGCTTAGCCGAAGCGGCCGGAGATGTAGTCCTCAGTGTCCTTCTTAGACGGGTTCTTGAAAATGGTGGTGGTGTCATCGAACTCCACCAGGTGGCCCGGCTTGCCGGTGGCCTCGAGGGAGAAGAAACCGGTCTTGTCGGACACACGCGCTGCCTGCTGCATGTTGTGGGTCACGATAACGATGGTGAAGTTTTCCTTCAGCTCGTGGATAAGGTCCTCAACGGCCAAGGTGGAAATTGGGTCCAGTGCAGAGCAAGGCTCGTCCATGAGGAGAACCTCTGGCTCCACGGCAATCGCGCGAGCGATGCACAGACGCTGCTGCTGACCACCGGACAGGCCGCCGCCCGGCTTGTCCAGACGGTCCTTAACCTCATCCCATAGGTTTGCGCCACGCAGGGACTTCTCGGCGACTTCCTTCAGCTTCTTCTTGTTCTTCTCACCGGACAGACGCAGGCCGGCGACAACGTTGTCCTCGATGGACATGGTTGGGAACGGGTTTGCCTTCTGGAAGACCATGCCGATGGTGTTACGGACGGAGACTGGGTCAACCTTTGGGCCGTAGATGTTCTGGCCGTCGAGCAGGATCTCACCCTTGACGGAAGCGCCAGGGATGACCTCGTGCATGCGGTTGATGGTGCGCAGAACGGTGGACTTACCGCAGCCGGAAGGGCCGATGAACGCAGTAACTGCCTGTGCTGGGATCTGCATGTTGACGTTCTGTACGGCGTGGAAATCACCGTAGTAGATGTTCACGTCATTGAGCTCAAGCTTTGACATTTTTTGAATTACTCCTGTTGAGGGGCTTTAGGTGTGGCGGGCGGGCGTGTTACTTCTTGACGGAGAACTTCGCAGAAACGAAGCGCGCCGCAATGTTGAGGATTGCAATCAGCAGGACCAGCGTCAGTGCCGCGCCCCACAGCTTGTCCAGAACGGCCGGCTGGGCGCCGGACTTGTACATATCAAGCATCATCAGCGGCAAGGAAGACATTGCGCCATCCATTGCGTCCCAGTTGATGGAAGAGGTCGAGCCGACCAAGACCAGAACCGGAGCGGACTCACCCATGACGCGGGCAACGGCCAGCATGATGCCGGTGACGATGCCGGACAGAGCGGTTGGCAGAACGATGCGGGCGATGGTCTTCCACTTCGGCACTCCCAGCGCATAGGAAGCCTCACGCAGGTCCATCGGGACGACGCGCAGCATCTCCTCCGTGTTACGAACGACGATTGGAATCATCAGCAGCACCAGAGAAAGCGCCACTGCCATGCCGGAACGGTCGAAGCCGAAGAGCGTGATCCACATTGCGAAGACGAACAACGCAGCGACGATGGAAGGAACACCAGAAAGGATGTCGACCATGAAGGTGGTCAGGCGGCTCAGCAGACCGCCGCGGGAATACTCCACCAAGTAGATAGCGGTGAAGATGCCAATCGGGACGGAAATGATGGTTGCCAGGAGGGTCTGGACGAAGGTACCGATAATCGCGTGCAATGCACCGCCGCCAGCCTCGGTATCAAGGATTCCGCGCTGCGAGGTAGTCCACCATTCAGGGGTGAAAATGGCGCCGGCACCGCGAGCAAAAAGCTCCCAGAGCACCCAGACGAGTGGAATCATCGCGATGATCATCGTGGCCCACACGACGAAGGTGGCGATGTTGTTGGCGGTCTTGCGGCCGCCGGAAATATCAAGGAACGCCGATCCGGAGTTCTGCGGAAGGGTCTTTACTGGGGTAGACATTCAGGTTTACCTCTTCCTACTTCTTCTTCACGATGGAACGGGCAATGGCATTGACCACGAAGGTCAGCAGGAACAGCATGAGGCCGGCTGCGATATAAGCACCCGCACGCATCTCGTTACCGAACTCGGAAGCTGCCAGAGCGATCGCAGTAGCGAAGGTAGTACCGCCGTCGAAAAGCGAGAAGCGGAAATCAATCAGCGGCGAGACAACCATGTACAGCGCCATGGTCTCACCCAGCGCACGGCCCAGGCCCAGCATGGAACCGGCGATGTAACCGGACATACCAAAAGGCAGGACGGTCATGCGGATAACTTCCCAGCGGGTAGCGCCCAGCGCCAACGCGGACTCAATCTGGCCCGGAGGGGTCTGCACAAAGACCTCACGCGCGGTGGCGGCGATGATGGGCAGAATCATCACTGCCAGCACGATGCCACCGGTGAAGATGTTGCGGCCGGTCTCGAAGGAAGGCGAGTTGTCGTAGGTGGTGAACAGGAAGAAGCCGCCAGCCCACGAATGAATCCACTTATAAAAGCCTGAAAGAGCCGGGCCAAGAACCTGCCAGCCCCACAGACCGTAAACGATGGACGGAACGGCAGCGAGCATGTCGACCAAGAAGCCAAGCGGCTTCACTGCGCGGGCCGGAGCATAGTTGGAAAGGAAGATAGCAATGCCAAGCGCAACCGGCATCGCAATCAGCAAGGCAACGACGGAGATAAGCACCGTGGAGCCGAACATGGTCGGGATACCGAACTGCATTGCGTCAGTGTTGTTAGTCTCCCAGCGCTGACCGTAGGTGAAAAAGCCTAGGAAGCCGCCCTCGTTGACGTTCAGTGCAGGCACTGCGCGCCAAATCAGGAAGGCTGCAATGGCAGCGATCATCACGGTGATTAAGGTTGCGGAGGCGGTGGAGAGAAACTCGAAAATTCGGTCACCTGGGCGCTTTACACCCGAACCGGACTTCACGATTGCGGCCTCGGAGCTACCAGCAGAAGAAGCAGGCCGCGAGGCGGCTTCTGTCTGCTCATTTGGTGGCGCCGTGGTGAGATTGTTGTCTGCCATGAGACTACGAAATCCTTTTCAACGGAAACTGTGGGAATTAATGTGCAACACACCGCAGCCCCCAAAGGCGCTCTAATGAACGGATTTGGGGGCGGACGGTGCTGTCTTTTATTGCGTATCCAGCAAATTACTGGATTGCGTCAACAGCAGACTTCAGACGCTCGAGGTGGTCACCGGTAACAGGGATGAATCCAGCAGACTCGAGGTCGGAGCTCTGGTTATCCAGAACGGTCTTGAAGAAAGCCTTGACCAGTGCGGAGGTCTCCTCATCGTAACCAGCGGAGCAAACGATGTTGTAGGTGGTCAGGATGAGCGGGTAGGAACCCTTGGTGTCGGAACCGAAGAGCGCCTCGGAGTCAACAACCATGTTGTGCTCGGAGCCGGTCTCCTTGAACTTCAGGTTGTCGAGTGCAACGCCGACGGTCTCGTTGGACAGCTCAACCGGGCCGTTGCCGAAGTCGATCTTGGCAATCTTGACGCCGTCAGACTCCTTCTGGTGTGCGTAGCCAGCCTCAACGTAGGTGATTGCACCGTCGATGGAAGCAACCTGGTCAGCAACGCCGGAGGAACCGTTTGCGCCCTCGCCGACAGCGTCCGGGAACTGCTTGCCCTCGTTGTCCCAGTTGCCGGTGGCGGTCTTCAGGAACTTCTGGAAGTTGTCGGAGGTACCGGACTCGTCAGAACGGAAGATGACGGTGATGTCGGTGTCTGGGAGGTCAACGCCCTCGTTGGAAGCCTTGATCTCTTCGTCGTTCCACTTGGTGATCTCGCCCTTGAAGATCTTTGCCAGGGTCTCGGTCTTCAGGTTTACTTCCTTGTCACCCAGGTTGTATGCGATTGCAACCGGGCCGATGGTGGTTGGCAGGTGCCATGCGTCGTTACCCTCGCAACGCTCCTTGGCAGCCTCAACCTCACCCTTGTCCTCCTTCAGAGCGGAGTCGGAACCAGCGAAGTCAACGGTGCCGTTGGTGAAAGCCTCAACGCCAGCGCCGGAGCCGGAGGAGGTGTAGGAGAAGTTAGCGTCTGGGTGCTCGTCCAGGAAGGCCTTCTCAAAGACGGACATTGCGCTCTTCTGGGAGGATGCGCCCTCACCGGTGAGGTCACCGGAGACCTCAGAGCCACCCTCAGAGCCCGAACCGGATTCAGAGCAGGCAACAAGGCCGGTGGAGGTTGCGGCAACAATGCCGAAGATTGCAGCGGTGCGCTTGAAGTTGCGGATCACAGGAAACCTTTCCAAAGCAGAACAGAGATTGTTATCCGAGCAAACCGCACATCGCATTGGTAAAAGCGAAAGAGTTGAAAGAGAACTACCAACACCGCGGTTAACTCACAAAACGTAAAGCTATCCGCGGCGGGTTAACCACAGAGGTGATTTCAGGTGAACAACAAGTGAACATGTCGCCAAAGCCGGTGAGACTAATCACGCCCTGAGTAGACAGAGTGGTCTTCAATGACGCTAAATCCGAGGCGTTCATAAAGCTTTACAGCCGGTTCATTGTCCGCCTCGACATAGAGAATTACCCGGTCAGCCCCCTTTTCCATCATTCGATTCAGACCATAGCGCAGCAAAGGATTTCCCAAACCTTGACCGCGATAAGCCTTCGAAATGCCGATCACATAAACCTCACCAAACTCATCAGTTTCCTCCTTGTGCCATTTGGTCCAGTGGAATCCGGCCAGCACGGGGGCTGCCCCATCATCGTCTTTCTTGGTGTCCCAATAGAAAAGGACATCTGCCGGATCGAACCATTCCGCTTCCATCCCGCGGTGCAAACGCTCTATATCCCATCCACCTTGCTCCGGGTGCCAGGAAAAGGCTTCGTTGTTGGCACGCACCCATTCCTGCTCGACCAAATCCGTGCCCCACCGCTCTACCGAATCGGTGAAGTTGGCGGGAGTATACGGGGCGTCGCCAAGCGTGGAGTGCTCCACCAAATCCTTACCGGCAACCTTCATGACCAGAAGCTGACGCACCTTTTCCATGTGGTTATTCTGTGCCACAGCCTGGGCTGCCGGCAGATTGCCGTGGGCCCAGACATTTGCTGCAGGCTTTATCGCCCGCACGGCGTTAAGAAGCTCGTTGCCCCAGCCACGGCCACGATAATCGGGGTGGATAAACATCTCGGCGTCGTCTCCGGCGACAGCTGCAAGGCCTACCGGCTCCGCGGCGTCGCTGAGCACCAAGTGCGTGTGTTCCAAGCGCGCGTCATCCAGGCCCAAGATGAATTGCTCCGACAGGGGCGCAATACCGTCGACGCCCCGTGCTAAATCAGCGATTTTCTTGAGCTTGCCTGCGAGTTCTGGGCACTCTGGAAGTTGATAGGTTTCGATATTCATACCCACCAGCGTACGTGCGGTAAGAATAGAAGAGTGACTGTTCTGCAAATCAACCGCAACGTTGTCCGCCTCGGCATCGTCGCCGTCGTGGGCACCCTCGCCTGGCTTTCGGATTCTGCCGTGGCCATGCACGCAGAGCACACCGTGGCCCAAGAATCGAAGGCGGTCTCGCGCCTCGAAAATACTCCCGACGTCTACATCGGCGGCTTTCCTTATACGCTCGCCACGCTGACCAAAGAGATTCCTTATCTCGAGGTGCAATCTCTCGACGTCGAGGTGCCAAAGCTAGGCATGGTCAATGCTTCGACCACCATGCGCGATATCACCATTACCCCGCAACAGGTCTTTAGCGGAAAATTCGAAGGCGCCCCCGTCTCGACCTATACCCGCAGCATCAGCCTGGATGGCGTGGCGCTGGGCAGGCTGATGGGCATTACTGATCTTTCGATTGCAAACCCCGACAACATCTCCCCTATCGGCGGCACCGCAGCCGAAGCAGAGCTGACGGGTACGCTGCCAGGAGATAAAAAGAAGTCAACGGCAAAGGTCGCGTTGCGCCTGGTTGGCGAGCAATTCCACATGAATGTCTACGACACCGAGGATCCGCGCCTGAAGAAGGCCTTCTCGATGCAATTCGACACCCGCGACCTACCGCTGCCTGCACAGGCGACGTCCGTGAAACTGCATGGTGGCTCCATCACCTTTGAGGTGCAGCGCCGCAACATCAAGTTGAAGTCCACCCAGCTGTCCCCTCTCGAAATCGAGGGTTCGGAGGAAAAGGCAGTGAAGGACGCGGAAAAGCGCGCCGTGGACACCGCCCAGCGCGTTGGTCAGGCCAGTTAGCGCTACTTAATCCGCACCAGATCGCGAAGAATCTCGCGCACGCTGCGCTCATGCGGCGGGCGTGGCTGCGAAGGCGCAAAGACTTCGATGGCATCTGCCACCGACTCCAAATGCACCTTGGTGAACTTGCCTTCGGACTCACCATCGGCCTGGAAGCGCTTCGGGGTCGGCGTTTCCAGTTCGACCACCTGCGCATCGTCGAATTGCAATGCGCGGGCCTGGGTAATCTTGCTCAACACGCGCTTGCGATCAACGCCCATCAGGTGCAGCATGCCCACCAAACCGTGAATGCCGCCCAAGTCAGAAACACCGAAGAGCCCCAGACCCTTGTCAAAGGAATTGCGCGGGTTAGTAACCACCGGCAGCGGGCCCAAGAAGGTCCACGGGTTGGTATTGGAGGTAAACATCAAAGGCACCTTGTGCGCGGTAAATTCCTTGCCCTCGCTATTGACCGCATGGACGGAAATCTCCGGCGGAATGACGCGTGCACGCAGGTAAGCCTGCGCGGAGACCGCCAGATAACGCAACGGGGTGGCTGCAAAGCCCATCTCGCGGGCACGATCGACGCGCGCCAAGACATCCGCATCGAGGCCGAAGCCGGCGTTGACCGCGAACCAGCGCTCGTTCCAGGTGCCAAGGCGAATGGTGCGGCGGGTATCGCGCTCCAGCAGGCGTGCCAGTACGTGGGCAGCCTCCACAGGAGTATTCGGAATGCCTAAAGCACGGACGAAGACGTTGGCGGAACCAGTCGGAATAACGCCGAGCACCGGCAGCTCCTCCGGAGCCGGGCGCTGGTCATTATCTGCCGGACCGAGCAATCCGTTGACAACTTCATTGACCGTGCCGTCGCCGCCAAAGACGACAATGGCGTCATAATCCGCACGCCGAAGACCGCGCACGATCTCTTCTGCATGCCCCGCATAATGGGTAAATTGCATGCGCAGGTGGGCGCCTTCGACATCGCGCAGCAGCGGGATGACCTGCCTGAATAATGCATCGCTCTGCGAAGTCGAGTTCGGATTTGAAATCATTAATACTCGCACAGCGAACCAGCCTAGTGGTTTATATCCCTTTAAGACGACTAGGCTGGTGCGTCATGAGCGAAAATAGCAACGAAAAGCTAAATGGCAACGACGCTGTCAACAATGCCGCCGAAGCATGGAAGGACGCAGCGAACCGCAACATCCCGGCCATGGAAGTCGGCAACAACCCTCTGCCGCAGGAAACCGCTAACCTGCGTCAGGGCCCGTCGCTTCACGACGGCCTGCTAGCCCTTCTTCCCCTCGTAGGCGTCTGGCAGGGCGAAGGCCAGGCCCACGATGCTTCCGGCGAGCAGTACACCTTTGGTCAGCAACTTATTGTCAGCCACGACGGCGAGAATTACCTAACTTATAGCTCCCGCACCTGGCGCATCGACACCGAGGGCAAGCCGCAGGGTGCCGATATCCGCGAATCCGGTTACTGGCGAATCTCCTTGAAGGACGAGATCGAGATGACCTACACCTCCTCTAACGGAATCGTGGAGATCTTTTACGGCGAGCCTTTCAACGAGCGTGCATGGCAGCTCGAGTCCGCGTCCACCATGGTTACCGAAACCGGACCGAAGAACTTCGGCCCAGGCAAGCGCATGTACGGCTTGATGCCGAACAACAACCTGGGTTGGGTCGACGAGCGCATGGTCGACGGCGAGATGCGCCCATACATGTCCGCTGAGCTTGAGCGCGTAGCAGGCTAGTTTAAGCCCTACCGCGCAAGCGCGGCATCAAGCAGGCCTCGGATTTCCGCAGCGTTATCCGGGGCCTTTAGCTTTGAGCCATTGAGGTTTGTAACGCGTACGGCGGTGCGCACTGAAGAGACCAGCCACACCGAATCGCAGCGCTCAAGATACTCCGGCGTGATTTCTTTAGCCTTGCAGCGATAGCCCTGCTGCTGCGCGTATTCGAAGAGCGCAGCCTGCGTGGTGCCGGAGAGAATCCCCTTCGCTGCCGGGGTGCGCAGCTTGTTTCCACGCACTGCCACGACGGTGGAGGTGGCGCCTTCCAAAACGATGCCACTGTCTGGGTCGACGAAGATGACGTCGTCAAATCCCTTCCCCTTTGCCAGGCGCAAGGTAGCCATGGTGGCAGCGTAGTTCAGCGTCTTGGCGGGCAATTCCTCGGCCACGTGCCACAGGCGCGGGGTGGTCATTACCTTGACGCCCTTCTCGCGCTGCTCAAGTAGCTTTTTATCGATTGCCTGCACCACAACCCAGGCGCTCGGGTGGCCCGTCGATGCACGCCCGCGGGTATAAGTCCACGTGCACTTGGCCTCGCCTATCTCATCACCGCCGAAGTAATCCGCGATGGCGAGTTCGGTGGCTTCCTTCCACTTTTCAATCTGCGGTTCCGGCAGCTCGAGGGCCCGCGCTGAGTTCACAAAGCGCGCGCTATGCCGGGCAAGGTTGGCCACCTTGCCATCACGCACCAGCAGCGACTCAAAGATGCCGTCACCGCGAGTGACAGCGGCGTCATCCCAATAGATAAGTGGCAGCGACGGAAGTTGCTTGCGCACAGAACCACCATAGGGCTCTACAACGTAGATGACCGGCTCTTTTCGAGGCGTGAACTCCATAATTTTTATTATGCCCTACCATCGGATCTCGTGAGTTATTCTTCGCCACTTTTAGCGCGCACAGGCGCCGCTGAGTTCCAAGACACCACTGCAATCGACGCCGCGGGCGTCGCCTGGCACTACGGTAACCCGCTCAAGGAGCAAAGGATCATCGAAACCGGCTCCGGGATCGTGGACCGCTCCCAGCGCCGCGTCATCAAGGTCGAGGGCCCAGAGGCTGCGACCTTCCTCAACAACTTGTTATCGCAAAAGCTTGACGACGCCCCCTCTGGCTTCAGCGCCGGCGCCCTCGACCTAGACATACAGGGCCACGTGCTCCACCACATGGATCTCACCCGAGTTGGTGAGGCCTTTTACCTAGATGTTCCAGAAGCCCAGTTTTCTTCGCTGATGGATTTTTTGACCAAGATGATCTTCTGGTCCCAGGTGACGGTGGAAGAAGCGCCCTTGGCGGTTATCACCGTGCTGGGTTCTGCCCTGCCGGCGCCAGCGAGCGCGGTAGTATCGCGCGACGTCGCCTGGCGCGGCCCACAGCGCACGGACTATCTCGTCCCGCGTGAAGACCTAGAGGCAGCCGTGGCGGAACTGGAATCGGCTGGCGGAACCTTGGTGGGACTGATGGCCTACACCGCCGAGCGTGTAAAGGCGTTGGAGCCAGAGCTTGCCGCAGACCTAGATGCGAAGGCGATTGCCCATGAGGTCCCGCACTGGATTTCACGCGGGGATGCGCCGGCATTCGTGCATCTGAATAAGGGCTGCTACCGCGGCCAGGAGACCGTCGCCCGGGTGGAGAATCTCGGCCGCTCGCCGCGGCTTTTGGTGATGCTTTATCTTGATGGCTCGGCACCTACCCGTCCGGAGATTGGTGCGGACGTTACCCTCGGCGGGCGCCGCGTGGGACGTCTCGGAACAGTGGTCGATGACTGCGACTTTGGCCCCATCGCACTCGCGCTGGTCAAGCGCTCGGCTTTGGGCGGCCAGCAACTAGTCATTGGGGATGTCGCTGCATCCGTGGAAAATGACTCAATCCCCGTCGATGAGGGCCCGAAGGCGGGACGAGCTGCGGTAGAAAAGTTGCGTGGCCGATAACTCATTTAGCCCTCTGCGCGAGTTATCCCACTCGTTTTGGCATATGTAGGGGGGTGGTGCGGAATTTTTTCGTCACACAGGCTATTGTGTCTAACAGGAAGATACACTTTTAGATTTAAGCCGATGGGGCGTCCAAGAATCCCTGGAACGCCCTACTCACCTCAAGGGGGTCATGCACATGGGACGCGGACGCGCAAAGGCAAAGCAGACCAAAGTTGCACGCCAGCTGAAGTACAATTCGCCTGAAATGGATCTGGATTCGCTCCAGCGGGAGCTTGCCTCCCAAAACCCGAACAACTCCCACGATTACGAGGACGAGGATCCTTACGCCGACTACGTCGACGAGTGGGACGAAGACGACGAGGAGGACCAGCGCTAAGGCGCTTTCCTTTTCGCCGCTGGGACTCCAGCTGTAGGCCGCGGCCGCTTCGCGTGGTTGCGGCCTTTTGCTTTTGGCCGCTGCCCGGCTCTTTCCCGCGGTCCCCTGCTCTTCACGGCCTCTTCCCTGGTCTGCCTGGGCTGCCCCTACTCTTCCCTCGGCCTTCCTTCAGCCTTCCCTCGGCCGGCATTTCCAAATGGTGAGGAACAAATGGTGAGGTGAGGAGTCACCCGCCCCAGGAGCCCACTGTAGTCACAGCGGTTACGGTGCGACCTCACCATTTGAAAACCACACTAGGCTTCGACTGCATTTGGCGGCCGCGGAACAGACGGCCCTAAATGGTGCGGTTTTACCATCCGCGCGAAACACCGAGGAGCCGAGCGGAAGCGCAGGAAAACCGGCACCGGAAGAGGAAAACCACAAACGACCTCCCCTCCTCCACCGCGATGTGGCAGAGAACGGAAGGCCGAAAGCAGAAGTGGTTGGGCGGGGCTTAGTAGTTCGGGTGCTCGCCGTTCATGATGACGCGCTCTTCGCCCTCGCCAGCGGCGCGTATGGTGCCGAGTTCCCACGCATCAACGTGGCGGGCAGCCATCATAGCCAGGGCGCGCTCGCGATCCTCCGGAGCGACGACGGCAATCATGCCAACGCCCATGTTGAAGGTCTTCTCCATCTCCTCCAGGGAAACCTTGCCCACAGAAGCGATGGTCTTGAAGATCTGGCCCGGGGTCCAGGTGGAACGGTTAACTTCAGCGGTCAGGCCCTCCGGAATGACGCGCTCCAGGTTACCGGCCAGGCCACCGCCGGTGACGTGGCAGAAGGTGGAAACGTTGCACTCAGCGGTCAGAGCCAGGCAGTCCTTGGCGTAGATGCGAGTCGGCTCCAGCAGCTCCTCGCCGAGGGTGCGGCCAAGCTCCTCGATGTGTCCATCGAGCGGTAGACCTGCCTGCTCCAGCAGGACGTAGCGAGCCAGGGAGTAGCCGTTGGAGTGCAGGCCGGAAGAGGCCATCGCGATGAGGACATCGCCGTCACGGACCTTGTCCGGGCCCAGGATGGAATCTGCCTCGACTACACCCACGGCGGTTGCGGAGACGTCGTATTCTTCTGGGTCCATAACACCTGGGTGCTCAGCGGTCTCGCCGCCGAGGAGCGCAGCGCCTGCCTGCACGCAGCCCTCAGCGATACCCTTCACAATCTCTGCGACCTTCTCCGGCACGACCTTGCCCACGGCGATGTAGTCCTGCAGGAATAGCGGCTCCGCGCCGCACACCACGAGGTCATCGACGCACATTGCAACCAGGTCGATACCGATGGTGTCGTGGACGTCCATCGCCTGCGCAACGGCCAGCTTGGTGCCAACGCCATCGGAGCCTGCAGCCAGGACCGGCTCTTTGTATTCGCCCAGCTTGAACAGGCCCGCGAAGCCGCCCAGGCCGCCCATGACCTCCGGGCGGGTTGCACGCTTTGCGTGCGGCGCAAACAGGGTGACGGCACGGTCGCCTTCTTCGATGCTGACGCCAGCTGCTGCGTAAGTATTCTCGCTCATTTTTGTTCCTTGCCTTGTGTTTTAGGATTCTTCGCCGAGCAGGGAGCGCACGGCCTCAGCGTTCGGGTTGCCGGCCGGGAGGCCGAGTGGGTAGACACCGTCAAAGCAGGCGATGCACAGCTCATGGTGAGGCTGCTGGGTCGCGGCAACCATCTCATCGATGGAGACGAAACCGAGGGTGTCGGCGCCAATGGCGTCACAGATGGTCTTGCAGACTACCTCTGGGTCATCCGACGGATTCGCATTCGCAATGAGCTCGCCCGGGGAGGCGAAGTCAATGCCATAGAAACATGGCCACTTCACTGGCGGCGATGCAATGCGAACGTGCACCTCCGCCGCGCCCGCCTCGCGCAGCATACGAATCAGCGCGCGCTGGGTGTTGCCACGCACGATAGAGTCATCCACGACCACCAGGGACTTGCCCTCAATGACCTCGCGCAGCGGGTTCAGCTTCAGGCGAATGCCCAGCTGGCGCAGCGTCTGGGTGGGCTGAATGAAGGTACGTCCCACGTAAGCATTCTTCACCAACCCATGGCCGAAGGTGATGCCGGACTCCCGGGCATAGCCCACCGCCGCCGGGTTACCGGACTCAGGCACTGGAATGACTAGGTCCGCGTTCGGCGCCGGGTATTGCCGCGCTAGGCGACGCCCGATTTCCACGCGGGTCGCATTCACCGAACGGCCCTTGATGTTGGTGTCAGGACGCGCCAAGTACACATACTCGAAAATGCAGCCGTGGCGGGTTGGCTCCGCAAACTTTTCGGAGCGGATGCCGGCTTCGTCGATGGAGATGAGCTCGCCCGGCTCGATCTCGCGGATGAACTGCGCGCCGACGATGTCGAGCGCACAAGTCTCCGAAGCCACGACCCAGCCCTTTGGCAAACGGCCCAGCACCAGCGGGCGCACGCCGTGCGGGTCGCGCGCAGCGTAGAGGGTGTGGCCATCAGTAAAGGTCAGGCAGAATGCACCTTTAACGCGAGGGAGCAGCGCACGAGCGGATTCGAAAACGCTGACGGTATCACTCACGCCGTCGGCAAGCAGCATGGACAGGCACATGGAATCGGAAACCGACTCCTGTTGCGGTGCGATCAGCCCGCGCTCTACTGCTTCCTCGCGCAGCTCCAAGTAGTTAACAAGGTTGCCGTTATGGCCCAAGGCAATGTCGGTGCCGTTGGAGGTGGTGGCAAACATGGGCTGCACATTGGCCCATTCCTTGCCGCCTGCGGTGGAGTACCGGGTATGCCCGACGGCGACATTGCCCTGGAGAGAGGCCAGGATGGATTCATCGAAGATATTGGACACTAGGCCCATATCCTTGAATACGACAAGGCTGTTATCGTCACCGACTGCGATACCGGCGGCCTCCTGGCCACGGTGCTGCAAGGCGAAGAGACCGAAGTAGGTCAGCTTCGAGACCTCTTCACCCGGAGCCCAGACGCCAAAGACGCCGCATTCCTCGCGAGGTTCGGTCTCGTTGTGATCATCGAGATTGGTGATATGGGGAGTTCTTTCAGCTACCACGGCGCTAATCCTAGTCGTTGTGGGCAGTAGAAACTAACGGAATGACTGGCAGCCACCCTGCGATTTCGCCAGAGCGGGAGCCGGAAGCTTCGAGGCGAGCGGCGGAAACGGCCTCTTCCCAGCGGAGCAGGCCCGTGGCCAGCTGCAACCACGTCAATGGGTCCATCTCCACCACATTGGGTGGGGTACCCCTGGTATGGCGAGGACCTTCGATGCATTGGACTGCCACGAATGGGGGCACCCGCAGCTCTACGGAATGGCCCGGCGCGTCGGCTTCGAGGGTGCGGGCGGTGCGACGGACGGCATCGGCAAGCATTGCCCTACCTGGTTTTTCCACCTCATCGGGGCGTTTTATCCAGTCTTGGACCGCCACAACGGCAGCGCGCGCGGCCGCTGGGTCTACCTTATTTTTCATGCGCTAATTCGGCCTCCCTGATAACTTTCTATGCATGTCACTAACCCTTCCGGAACAAGAGAATACTGAAACCGCGAAGTCGCCATCGATCACCCTCCGATTCATGGCGGCGCCCACGGATATGACCATCGCTGGTGCGCAGGGCATTGGCGGCGGCCGCGTCTTGGAGTGGATCGACAAGGCAGCGTATGCGTGCGCGGTCCAGTGGTCCGGCACTTACTGCGTTACCGCCTATGTGGGCCACATCCATTTCACTCGCCCGATTCCTTCCGGGCACTTGGTGGAGGTGCGCTCGCGAATCGCCATGACAGGCCGTTCTTCGATGCACATCGTCAACGAAGTCCTTTCCGCAGACCCACGCGATGGCATCTTCACACGCGCTTGCGATTGCTTGGTTATTTTCGTGGCAAAGGATCCGGAAACGGGTAAATCCACCCCTGTGCCACCGTTTGAGCCGACTTCCGACGACCATCGTCGTGTCTGGGAGGCGGCCGAGTCCCGCATCGAGCTGCGCCGCGCCATCGAGGATGAGATGGAAAAGCAGACTTATGACGGGCCTTCCGACGCCCCGCGCATGATCAACCGCTTCCTGGCAAAGCCGACCGACGTCAATTGGGGCGGCAAGGTCCACGGCGGCACCGCCATGGAGTGGATCGATGAGGCGGGCGCGGCCTGCACCATGGGGGGGTCGGGCGAGCACACCGTGGCCGTTTATGCCGGTGGTATTCGCTTCTACCAGCCGATTGCCATCGGTGACCTCATCGAGGTGGATGCCCGCATGATGCGCACCGATGCGCGCTCCATGCAGATGTCCATCCACGTCCGCTCTGGCAACCCGCGCGGTGGACGCCAGAATCTGGAGACCGCCATCCACGCCACGGTTTCTTATATGGCGATGGACGCCGACTGGCAGCCGATGGCAGCCCGTCAGTTCACGCCGAAGACGGCAGAGGACAAGGCGCTGTGGGAGCACGCCGGCATCCTGCGCGAGCTACGCGGAAAGTACTCCCCGAAGCCACTGGTTGTGGCTCCGCAGCACCAGCACTTGGATTAGTGCGCTGGCTCCACGTTGACGGCAACGTGGAGCTTTTCTACGTTTTTGGCCTGGCGCAGCTGCGCGTTCCAACCGGAGCCTTCTTTTTGTTTAAAAAGCGCCGTGGTGGCGGGCAATATGACCGGCTTGTAGAAGTCTGCCTGCACGCGCACTGCATCGGGCAGGCGCCCCTCAAACGCAGTGAGCATCTTGGCGTGGGTGAACATGCCATGGGCAATCGTGTTCGGAAAACCAAAGGCCTTCGCGCCCAGCCGGGAGGTGTGAATGGGGTTCTTATCCCCGGAAGCGGCCGCGTAGGTCTTTACGGCTTCCGGGTTAAAACGCAGCGTTGCCATGGCCGTTACCTCCGGCGCGGGCTTTTCCGGCTGCGGCAGGAAGCGGGCAGCTTCTGGCCTTACCTGCACATCTGCCGGGGTGGAGGAAGAAAAGTGCGCTTTGGGCCCTAAGAATGCGGAGGTTTGCTGCCAGACCAAGATGCCTTCTACATAAATGGAGGTAATCATGTCGAGCACCAGCCCCTTGCGGTGGCTGCGCAGGTTCTCCGCGTGGACGTCGATGGTAAAAGTATCTTCCACGTGCAAAGGGCGGAATTGTTCAATCTTGTTTGAAAGATGAACGATGCCCATGGCGGGGAAAGGAAAACCCGGCGAGTCCATGACTTTGACCGCTAGCGGGAAGGCCAGCGCATAAGGGTAGGTAACCGGAACCTCGTTGCCCAGGCGGAAACCCACTGCTTGGCAGTAAGCAGCAAGATGCTCCGGATCAATGTGTACGCCTTCTACCCGGTAGGCAATTGGTGGGTCATCGATAACGCGTTTTCCCGCAACACCGGGCAGCGCCTTTATCACCTGCTTGCGGTAAAGCGTGGAAAGCTGCGGAATCTCTTTCAGGTTCTGCACATTGCGGTCTAGCATTTACGCTCCCATCATGTTCTGGCCGCACACGCGCACGGTGTTACCCGTGACCGCCGCGGAGGCCGGGGCAGCGAAGTAGGCGACGGTCTCGGCGACGTCAACTGGCAAGCCGCCCTGCTGCAGGGAATTGATGCGGCGGCCAATCTCACGTGGGCCAGTGGGCATGGCTGCGGTCATGGCAGTTTCGATAAATCCCGGCGCCACCGCGTTGATGGTCGAACCGTTGTCTGCCAGTACCGGGGTGAGGGCATCAACCAGCCCAATGATGCCGGCCTTGGTGGTGGCGTAATTGGTCTGACCGCGGTTGCCGGAGATTCCCGCCATGGAAGACACGCCCACCACCGCTGCCCCGGTTGCAAGATCTCCGCTATCCAGCAGCGCCTCGGTGATACGCACTGGAGCTATGAGGTTAACGGCGAGGACGGCGTCCCACTGCCCCTCGTTCATATTGGCCAGCAGCTTGTCACGGGTAATGCCGGCATTGTGGACGATGACGTCGATGGGGCGGCCATAGTGGCGCTGCGCATGCTTTGCGATGGTCGCGGCAGCACCCGGGTCAGTAACGTCCAGCGGTAGCGCGGTGCCCTTGACCTTGTTTGCCGTTTTGCTGAGGTGCTCGCTCGCGGCGGGGACGTCGATGCAGATGACTTGCGCGCCATCGCGCGCCAGCACCTCCGCGATAGTGGCGCCGATGCCCCGGGCTGCGCCGGTGACCACGGCAAGACGGTCTTGAGAAGGCGCCTGCCAGTCTGCGTCCGCCGCGGCGGTAGCGGCCTTCACGCGCACCACCTGGCCGTCTACGAACGCTGACTTACCGGAGAGGAAGAAGCGCACCGTGGATTCGATTTCCGCCGTGGCGCCGGGTTCGACCCAAATGAGGTTCACGGTACCGCCTTTGCGCATCTCCTTAGCCAGCGAACGCGTGAAACCCTCGAGGGCGCGGGCGGCAATGCGGGCATCGATGGTCGCGGTTTTCTCCGGGGTAGTGCCGATGACCAGCAAGCGTGCATTCGGTGCGAGGTTGCGCAGCTGCGGATGGAAGAAATCGTAGAGCTCCCGCAGCTGCTCTGGCTCCTCGATTCCGGTGGCGTCGAATACCAGCGCACCCCGGGCAGTTTCCGCCTCCACCGAAAGCAGCTGATAGTCCACTGCGAGCGCAGTGGAAAGGAAGTGGGCGATGCGGCCCGCTCCTGCAGAACCAATGACCACTGGGGCGTCTAAAGCCGGCTCCCCGGAGGTGAAGCGGCGCAGCGGATAGCCCTGCGGCACGCCCACCTTCGCGGCTACTGGAGAGTTGATTAGTTTCTCAGCGAAATTGAGTTTGGGCATTCGAAATCCTTCCTTTAACAAGGTTGCAAGCCTTTTTGCAAGAGGTTGCAGGGTTAGTTAATTGAGTGATACAACTAACATTATCATTCGGAGTGTGATTTAGAACATTCCAGTGAAAACTTTTCTACCTCTGGTTTCCCAGCAAGGAGTCGCAATGACCAGCAGTTCGCCCCGCGTCGCAATCCTGGGCGGCAACCGCATTCCGTTTGCCCGTTCCAACAAGGAATACGCGCACGCCTCCAATCAAGACATGCTCACCAGCGCCCTCGACGGACTCGTCGCGCGCTTCGGCCTGCACGAGGAACGGTTAGGGCTCGTAGCAGCAGGCGCGGTACTCAAGCACTCGCGAGACTTCAACCTCACCCGCGAGGTAGTCCTTGGCTCGGCGCTTACTTCTACTACCCCGGCACTCGACATGCAGCAGGCCTGCTGCACCTCATTGGCCGCCGCCATCCATGTTGGTGACGCCATTGCCCGCGGCCGCATCGAATCCGGCATCGCTGGCGGCACCGATACCATCTCGGACGCCCCGCTCGCCGTCAACGATTCCCTGCGACGCACCCTCATCAGACTCAGCCGCGCAAAGACTTTTTCCCAACGCGCAAAGCTCATCGGCTCAATTCGCCCCGCCCAGCTCGCGCCCGAGCAGCCCCAAAACGGCGAGCCGCGCACGGGGCTTTCCATGGGCGACCACGCGGCTATCACGGCCCGCGAAATGGGCATAAGCCGCGCTGACCAGGACAAGCTCGCGCTCGCTTCTCACCAGAAGCTCCATCAGGCCTGGGAGGAAGGTTTCTTTAACGACCTCAGCACCGGCTTCATGGGTGTTAACCGCGATACCAACCTCCGTCCTGACTCCACGCCAGAAAAGCTCGGCCAGCTAAAGCCGGTCTTTGGAAAGCGCGATGCCGAGCAGCACGGCACCCAGGCCACAATGACCGCCGGCAATTCGACGCCGCTTACCGACGGCGCGGCAGTCACCCTCCTAGGCAGCGAATCCTGGGCCGCAAACCATAACCTCGAGCCGCTTGCCTACCTAGTTGATTCCGAGACCGCCGCAGTGGACTTCCTACACGGCGGAGACGGCCTTCTCATGGCGCCGACCTATGCGGTGCCGCGCCTCCTCGAGCGCAACAACCTCACCCTGCAAGATTTCGACTTCTACGAAATCCACGAAGCCTTCGCCTCACAAGTCCTTGCCACCCTGAATGCGTGGGAGGACGAGACTTACTGCCGCGAGCGCCTCGGCCTGCCCGGCGCACTCGGCCCCATCGACCGCAGCAAGCTCAACGTCAAGGGTTCTTCGCTGGCTGCCGGCCACCCCTTCGCGGCCACCGGGGCGCGCATCCTCGCCACCGCCGCGAAGGTCCTGCAGGAAGCAGGCGGTGGCCGCGCTCTTATCTCCATCTGCGCCGCCGGCGGCCAAGGCGTGGCCGCCATCATCGAACGCTAACCCGCACCCCAAAAATCCCCGGCTACCAAAAGCAGCCGCCCAAAGAAGGAAAAACCATGGCACTCCTCAAGACTCAAAGCAAGGATTCCAGCGCCACTTCCTCCACCGAGGCAAACCGCGCAAATCTTCGTTCCACCACCGCCCAAGCAGAGCCGCGCAGCCCGCGCCGCCTGCCCAAGACACCGCAGCCATCCGTAGCTACCGAGCTGGGCAACCTACTCGATGGCCCACACGCCGCCTTCCGCCAGGAGCTACGCAAGTTCATCAATGACCCGGAGCTCTTCCCGCATCCAGATCTCTCCGTCGCCGAGCAGCGCGCGCATACCTTCAACAATCTCGCTAAGGTGCTTGACTTCGGCGGTTTCCAAAAGGGTCTGCGCCGCGACAATGGCGGGCCTGGCAAACCGATTCTTTCCACTTTCACACTCGAAGGCCTGGCTTGGGTCGACGGCTCGCTCGCCATCAAGTCCGGCGTGCAGTGGGGACTGTGGGGCGGCGCCCTCGACCAGCTCGGTACCGAACGCCACATCGAGTGGGTTCAAAAGGCCGCATCCCTGGAACTACCTGGTTGTTTCGCCATGACCGAGCGCGGCCACGGCTCCGACGTGCAATCCCTTGAGACCACGGCGAACTACGACCCTGAAACCGATGAATTCATCATCAATACCCCGAGCGATACCGCGGTGAAGAACTACATCGGCAACGCCGCCCAGGACGGCCGTGCCGCCGTCGTGTTCACGCAGCTTATGACCCCGGAAAGCGATGGTCGTACCCACGGCGTGCACGCCATCATCGTCCCGATTCGTGACGAGCAAGGCAACGCGCTGCCGGGCATCACCTTGGGCGATCACGGCCACAAGGGCGGACTCGTGGGCGTCGATAATGGCACGCTCCGCTTCGACAACGTGCGCGTACCACGTGTGAATCTGCTCAACCGCTTCGCAGACGTCGATGAAAAGGGCAGGTATTCCTCGCCGATTGAAAACCCCAACGCCCGCTTCTTCACCATGCTCGGCACGCTGATCCGCGGGCGCATGGGCGTGGCTGGTGCCGCGGGCGCCGCAACGGAGGCCTCGCTGGACATTGCGGTGCGCTACGCCAACCGACGCCGCCAATTCGAAGGCGCAACCGGCGCCGAAAAGCGCCTTATCGATCACCGCCAGCACCGTCGCCGCCTGCTCATCCCGTTGGCCCGCTCTTATGCGTTGCACCTGCTGCACAACCAAATTCTCGAGCGCTACCAGGAGATGAATGACAGCCAGGAGGCAGGCTCGTGGTCCGTGACCACGCCCACCGAGGAGCAAAAGTATGCCTCCCGCGAGATGGAGTCTTTGGCCGGCGCGATTAAAGCCGCACAGACCCAGCACGCCATCCGCACGATTCAGGAATGCCGTGAGGCCTGCGGTGGCGCAGGTTATATGTCAGAAAACCGCCTGACCACCTACCGCGCCGACTCCGATGTCTTCGCCACCTTTGAGGGCGATAACACCGTGCTGATTCAGATGGTGGGCAAGAACTTGCTCACCGCTTACGGTCGTGCGATGAATGACATGTCTCCATGGGATACCGTGCGCTATGCCGCTACGACCGCCACTGAAGTGGTCCGCCGCCGCACTGGTTTCACCACGCGTCTGCAGGGGCTGGTGGACCTGGTCAATCCGAACGAGGCATCGCTTTTCGACGCCGTCTACCAAGCCAAGCTCATCGACGACCGTGCCCAGTCCGTCCTGCTTTCTCTCGTTCGTCGCATCCAGCCGGCCCGCAAGGCCGACAAGGTGCAGGCAGCCGCCATCGTGGACCAGTGCCAGGATCACCTCATCGCGGCAGGCTGGGCCCGTGTAGATACGCTGCTGGTCCAAGCGATGATTGAGGCGGAAGACCGCCTGGAGGTAGGTTCCCTCGCACGCCAGGTCTTTGAGCAGCTACGTCACCTATTCGTTCTGTCCACGCTGGTCGAGCACGCCGGCTGGTATCAGGAGCACCACTTGCTTCCGGCCGGCCGTATGAAGGCCGCCCGCGCTGCAATCAATGATCTGGTGGATTCTTTGGCACCGTGGTCCGTGGTTCTTGTTGACGCGTTCGGCCTGCCTTCCGAGGTATCCAACATTCCGATGCTCACCGAAGCCGGTGTGGACCCGCTGCGCGATTAGGTGCCTGCCCCCCAATTGAACGCCTAGGCCGCCACGACCATCCAAATGGCCACCATGTGCACAACCGCAGCCGCGATAGTCGCGCTGTGGAAGTGCTCGTGGTAGCCATACCACCGGGCGTTGCGGCCCGGCCATTTGAAGCCATAAGCCAAAGCGCCGAGCGAATAGATCACTCCGCCGGCAAAAAGCAGCCACACAACTGCGGCGCCAGCGGCACCCCACAGGGTGGGAATGAGTGGGACCACCAACCATCCCAATGCCAGATAGACCACCACATCGAGCCAGCGTGGATGGTCTATCCACAACAGATTCAGGATGACACCCAAGATTGCCCCGGCCCAAGCAATAGCCAACATGAGCGATGCCTGCTTCACGTCTAAGACGATGGCACACAGCGGCGTATACGTCGCCGCAATAAAGACAGCGATGGTTGCGTGATCCGCCCGACGCCACCAACGCACTGCCCGCAAGCTCGGCCATGGCCAACGGTGATAAAGGGCAGACACGCCAAACAAGCCCACTACGCCGACGCCGTAGACGGTAACGGCTAGCGCGTGCCACCAGGGCAGCGTCATCCAGGAATAGGTAATCAGCACAGTAGATGCGATCACCGAGCAAATCGCGGCAAAGAAGTGACCCCAGCCGCGAGTGAGGGGGCGTGGGCCACGGTCAGCGATGAAATAACGCCGCTCAACGAGCCCCTCAGGTGGCGCCTGCCCCACCTCTTCTAATAGCACAGTGTTTTCCTTGTTAGCCATCAATGGGTAGCCGCCTCACTTCGGAGAAAACTTACGTTGCCGTAACTATACGGCGCCCGTCCGACGCTTTCAAGGAAATGCCCACTATTTTGTTATGCGTATTAAATTTTGCACCGGCGCCAAAATCGGCGAGGCCTGGCCAGGTTCGACCGACTACGACTTCTTCGGAGCGCAGCTGTACACGGCCTGGGAGAAGACGCTCGGGCCAGCGCCCGGCGTCGAATAGCGCGTGCCACTTTAGTCACAGTAGTTGAATCTCCTTTTAACTTTCCCTGGGAAATACTTATACAAGCTAAAAAATCCTTGTACACTTGCTCCCACTATGACTTCCTCACGCTCCATTGGAACCCTGCTCAAGTCCGTCGCCGCCGCCGGCGCCCTCGCGCTGGCTGTCGGCTCAACCACCACCCCTGCCATGGCTCAGTCGAGCCACCTAGAGAAGGTCTCCTCGCGCGTGACCAACCCGCAGCCTTGGCTGGGTGACCAGGCCAAGATCGTGGGCAAACGCCACATCAACGGCAACCACTGGGTCGTCGACGTGTGGTCTCCTGCCAACCGCGAAATCATCACCAACAACGTGCTGCTGCCGGGCGGCGACCAACCGCGCCCGAGCTTCTATCTCCTGCCTGGCATCCAGGGCGGCCAGGAGGGCATGAACTGGATGACGCATACCGACGTCGGACCATGGTTCGCGGATAAAAACGTCAACGTAGTCATGCCGCTTGGCGGCCCATACTCGCTGTACACGGACTGGAACCAGGCCGACCCAATCCTGGGCGTAAACAAGTGGAACACCTACATGACCCAGGAGCTTCCGCCGCTTATCGACGCCGAATTCCACGGCACCGGCCGCGATGCCATCGGCGGCCTCTCCTCCACCGGTGCGGCGGCGCTCGATATCGCGGCGCATGCGCCACAGCGTTTCAAGGCGGCCGCTTCCTACTCTGGCTGCCCAGTGCGCTCTGATCCGACGGGCGTTCTGACCTCGACGGCAATGATGGCTTACGGCGGCGGCTCCTCTTTCAACGCGTGGGGCCTGCCGGGCTCGCCGCAGTGGGCGGACCATGACCCGAACTTCAATCCGGGTCGCCTGCGCGGTGTAGATGTCTTCGTGGCTTCTGCATCCGGAAACCCAGGTCCGATTGATGGCAACAACATCAACCCGGTGACCAGCGTTGGCCCGCGTGCAGTTGAGGTGGTTGCCAACCAGTGCACCGAGACCTTCACGCACAACGCGCGCCGCGCCGGCGTGAACGTTAACCGCTACTACAGCGAGCAGGGTTCGCACTCCTTCGGGCTCTTTACACACGAGATGAAGGTCAGCTGGGCGCAGACCATCGCGCGCGCAATCGGCGCTTAAGTCGCGGCGCTCACGCGATTTCTCCTGGGCATCACGAACTCCATTCGCTCTGAGGCTTCCACCCCGGTTGGGTCCCCGTCTTTGGGTCCCATTGGTTGGGTCCTATTGCGAGTGGAGTTTTGTGTTTTGGGGTAAAAAAGGCTCCCTTTGCTAGCAAAGGGAGCCAAGGAATGGGACCCAACCAGGGGGACCCAACCAGCCGGGCTCGGAACTACTTGCGGAAGTACTCTGCCGCAGACTCGAAGAGCTTCATATCGTACTCGCCCGGCACGTTCTTGTAGGTAGATGCCGAGATGCGTTCAGAGTGGCCCATCTTGCCCAGGACGCGGCCGTCCTCGGACATGATGCCCTCAAGGGCGAAGAGGCCGCCGTTCGGGTTAACGGAGATATCCATCAGCGGGTTGCCAGCAACGTCGACGTACTGGGTAACGGCAGCTGCCTTTAGACGCTCCCACTCGGACTCACCAGCAGTGATGCGGCCCTCGCCGTGAGAAATCGGGACGGTGAAGACGTCGCCCTCGTTAATCTTGGACAGCCACGGCGATGCGTTATTGACCACGCTCACACGCGAAATACGCGACTGGTGGCGACCAATCGTGTTGAAGGTCAGCGTCGGGGTCTCAGTGCCCGGCTCAGAAATCTTGCCGAACGGCACCAAGCCCAGCTTGATCAGCGCCTGGAAGCCATTGCAGATGCCGAGGACCAGGCCACCGCGCTCGTCGAGAAGCCCCTGCACACCCGCGGTGAGCGACGGGTTACGCAGGAAAGACGTGATGAACTTCGCGGAACCGTCAGGCTCGTCGCCGCCAGAGAAGCCGCCCGGCAGGAAGAGCATCTGGGAGCGATCCAAAGCCGCGGCCATGCGGTCGACGGACTCAGCAATGTCTTCCGGGGTGCGGTTGCGCACCACGAGGATCTCCGGCTCGATGCCAGCGCGACGCAGCGCGCGGGCGGAGTCGTACTCGCAGTTGGTACCCGGGAAGACCGGGATGAGAGCGGAAGCCTTGGCGCCGCCGTGGGCCGGAGTGATGGTCGGTGCCTCAGATGCGGAGACCGGAGAAGTGGCGTCCGCCAGGGAGACCGAACCAGTCTGCTCAACGAAGCTCGGGTAGATCTCTTCGAGAGTGCCCAGGTAGGCGGCCTCGGCGTCGGCAAAGGAAACCTCGGTGCCGCGGTAGGTGAAGCCGCCCTCAGCGGTCTCACCAATAACCGAGCCCGCGGTTGGCTCCTCGCCGTCTGCCCACTCCAGGACGAAGGCGCCGTAGGCGTAGTCGTAGAGCGGGGCGTCGTCAGTAAAGGCGAAGCCGATGCCCTCGCCCAAGCCCATCTTCAGCACGGACTCGGCAGGGCCGCCGAAGCCCGGGGTGTAAGCGGAGATGACCTTGCCGGAGCGCAGCAGCTCCGTCACGGTGCGGAAGTTGGCAACCAGGGAATCTGGGGTGGGCAGGCCGGCCAGCGCAGTATCCTCTGCGCCAGCGATCTCCGGCCGGAAGAGCGTGACCTTGTGGCCCGCTGCCTTGAAGTGGTTCGGCACCATGTGAGTGGCATCGTCGTGGCTGACGGCAACCGAGATGACCGTCGGCGGGACGCTGAGCTCTTCGAAGGTGCCGGACATGGAGTCCTTGCCGCCAATCGCGGCGACGCCGAGGCCAAGCTGGGCCTTGATGGTGCCCAGCAGCGCGGCAGCCGGCTTGCCCCACGCCGCAGCGGAGTCCATGCGCTCGAAGTACTCCTGGAAGGACAGGTAGGTCTCGTCGAAGGAGGAACCGGTGGCGATCAGCTTGGACACCGACTCGACCACCGCGAGGTAAGCCCCGTGGAACGGGCTGGCCTCAGTGACGTATGGGTTGTAACCCCAGGACATCACAGAGCAGTTGGTGGTCTCTCCCAGCGCCGGCAAGGTGTGTGCCGTGGCCTGGATCGGGGTGGCCTGGCGGGTGCCGCCGAAAGGCATCAGCACGGTGCCGGCACCGACGGTGGAGTCGAAGCGCTCAGACAGGCCCTGCTTGGAGGCAACGTTGAGGTCGGAGGCCATGCCGAGGAAGGACGCGTTGAAGTCCTCCTGGCGTGCCCACTCGCGGGCCGCGCCGCGCCAATCAGCGGTGGGGGCAACCTCGACGTCGACGTGCTTGTCGGCGCCGTTGGTGTTTAGGAATTCGCGGGAAAGGTCAACGATGGTGTTGCCGCGCCAATGCATGCGCATGCGGCCCGAGTCAGTGACCTCCGCAACGACCACGGCGTTGAGGTTCTCCTCGTTAGCCAGCGCGATCAGCTTGTCGAGGTCGCCTGCCTCAACGACGGTGGCCATGCGCTCCTGGGACTCGGACAGAGCCAGCTCGGTGCCATTCAGGCCCTCGTACTTCTTCGGGACCGCATCGAGGTTGATCTCCAGCGAATCCGCCAGCTCGCCCACTGCGACGGCGACGCCGCCGGCGCCGAAGTCATTACAGCGCTTGATGAGCTTGGAAAACTCCGGGTTGCGGAACAGGCGCTGGAGCTTGCGCTCCTCCGGCGCGTTACCCTTCTGCACCTCCGCGCCCGCGGTGGTCAGCGACTCCACGGTGTGCGACTTGGAGGAACCAGTAGCGCCACCGATACCGTCACGGCCCGTTGCACCGCCGACGAGCACCACGAGGTCACCCGCCGCCGGAACTTCGCGACGCACGTTCGCCGCCGGTGCGCCCGCCACTACCGCACCCATTTCGAGGTGCTTGGCGACGTATCCTGGGTGATAGACCTCATCAACCAGGCCGGTAGCCAAGCCAATCTGGTTGCCGTAGGAGAATTGCCGGCAGCTGCCACGCGGGCAATGGTCTTCTGCGGCAGCTTGCCTGCGCGAGTGGTGGTCTCCAGCGGGTTACCGGAGCCGGAGATGCGCATCGCGCCGTAGACATAACCGCGGCCAGACAGCGGGTCACGGATTGCGCCACCGATGCAGGTAGCAGCGCCGCCAAAAGGCTCGATTTCGGTTGGGTGGTTGTGGGTCTCGTTCTTAAACAGCAGCAGCCACGGCTCTTCCTTGCCATCCACGGTGATGGTGACATGAACGGTGCAGGCGTTGATCTCCTCGGAGACGTCCATGGCGTCGAGCTTGCCCGTGGCACGCAGCACCTTGCCAGCGATGGTGCCCATGTCCATCAAGGTCACCGGCTTAGCGCGGCCGATGGACTCGCGGGCTGCGAGGTAGTCCTGGTAAGCGGCCTCAACGGCCGGCTCATTGAAGGTAATGGAATCGAGGACGGTCTCGAAGGTGGTGTGGCGGCAGTGGTCGGACCAGTAGGTATCAATCACCTTGAGCTCGGTGATGGTCGGCTCGCGGTCTTCGGAGGCAAAGTACTCGCGGATTAGAGTAGCGTCGTCCACGTCCATGGCTAGGCCGTGGGAGGCAACGAACTCGGGAAGGGCGGCGTCGGAAAGCGCAGTGAAACCCTCAAGGGTCTCTACGTCTGCGGGGGTATCGACGTGCAATGCCAAAGTCTCCGGCAGCTCCAGCGCTGCTTCACGGGACTCGACGGGGTTAATCAGATCCTTGCGCATGGCGGCAGGAATCTCACCATCTACCGCATAGACCACCGCGGTGCGTACGCGGGGGCGCTCCTTTTCAAAGAGGAACTGAATGCACTGTGCCGCGGAATCGGCGCGCTGATCAAACTGGCCTGGAAGCGGTTCAACGGCGAGAACCCCGCCTGTAACTCCAGCCTCGTCCAGCGTGGAAAAAGTAGTGTCTACCTGCGGTTCTGAAAGAACCAACTTGACCGCGGTAGCAAATTCGGAATCGGTGGTGCCCTCTACGTCGTAGCGATTGAGCACGCGCACGTTGACGCCGTACTCCTTCGACAATGCAGCGGCATGCCCGCCCTCGCGATTTTCCACATACACGCGCTGAACCATCGTGCCTCCAGTTTCATTCAGCTCAAGTTTTAACTCGGTAGTCGACTTAGTGCCCACAGTATTTCCCGCGGGGAACGAAAACCAATTCTATAGGGCGGCGGGTTGGGGGTGGTTTGGTTCGGGGGATTACTGGCGCCGACGCCTCGCGTGGGCACAATTTGCCAAATAGTGCGCCCAAATTTGCTGATTTTCCGGGCTTGCTTGGCAAATTGTGCGCAGTTCGCACGCCCCTGCCCCGCGAAGCCCACGTAAACACCCGATGAACCGCAAGACAAGCTTTTTGGGCATGCATGTAAACCCCCAAGACATCTGGGGGGATGAACGCTTGGCAAGCCCGACGCGGTGCCTTAGAAACAAATGGTCATATATCTCCTATTGCAAGGTTTCTCATGCGCTCTCGTTCTCTCCACGCGCTTTCTTTGACCGCGCTCATCTCCACTTTCTCCACTCTCACCGTCCCCGCCCATGCAGCCCCCGCAGGTGATGCCGTGGTCCTTTCTGAGGTTTACGGCGGCGGCGGAAACTCTGGTGCGACCTTTACCCACGACTTCATCGAGCTCTTCAACCCCACCGAAGCCGCGGTCTCGCTGGATGGTTGGTCCGTCGAGTACTTTTCCGCCGGTGGCAACTCGGGCGGCAAGGCTGCTCTCAGCGGCGCGATTCCGGCTGGCAAGCACTACCTGATTCAGGCTGGCCAGGGCAACGGCGGCTCCACGCCACTGCCTACCCCAGACGCGGAGTCCTCCCTGAACCTGTCCGGTTCGAAGGGATCGGTCAAGCTTTACGACGCCTCCGGCAACGAGGTTGACCTCGCCGGTTACGGTTCCGCCCAGCTGGCAGAAGGCACCCCTGCCCCAAGCACCTCCAATGCAGAGTCAGTCTCTCGCGATGAGGCGGGCACCGATACCGACGACAACGCTGCCGATTTCCATGTCGGCACGCCAACTCCTACGCCTTCCGGAAACGAACCAACCACGCCCGCTGAGCCAGAGGAACCAACGCAGCCTGCAGACCCCGGCCGCGAGCTAAGCATCGAAGAAATCCAGGGAACCGGCGCTCAGTCTCCGGTTAAAGACCAGAACGTCACGACCAAGGGCGTCGTCACTGGCGTGTGGTCCGAGGGCGGCATCAACGGCTTCACTATCCAGACCGGCGGCACCGGAAACGAGGCTCCTGCTGCTTCCCCGGCGCTGTTTATTTACATGGGCAACAAGGAAGCCTCTGCTTATCCGCAGCTCGGGGATTCCGTGCAGGTTTCTGGCAAGGTCTCGGAGTTCTTTGACGCCACCCAGCTAACCGCAGATGCCGTCGAGAAGCTCGATGCTCCCCTGCCGGAGGTCACCGCGCTCGAACTGGAGGCCCTGCCGGAAGGCGACGTCGCCCGTGAGGCCTACGAGCACATGCTGGTGCTGCCTGGCACACACACCGTGACCAACAACTACGCGCTCAACCAGTATGGCGAGGTAGGCCTGGCGCCGGGCACTGAGGCACTCCGCCAGCCGTCGGACCTTTATGACCCGTCGACAGACCCAGACTCCGACCTACAGAAACTCGCCGCTTCCAACGCCGCCAAGCTGGTCACGCTGGACGATGGCCGCACGAAAAACTACCTCGAGTCTGACCAATCCACCCCGCTGCCATATATCGCGCAGGACAACGCACAGACCATCAAGTCCCTGCGCACCACTGACCAGGTAACTTTCCAGCACCCGGTCATCGTGGGTTACTCCCATGAACAGTGGCGCTACCAGCCCACCGCACCGGTAACGGGCAATACGGCAGGCAGCGATTTGCCGATTACCTGGGAAGACTCCCGCGAAAAGGAACTGCACGCACTCGACGTCGAAGGCGAATACACCATTGGTGCCTTCAACGTATTGAACTACTTCACCTCCCTTGGCGAGGAGTACGGCGGCAGCTCCTACGATGACATGAACGGCAACCCGGTCACCGTCAAGCGCGGCACGACCCGCGGTGCTTATACCGCGGAGGCCTTCGAGAACCAGCAGCGCAAGATTGTCGCGGCCGTAAACGGTCTTGATGCCGACGTCATCGCCCTTTCTGAAATCGAAGACGGCTACGGCGTCACCGGCGACAAGTCCAAGCGCGACCAAGCCTTGGCGCACCTGACCGACGAGCTCAACGCGGCCGCTGGTTCCGAGAAGTGGGCCTACGTGGCCTCCCCGGAGAAGCTGCCGGACACCGTGGACGTCATTCGCACCGCGTTTATCTACAAAAAGGATCGCGTCAAACCGGTTGGTGAATCCCGCATCTTCGTCGACGACCGCTTCACTGGAACGGCCCGTGAGCCGCTAGCGCAGGAGTTCGCGCCAGTCGACGCCGCGGATGACGAGACCTTCGTGGCCGTGGCCAATCATTTCAAGTCCAAGGGTTCCGTTGTTAAGGGCGACGCCGACACCGGCGACGGCCAGGGCAACAACCCCAACGTGCGCAAAGCACAAGCCGAAGCCGTTCTTGAGCACCTGGCTAAGCAACCAGATTGGCAGGACAAGGCCACCTTCGTAATGGGTGACCTCAACACCTATACCCACGGCGATGCCATCGATGTCTTCCGCGACAGCGGCTACACCGTTCCCGCTGAGGACTTCCACGCGGATGCCTCCTACCAGTTCTCTGGCCTGTTGGGTTCCCTCGACCACGTCCTGGCAAACGAGGTTGCATCCGGCAAGGTAACCGACGCCCAGGTGTGGAACATCAATGCCGACGAGCCTGTGGCCTTTGAGTACTCTCGCCGCAAGTACAACATCGTGGACTTCTACGACGATTCCCCGTTCCGTGCCTCTGACCACGACCCGGTCAAGGTCGGCTTCAGTCTGGGTGAGGCGGCCACTACCCCAGACGAAGAACCAGACAGCAAGCCCGGCACCAACAAGGGCTCCAGCTCCAGCAACGGCTCTAGCTCTGGTTCGAGCACCGGCAGCATCATCGCATTGATCCTTGCGGTTGCCGTCCCCGGCATCGCAATGTTGCTCGGCGGTTCGCTGAAGTTCCTGACACCCCAGCTCATCGACGCCCTGCCACCGCAGGTCCGGGATTTCCTCAAGCTCTAGGCTCCCGCGAGCGTCTCCTCCGGGGCGTCTTCCCCCGGAGCATCTCCTCCCCCTACGCACAATTTGCCAAATAGTGCCCTGAATTAGCGCGGATTCGGCAGTCTAATTGGCAAATTGTGCACTTTTGCACGCTTTTGCACGCGTGCCGTGCGTACGGTGCACGCTTGGCGTGCACTTCCGCGGGAGGCTTTTAGCGCTTCGTCAAAAAGACGCCGTAGTCCGCGGGCTGCGCGCCGGCGCTCGCGGCGCGGTCAACCGCCTTGATGAAGTCAGAGACCACTTTCCTGTCATTAAGGTTGCGGCCAGAGATGGAAAGACGCACGGTGTTGCCACGCAGCGCGGAGCGCTCAGCTGCGCGAATAATGTTGCGGCGCCACCACTTCGCCGCGCCGAAGCCCTCGCCGAAGGACAGGTTGCGGGTCTGGTGGAACTTGCCGGAACGCAGCTCGTGAATGCCACGCGTGGAGACCGCGACGTCGAAAGCAAAGTTCGGTAGGACCTCCAAGGTGCCAGGCGACATACGCCAGCGTGGAGGTGCGAAGATGCTCGACTCGAAGCCCAACTTGGCCATCTGCCGCGTGGCGCCCTTCAAACGGAGATTGGCCTCGTGCGAGTCGAGGTTAGCGAACTCAGCGCGACGACCTTGCACCGCTTGGTCGAAGCCATTCAGAATAAGCAACCTACCCGCGGATTCCTGCTCTTTGAGAAAGCCTAAGGTCTTGTCATCCTTGGCCAGGTGCCAATTGCCATCAATGTGTGGGGCAACCAGCAAAGAGACCGGGATTTCTTCCCGGTCTAGTTCTTTGAGGAGGTTACTAGTTTGCTTCCGCGTGTCAGAAAAGATGCTGGAAATCGAAACTAGAAGGTGGCCATGCATAAGTGCAATTATCGCACAGCCACCGCGAGTCCGCGCGGCGAGGAGCGTCTAAGCTTTCAACCCCGTGGCCTTGTTAATGGTCCACGCGTATTCGAAGGCATTCTGGCGCCACTTGTCATAGCGTCCAGAAACGCCACCGTGGCCAGCAACCATCTCCGTCTTGAGCAGGAACTGCCCGCCCGCTGCGGTATCACGCAGCTTGGCAATCCACTTCGCCGGTTCCACGTAGAGCACGCGAGTGTCGTTTAGCGAGGTAATCGCCAAAATGTCCGGGTAGTTCTGCGCAGTGACGTTCTCGTAAGGCGCATAGGACTTCATATAGTCATAGACCTCTGGGTCGTGGTACGGGTCGCCCCACTCTTCCCACTCGATGACCGTCAGCGGTAGCTCCGGCTTCAGGATGGAAGTCAGCGGGTCCACGAAGGGCACAGAGGCCTGGATGGCCGTGAAGCGGTCCGGGGCCATGTTCGCCACCGCGCCCATCAGCAGGCCACCGGCGGAGCCGCCTTCCGCCACCATCTGATCTGCGGTGGTGACACCGCGCGCAATGAGGTCATCGGCCACCGCGATGAAGTCTGTGAAGGTGTTCTTTTTCTGCAGAAGCTTGCCGTCGTCGTACCAGGTACGACCCATCTCGCCGCCGCCGCGGACGTGCGCCATGGCGAAGATCATGCCGCGATCCATCAAGGACAGACGGAAGACGGAGAAGTACGGGTCCATGCTGGCCTCATAAGAGCCGTATCCGTAGAGAAGCGTCGGGTTAACTTTGGTGCGGTCAAGATCAGCGCGGTGCACGATGGAGACCGGAATCTGCGTGCCGTCGGAAGCCTGCGTCCACATGCGGTAGGCAACGTAGTCATCCTTGTTGTAACCGCCCGGGACTTCTTGTTCCTTGAGCAAGGTGTACTCGCCAGTCTCAACGCGGTAATCGAAAAGCTGCGAAGGCTGGATGAAGGAGGTGTAGCTCACCCGCAGTACCGGTGCATCCCATTCCGGGTTGCCGCCAACGCTCACGGTGTAGAGCTCTTCGTTGAAGTTTAATTCCTTAAATTCGGACCAACCATGGCGTACATCCATGATTGCGGCACGCCCGATGCCGGCGCGGCGGTAGCCTACGACGACCTGGTCGCGATAGGTATCCACGCCTTCCAGGCGCACATCCTCGCGATGCGGAATCAGCACATCGAGCTCGCGGAGCGGTGCGAGGTCCTCCCCTACGGCCAGCGGCGTGGTGGCCAGGGTGAAGTTCGGACCTGATGCGTTGTGGGTGACAAACCAATAGGCCTGGCCGTCAATCTCGGCATAGTCGACGTCGTAGTCAACACCTGCTTCGCGCTGCCACAGAACCTGGAATTCGCCTTCCGGGTCCGTGCGATCCAGCACCCAGGTCTCTGAGGTCAGCTTCGAGCCGATGACGATGAACAGGTACTTCTCGCTGCGAATACTGCCGACGCCGATATTAAAGTGCTCGTCGGCTTCATACATGACCTGCACGTCTTCGGACTGCTCGGTTCCCACCTTGTGGCGCCAGACGGTATCTGGGCGCCAGGCATCATCGACCGTGGTGTAAAAGATGTAGTCATCGCCCACCCAGGTCGCACCGTAGAAGATGCCTTCGAGGCGGTCGGAGAGCAGCTCACCGGTACGCAAGTCCTTGATGACCAGAGAAAAACGCTCGTCGCCAGCGGTATCCACGGAATAAGCCAGCAGGTTGCCGGAGTCAGAGACGGTGGAGGCACCCATCGCGAAGAATTCGGTGCCTTCTGCTAGCTCGTTGGCATCTAGGAGGATTTCCTCGCCCTCAGGCGCGCCTTCTTCTGGAATAACGGGAGCGGTCCACGGGTCAGTACCTTCGGCCACCGGAACGCGGCAGCTAATGCCATAGTTCTTGCCCTCGACAGAGCGGCCGTAATACCAGTACTGGCCCCTGCGCGAAGGCACGGACATGTCCGTTTCCTTCACACGCGACTTTACTTCCTGGAAGATGTTCTCAGTCAGCTCTTTAAGGTGCGCAGTCTCCTGCTCAGTATAAGCATTCTCCGCGCGCAGATAATCGAGCGTTTCTGCAGATTCTTTATCCCGCATCCACTCGTAATCATCCACGAAGCTGCGTCCATGAAACTCGCGGGTGATGGGGTGTTTTGCGGCAATCGGCGGGGTCAATTCAGTCATGTTCTCCTCGCTAGATTAGGGGGGGCTTATTTGTAGTGAGATTTCTCGAAACCCTACCGTAACGAAGGCTTTAGGCCTTAGAAGGAGTTTCCCGAAAGACGCTCGTAAGCCTCGACGTAGCGCGCACGGGTGGCCTCGACGACGTCGTCAGGCAGGCGCGGCGGCTTGGTATCAGAGGCCTGGTCCCAGCCGGATTCCTGGGAGGTCAGCCAGTTGCGCACGTACTGCTTGTCGAAGGAAGGCTGAACCTTGCCCTCCTCATACGTATCGGCCGGCCAGTAGCGGGAGGAATCCGGGGTTAGGACCTCATCTGCGAGGATGAGGGTGCCATTTTCATCGAGGCCAAACTCGAACTTGGTATCGGCCAGGATGATGCCCTTCTCCTCCGCGATGCGGGCGGCCTCGGAGTAGATGCGCAGGGTGGCAGCGCGCAGCTCTTCCGCACGCTCTTTGCCCAGCTTGGCGACGACCGCGTCAAAAGACACGTTCTCATCATGCTCGCCCTGCTCCGCCTTGGTGGCCGGCGTGAAGATCGGCTCTGGCAAGCGGGAGGCTTCGGTAAAGCCTTCAGGCAGCTCGATGCCGCAAACGGTGCCGCTTTCCTTATATTCCTTTAGGCCGGAACCGGTGAGGTAGCCGCGCGCGACGCACTCGAAAGGCAGCATGTCGAGCTTTTTGACCACCATGGCGCGGCCCAGCACCTCCTCCGGGATGCGCTCGTCATCAAGCGGGCCGGCGAGGTGATTCGGAAAATCGATGACGTCGAAGAAGAACTTAGAGGTCGCGGTCAGAACACGCCCCTTGTCCGGGATAGCCGGGTCCAGGGAGTGGTCGTAGGCCGAGATGCGGTCGGAGACGACCATCAACAAGGTGTTCTCGTCAACGTCATAAATGTCACGGACCTTGCCGGAAGCAAGGTGCTTATAAGAAGAAAGTTCTGGGCGCATGAGTCCTATCCTAATTCGCTTTTAGAGAATCTCGCCTGGGGTATAAGCGGCGGCCTTCGGGTGCTCGCTGACCAGGTTGTTGATGCGGGTAAGAACCTGATTGACCTGGGATTCCGCGGCGCCGATGAAGGCGTGCTTATCGGCCAGGGCAGCTTCTAGGTCCTCGGCGGACATTGGCAGGCGCTCGTCGGCGGCAAGGCGCTCGACCAAGTCCTGATCGCCGCCGTTTTCGCGCATGTTCAGCGCCACTGCGACGGCGTTTTCCTTGATGACCTCGTGCGCGGTCTCGCGGCCGACACCGGCGCGCACGGCCGCCATCAGGATGCGGGTGGTGGCAAGGAAAGGCAGGTAGCGCTCGAGCTCGCGGTCGATCATCGCAGGGAAGGCACCGAACTCGTCCAGCACGGTCAGGAAGGTTTCGAACTGGCCGTCGAGGGCAAAGAAGGCGTCGGGAAGCGCAACGCGGCGCACCACGGAGCAGAATACGTCGCCCTCGTTCCACTGCTGACCGGAGAGATCCGCAACCATGGTGAGGTAGCCGCGCAGGATGACCTGGAAGCCACACACGCGCTCGCAGGAACGGGCGTTCATCTTGTGTGGCATCGCGGAAGAGCCAACCTGGCCTTCCTTGAAGCCCTCGGTGACGGTCTCATTGCCAGCCATCAAGCGGATGGTGGTGGCCAAGGAAGACGGGCCGGCGCCCAGCTCAACCAGCGCGGAAACGGCGTCGAAATCGAGGGAGCGTGGGTAAACCTGACCAACGGAGTTGAAGATGCGGTGGAAGCCCAGGTGATCAGCAATCGCAGTCTCCAGGGAGGCCAGCTTGTCCTCGGAGCCGCCCATCAGGTCGAGCATGTCCTGGGAGGTGCCCATCGGGCCCTTGATGCCGCGCAGCGGATAGGCAGCCAGGAGCGATTCGACGCGCTCGATGCCCAGCAGCATCTCATCGGCTGCGGAAGCAAAGCGTTTGCCCAGGGTGGTGGCCTGAGCAGCAACGTTGTGGGAACGGCCGGCCATGACCTGAGACTGGTAAGCAGCCGCATGCTTGCCGATGCGCGCGACGACCGCGATGGCCTTGTCACGGATGAGGCGCAGCGAGGAATGAATCTGCAGCTGCTCGACGTTCTCGGTGAGATCTCGGCTGGTCATGCCCTTGTGGATGTGCTCAAAGCCAGCGAGGGCGTTGAACTCCTCGATGCGGGCCTTGACGTCGTGGCGCGTTACGCGCTCACGGGCAGCGATGGACTCGAGGTCCACCTGCTCAACCACGGACTCGTAGGCCGCAATGGCCTCTGCTGGAATATCGACTCCCAAATCCTTTTGCGCGCGCATGACGGCGATCCACAGCTGGCGCTCCAGGATGATCTTGTACTCCGGGCTCCAAATATTGGAAAGCTCTGCGGAGGCATAGCGGGAGGATAGGACGTTGGAAATGTTCTTCTTTTCAGCCACGGGAAACATTATTCCATGTACAAAGCCCAGCCTGTACCTTTTGGTAGCAAGCTGGGCTATACGGGGGTGCGAGAGAAAAGCTAGATGGAAATCTCGCCGTCTTCGGCACGCTTTCCGATGTCGCGACGGTAGAAGCTGCCGTCCAACTTAAGGCCTTCTAGCACCTCGTAGGCGGCGGCGCGGGCCTCGGCGAGTGTGGCGCCCTGGCCCAGGACGTTGAGCACGCGGCCGCCGTTGGAGATGACATCGACTTCCTCTTCAACACCGCGCGAGCCTTCGGCTTGCGAGGTACCGGCGTGGAGGACCTTGTTCGGATCATCCAGGCCCGGGCCGGTGATGACGTCGCCCTTACGCGGGGAGGCTGGGTAGCCCTCAGCGGCCAGGACGACGGTAACGGCGTAGCCGTCCTTCCACTTCAGCTCGTCCAGCTCGGCAAGCTTGCCGGTGGCGGTGGCGTTAAGCGCCTCAGCCAGCGGGGACTCGAGCATGGAAAGAACTGCCTGGGTTTCTGGGTCACCGAAGCGGCAGTTGAACTCAACAACGGCGATGCCTTCCTTGCCCCAAGCAAGGCCGGCATAAAGCAGGCCGGAGTACGGGGTGCCGCGGCGCACCATTTCGGCGGCAACTGGCTTGCAGACTTCGTCGACGATGCGCTGCACGCCGTCGGCAGGCAGCCACGGCAGCGGCGTATAGGCGCCCATGCCGCCGGTGTTGGGGCCTTCGTCATTGTCGTAGGCGCGCTTGTGGTCCTGTGCTGGGAGCAGCGGGACGACGGTCTCGCCGTCGACCAAGCAGAACAGGGAAACTTCTGGGCCATCGAGGAAGGACTCGAGCAGGACCGGGTTTCCTGCCGCGTGAACCTCGTTTACATGTTCCTTCGCGGCAGCGCGGTCGTCGGTGACAACGACGCCCTTGCCGCCGGCGAGGCCGTCATCTTTCACCACGAAGTGCGGGCCGAAACGGTCGAGGGCGGACTCAATGTCGGCGTCGGAAGCCCCCGGCACCAGCTGCTCCGCGCGAGCGGTGCGAACGCCAGCAACATTCATGACGTCCTTGGCAAAGGCCTTAGACCCCTCGATCTGCGCGGCATCCTTGGAAGGGCCGAAAACGGCGATGCCGTTGGCGCGCAGCTCATCTGCGACGCCGGCAACCAGCGGCACCTCGGGGCCAACGACGACGAGCTCGGCGTCAATTTTCTGCGCCAGCTCCAGCATCTGTGCTGGGTCATCAACCTTGGAGTACTCAGGATGCACCGTGGCCAGGGAATCGAAGTTCGGCGAGCCTGGGGCAACGTGGAGTTCAGTGGTCAGTGGATCTGCCTTGAGACCTTTGAGCAGGGCGTGTTCGCGGCCGCCCGAGCCAATTACGAGAATGCGCATGCCGTCCATCTTAACTGGAGGTAGCCTAGTCACCATGTCTTCTGTATTTACCAAGATTATTAATGGTGAACTGCCTGCACGCTTTGTCTACCGCGACGAGACCTGCGTGGCCTTTTTATCCATCGAGCCCCTCAACTACGGCCACACTCTGGTGGTTCCGATTGAGGAGATAGATAAGTGGACCGACCTCGACCCACAGACCTGGGCACACCTCAACGAGGTGGCACTGGAGATTGGCGCCGCTATCAAGACGGCGTTTAACTCGCCACGCACTGGCTACATCATCGCCGGCTTCGACGTGCCACATACCCACATCCACCTCTTCCCCACCGAGAAGATGGAAGAGTATGACTTCGCCAAGGCATTTGCTGCCGACGCCACCGATCCTGCCGCCATGGATGAGGCAGCGACGCGTATTCGCCAGCACTTGGGCACCGACGAAGAAGGACGCCGCTAACTAGCAGCGTCCTCGTGAGAAGGCCTCGTTAGCGGCCGATTAATTATGAAGCTGGGAGGCGCACCGTAAAGGTGGAGCCCTCCCCCAGCTGGGAGCTCACGGCAATGCTGCCGCCGTGCTGCTCCACCAAAGATTTCACGATGGCCAGGCCCAAGCCCGAGCCGCCGGTATCGCGGGTGCGGGAAGAATCCGCGCGATAGAAACGCTCAAAGATGTGGCTGGTGTCCTCGGGGGACATGCCCTTGCCGTCATCGGCGACGTCGATAAGCACTGCCTTGTCTGTGCCCTCGCCCTCTTCGCGGATGGTGAGTTTGACCTTGGCTTCCTCGCCACCGTGGCGAATGCCGTTGGAGACGAGGTTGAGCAGCACCTGGTGCAGGCGATCAGGGTCGCCTTTGACCACCGGAATATCGTGGGTCTCGTTAACCACGTCGATCTGGCGGCCGGCAAACGCGGCACGCGCGGAGGAACCGACGGAAAGCACCAGCTCCAGCATGTCCACAGTGCGCATGTCCAGGCGCGAGCCCTCGGCGCGGGTCAGAGAAAGCAGGTCCTCCACCAATAGCGACATTCGCTTGGACTCGTCATCGATCTTGGAAAAGACGAGATCCACATCCTTGGTGGCGCCGGAGCGATAAAGCTCGGTGTAGCCACGCAAACTGGTCAGCGGGGTGCGTAGCTCGTGGGAAGCATCGCCGACGAAACGGCGCATCTGCTCCTCTTTATCTTGAGCTTGGACAACTGAGCGCTGCAGCTGACCCAGCATCACGTTGAGTGCAGCCGAGAGCTGACCAACCTCGGTGTGCTTCGGCCACTCCGGCACACGCTTGTCCAAGTCACCCGCGGCAATCTCGGAGGCGGTCTTTTCAACGACGCGCAGCGGGCGCAGCGCGCGACGGATAAACCACATGCCTACCACGGCGATAATGCCCATGACCACGGCGGTGATGATTATTTGCACGATGGCAAGGCCGCGGAGAATAAGCCGCTCGTGGGTGAGATCCTTGGCCACTACGGTCACGGTGCCATCGACCTTGATGGCCACGGCGCGCCATTTGGTTTCGTCGTTTCCAACGGAACCGACGGTGGCAGGCTCGTCACCGATGTAGAGGTTCTTCGCGTCCGGCATGCTGGTCTTGGGGCCGGTGTATAAAACGGTGCCATTCGGCAGGTAACTAAGCGCCACGTATTCCGTAGGCGGGCGCCTAGAGTAGTCCCCCAAATAGTAGTCGTTGCTCATATTGCGCGCCCAGCCGTTGGTGGCATCCTTTAGCTGATCATCGACGTTGCCATACATGACGTCGGACATAATCGAGGACACCGCCAAAGAGGCACCCGCCAGGCCGAGGCCAGAGACCAAGACCATGAGCACCAAAAGCCACGTGCGCAGCGGCATCGCTTTGGGGCGCTGCACGCGGCGTCGCTTAGCGCGCTCCCCGGAGGGAACCGCAACAGACGGGGTTTCAGGCAGCGTGGATTCCGCCGCCGAGTGGGTAGTGCTCATGTATTAGTACTCGAAAAAGGACTGAGGCGAACTACTAGTTACGCGGCATGCGCAGAACATAGCCGACGCCGCGAACAGTATGAATAAGCTGCGTATCGCCGGTGTCGATCTTGCGGCGCAGGTAGGAGATATAGGACTCGACTACGTTGCCATCGCCGCCGAAGTCGTAGTGCCAGACGTTGTCCAAGATCTTGGACTTGGACAGCACCACTTCCTTGTTCTGCATGAGGTAGCGCAGAAGGTTGAACTCGGTTGGGGACAGCTCGATGATTTCGCCTCCCTTGGTGACCTCGTGGGTGTCATCATTCAAGGTGAGGTCAGCATAGGAAATGGTGGCGTCACTGTTTGCGTCATCGACGTTCGCGCCGCGGCGCAGGATAACGCGCAGGCGGGTGATAACCTCTTCCAGGCTGAACGGCTTAGTCACGTAATCATCGGCACCGATGGTCAGGCCATGGATGCGCTGATCGACGCTGTCCTTTGCGGTCAAGTAAAGCACCGGGCCGTCGAGGCCTTCCTGACGCAGCTTGCCAAGCAGCTCGAAGCCGTCCATGCCCGGCATCATGACGTCCATGATGTAGGCATCAGGATTAACCTCGCGGGCCACCCGCAGCGCCTCAGTGCCGGAGTTTGCGCTGAATACCTCGAAACCCTGGAACTTCAGGGAAACGGTGAGTAACTCCACGATGTTGGGCTCATCATCAACGACGAGGACTTTTACTTCTTTATTGTCGTCCATTAGCTCTTGTTACTTCCTTCAGCGAGTGCTTATTGCTATTTCGCAATGATGACACCCAGGCTTCCAAGGGCACTGAAGGGAGTCTGGACATCACCTGTGAACTCCCATCCTAGCCAACGGCGCCGACAACCAGGCCGGAATACGTAAGGTGAACACCAAGTCGACTTCACCGATGGCAATCACGGCAACCAATCTGAAGGAGGATTCCAAGTGCGCAAGAAACTCACGTTGTCCGAAGAACAGTTCCGATTCATCGACCAGCTCACCAACGAGGTTTTTGAAGGCGACATGCTGCCCGAAGGAACCGTTCTCACCGGAGTCGGAATTCAATCCCGCAGGAGCATAGACCCTTCTGGAGAGAGCACGTGGTACCACTTGGATTTGTGGAACCGGCAGCTCCATGACGGACGGACGGTCAGACTGTGGGGCGCGTTTCCTGATCTCAGCGAAAAGGAAGACGCGCTTTCCTTCCACACCATGGTGCAGTCTTCAGGCCTTGCCGAAATGTTCTTGACGGCTACACCCGAAACTGCACGGTTCGAAACGATGGAGTACGTAGCGGACTAGCGGCTAGCCGCCTACGGGCGCGGAATGTTGCGCAGGTTGGACTGCGCGAGCTGCAGCATCTGACCAACGCCGCCGCCAAAGACGGTGCGGGTGGCGGCCTTGGAGAAGCCCAGCAGCTGCTCGAAGGTCAGTGTCGGCGGGATGGAAAGAGCGTTCGGGTCGGTGATCATGTCAACCAGAACCGGGCCATCGAAGTCCATGGCCTCGCGAATCTGCTTGCGGGCCTTCTTTGGGTCCTCGATGCGGATGTGCTTGATGCCGGCAGCCTCTGCGATCGCGGCATAATCCACGTGGTCATGGTCGGTCTCGTGCTCTGGCAGGCCCTGGACCAGCATCTCCAGCTTGACCATGCCCAGCGAGGAGTTGTTGAAGACGAAGGTCTTCACCGGCAGGTTGTGCAGCTTCACGGTCAGCAACTCACCCATCAGCATGGACAGTCCTCCATCACCAGAGAAGGAGATGACCTGGCGGCCTTCGTTAGCGGCCTGTGCGCCGATTGCCATCGGCAGTGCGTTAGCCATGGTGCCGTGGCGGAAGGAACCGATCTGCTCACGCTTGCCATTCGGGGTGATGTAGCGAGCGCCCCAGACGTTGCACATACCGGTGTCGACGGTGAAGACGGCGTCGTCAGCTGCTTCTTCATCGATGATGTTGGCCACGAACTCTGGGTGGATAGGCTTCATCTTCTCAGCCTTCTTGGTGTATGCCTCCACCACGTGGTTGAGCTTGTTGTAGTGTTCCTTGAGCATCTTGTCGAGAAAGCGGCGGTCCTTCTTCTCATCGATGTGCGGAAGAATGTTCTCGATGGTGGCAGCCACGTCACCGGTAACCGGGTACTTAATCTTGGTGCGGCGGCCGATGTGGGAGCCGTCAATGTCGACCTGTGCGACGTTGCCCTTGGGCAAGAAGTCGTTGTACGGGAAGTCGGTGCCCAGAAGGATAAGCAGGTCGGCCTCGTGGGTGGCGTCGTGTGCCGCGCCGTAGCCCAGCAGGCCGGACATGCCGACGTCGAACGGGTTGTCGTACTGGATGTACATCTTGCCGCCCAGCGCGTGGCCGATTGGCGCCTTAATCTTTTCCGCCAGCGCCAGCACCTGCTCGCGGGCATCCTTGACGCCAGCACCGACGAAGAGCGCGACGGTCTTAGCCTCATTAATAGCCTGGGTTAGCGCGGCTGCTTCAGCCGGATCCGGGAAGACAACTGGACGTCCAGCGGAGATGGTGGAGGTGGTGAAGGTATCATCTTCAGCCTCCTGCGTGGAAACGTCGCCTGGGATAACGAGCACGGAAACGCCCTTGCCAGCCATGGTGGACTGGATAGCGTGGTGCAAAATGACACCGCCCTGGTCAGCGGAGTTGACCATCTCGCAGTAAGCGGAGCACTCGGTGAAGAGCATCTCCGGGTGGGTCTCCTGGAAGAACTTGGAGCCAATCTGGCGAGATGGAATATGTGATGCGAGGGCCAGAACCTTGGCGCCGTTGCGGTGGGCGTCGTAAAGCCCCTGTACCAAGTGGGTATTGCCCGGGCCGCAGGAAGCCGCACAGACTGCGAGCTTGCCGGTGGTCAGAGAGTCTGCCTCAGCAGCAAAAGCAGCAGCTTCCTCGTTGCGGACGTGGACCCATTCGATGGAGGAACGGCGCACCGCATCAACGATTGGGTTCAGGGAGTCACCAACCAGACCATAAATGCGCTCGACGCCTTGCGCCTCGAGAGTTTCTACGAGCTGTTCTGCGTAATTCTTCGACATATCACTACTTCTTTCAGGAATAGTAAAAAGTTTTCTCCATCCAGTGTCCTTATTAATTCCCCTTTGTGCCAGCTTTTTACTCAAGACTCACCAAACCCCCTGCCTGGTGATACGAAACACAGACCGCGTTCAAGCGTTTGAAACTATAATGAACGTTCGGTACATTTTCATACGATGTCCGCCACCGATTTAGTCCATTCCAATAGCACCGCCACTACCACCGAGTCCACCGCCGTACAGCGCTGGACTTTCTTTACCGTGGTCTCACTCGGCCTACTCATGGTCGGCCTCGATAACTCAATCCTTTACACCGCCCTCCCGGCACTGACGGATCAGCTGCACACCACATCTACCCAGCAGCTATGGATCATCAACGCCTATGCGTTAGTGCTGGCCGGCTTATTGCTGGGCACGGGCACCCTGGGAGATCGCATTGGGCATCGCCGCATGTTCGTCATCGGCCTTGTGCTTTTCGGCAGCGCATCCCTCGCCGCCGCGCTCGCCCCCGGCGCGTGGTTCTTGGTGGCTGCACGCGCATTCTTGGGCCTCGGCGCTGCCGTGATGATGCCCGCTACTTTGGCACTGATTCGCCTGACCTTCGACGATGAAATCGAGCGCAACACCGCGATCGGCATCTGGGCCTCCGTTGCGGTCGTGGGCGCTGCAGCCGGCCCTACCGTCGGCGGATTCCTCCTCGAGCACTTCTGGTGGGGCTCGGTCTTTCTCATCAACGTGCCCATCGTGCTCGTCGCGCTCTTGCTGACCTTCCTTTTGGCACCGCCCAACCAACCGAACCCGGACAAGCACTGGGATTTCGCATCCTCGCTCTATGCGCTTATTACGCTTTCTTCCCTGGTGCTGGCCATTAAGTCGGTGGCGGGTTCCCATTATGGGCTGGCCGGCGGCGCGCTGGTGGCCTGCGGCATCGGCAGCTTCGCGTTTGCTCGCCGCCAAAAGCAGCTTTCTGAGCCGATGCTCACCTTCGATGTCTTCCGCTCCCCCGTCTTCACAGGCGGCGTCATTGCTGCGGGCGGCGCGATGTTTGGCATGTCCGGGCTGGAGATGCTCACCACGCAGAAGCTGCAGATGGTCAATGGTTTAAGCCCCCTGCATGCGGGAATCACCATTTCTGCGGTGGCGATTGCGGCACTTCCGATGTCCACCCTAGGCGGCGCCAACCTGCACCGCTGGGGCTTTCTGCCCATCATCGCCGGCGGGTTTGTTTTCATGGCTGCGGGCATCGCCATCGCGATGTGGGCGGGCCACCACGGCATCTTTTGGTGCTTCGTTGCGGGGCTGCTCTGCATGGGCATCGGCGCGGGGCTCACGATGTCCGTGGCCTCAACCGCCATCATCGGCGCGGCGCCGCCCCATCGTTCCGGCATGGCCGCCGGCGTCGAGGAGGTCTCCTACGAGCTCGGCACGCTGCTATCCATCGCGATCACCGGCTCCATTGTGCCTTTGCTTTACTCCCGCAATCTGCCCGCGGATGTCGAGGGCATGCAAGCGCTTTACGACGCCGCGACCCACGACCTCGCCGCAGCCGCCTACGACAACGCTTACCTCACGACCCTCGGCGGCTTGCTCGCGATGATGCTGCTCTTCGCCGCAGTGACCGGCTATTTGTTTAAAAACAACCCGAAGTCGGGAGGCTACGATGCCGCGCATCAGTAAAAAGACCGAAGTGCTAAAAGCCGCCCTCACCATCATCGAGAACAAGGGCGTACATGCCGTGACTTACGACGCCCTGGCCACCGCCACGGGCATGTCAAAGTCCGGGCTCATCTATCACTTTCCTTCCCGCCACGAACTGCTCATCGAGTGCCACCGCTTCTGCGCCGCGCGCTGGGAAGCGGAACTCGAAGAGCTAGCCGGCGGCAAGCAGGCCGCGGAGCTAGACAAAAAGGAGCGCCTGCGCGCACTCGTGCAATCCCTAGGCAAGAACGACCCTCTGATCGAACTGCTGATGAGCATCCACTCCCAGCAACACCCGGACTTCATGGAACAATGGCGCGGCGTCGATAAGCGCTGGCTGCCCGATCCCGCAGCTGATGACCAAACCGCGCTCATCGCCACCATCCTTGGCAATGGCCTCTGGGTCCACGACCACTTGACTGAACGAAAGATACCCACAGCTACTCGCAAAAGGACAGTAGAACTCGTCTTGGAATTCCTAGATTCAGGAAAGCTACAAACCGCACCGCTTAAAGATTAAGCAACTTCAACTGATAATCCAGCCCCGCTCAATGGCAAGATTTACTGCCGCTGCACGAGTGTCAGCACCAGTCTTAGCCATCGCACGCGACAAGTGATTGCGCACCGTGCCCTCCGATAAGTTAACCCGCTTCGCGATTTCCGCGACGACCGCACCATCGGCAGCTGCTTGAAGCACTTCGGATTCTCGAACGGTGAGAGGAGATTCACCGAATAGAAAAGAATCTGCAGCAAGTTTGGGATCAACTACACGCAAGCCGGAGTGAACTCGGCGCACCGCATCAGCGAGCTCTGCGGCAGGCGCGTCTTTAACGATGAAGCCATGTGCTCCCGCGGAAACCGCGCGACGCAAGAAACCCGGGCGCCCGAACGTTGTAACTATCAATATCTTTACCTGCGGTAGCGCTTCTCTAAGGCGTTTCGTAGCAGTCAGACCGTCCACATTCGGCATATCTACATCCATCAAAATAACATCAGGACAAGCCACCGAGGCGACCTCCATGACCTCGCTTCCGTCGCCAACGTCGGCCACTACCTCAATGTCACTTTCCAAGCTAAGCAAGGCGCTTAATGCGCCTCGCACCATAGCCTGATCATCAGCAAGCATCACTTTTATCATTAATGCTCCTTAGCCCATGGCCCGGTTTGAACGGCCTGGGCTGTAAGCTTCAGACCTCCCATGGTGGTTTCACCCAAGCACAATTCGACTCCGTTATTTTGGCATCGCTCCCGCAGCCCTCGCAGACCATTTCCTTCCCTTATCTCTGCTATTCCGACTCCGTCGTCTTCAATCAATACAGATTTGGAGGTCAGACTGATGGAGCATCTCTTTGCACCGGAATGTCGGACAACATTCGTAGTCCCTTCACGCACTACCCAAGCAAACACTTCCCTCAAATCAACCTGTACTTCATCTACCGAATTCGGCATCTTCGCTTTAATACCTGCGCTTTGAAGGAGGCTTAATGCCCGAGCTAGTTCACCGGAAAGGCTGAGCTCTCGATAGCCATTTATTGCGGTGCGAACTTCTGCCAGCGCAGACCTCGAGATTTCCTCAATTTCTGCAATTTGTGACTTCGCCGTATTCGGGTCGAGCTCAATGAGCTTCTTTGCAAGCTCCGCTTTAAGTGTCACCGTTGTGAGAGAATGTCCCAAAATATCGTGCATGTCGCGAGCCATGCGGTTGCGCTCTTCGTTTACTTCGAGTTCTTGGGATCGAACTTCCTGTATCTTCCTTTGCGCTTGGCTAATAATCGCCATTCGGCTTGCTAAACAGGCAATGCCGGTTGTAATCAAAGACAAGTGGCCGAACGGCCATAGCGACTGAGGAATCGCTATCGCGGCGACTGCAGTAAAAGGCAGGGAAACCTGCCACGGAAATACAAATGCAACAGCCGAGGCAATGAAGTATGCAAGTTGAATCGCATCGGTTCCGACAAGATTAAGCACGATCAGTGCGAGAAAGGTTCCAACCACTAACAACGAAACTGCACGGAGATTGACCCGCATCACACCTAGGCGCAGATCATCGATTGCGATAGCCCAGGAACCAATGAGACAAAATACGCAGCAAAGAACAAGAACCGCGCTTGAAACCGGATACGGGTGGCTTCGAACCGTCAAAAGAATTGGAACAGTAAGGGCCAACCAGAAAATGGCCCAAATACTGTTTGGCCAGGTAATATACCGAGTCATCACTTTTTCATCTTAGCTAAACCCGAGCCGTATCATAGCGCATCTTCCGGGCTGCCCCGACCAAGAATACGAACAGCCAAACCACAACATTGGCCACTGCAGCCCACGAAAAGTTGCTCGCGTCCATCGGCGAAAGCGCCAACTTATGAAGTCCGTAGAGCGGGGTAAGACTTCCAATCTTGTCGAAAGTCGATCCAGGAGTCAGTGGCATAAATACTCCCCCGAGGAAAGACAGCAACGCTAACAAAGGCCCAACTACCTGCATTGTGGTCTCTGCAGGCAAAAGGTATCCCATGAACAACCCAAAAGACATAAAAATGATTGAGCCCAACCATGCGATGACAAAAGACTGAGCCCAAGCCAGAGCCGGCATGTGTGCATGGACCAGCGGTCCACAGATATAAACCGTGAGCAAGGCTATACCGCTCAGAGCTAATCCCGCTGTGGCTTTAGCTCCTACATAGTTAATTGGGCGAAGAGGAGTTAAACGCAGCTGCCGACTCCACCCACTTGCTCTTTCGATGCCAACTGCTGCACCAGTTCCAGCAGTCGCCATTAACCCAGCATAAAGGGCAAGACTTATTAAGATATTTGCTGCCCAGTTTCCATTCCCATATTCCTGCTGTGCATAGTCTGCAGTAGCAAATATGAACAGAAAGGCAATGGGGATAACCACGACGAAAACTAGACCACGGACATTGCGCAAAATGCGCTTCATTTCCAATTTGTATAAATACTGAAGTGCCCCGGG
>NZ_KV814017.1:0-641 GCF_001813815.1 Corynebacterium sp. HMSC076D02
CGCCGGAGTACCGGCGTGAAGCCGCAAACCTGGTAATCGAGTCGCAGCGCCCAATCGCTCATGTGGCTAAGGAAATTGGCGTATCAGCCACAATTTTAGGCAGGTGGGTCAAACTCGAGCGTGAGCGCCGAGGAGCATCCGACGGGCTAAGCGAGGCGGATCTTCGTGCTGAGAATGCTCGTCTGCGCCGTGAGCTGGCGGAAGCCAAGATGGATAACGAGTTTTTGTCAAAAGCGACAGCCTTCTTCGCCGCCAAGCAACGCGAGCAGAAAAGTTCGAACTAATGCAGCGAGAGAAGGCGAACTACAGCATCAAACGTATGGCACGGCTATTAAAAGTGTCTCGGTCTGGATACTACAAATGGTCCCATACGCAGCACAAGCGGCTATCCGGCGAAGATGATCGTGCAATATTTTACGATGATGTTGACCGTAAGATTCATCAGATTTGGTCGGACTCCGATGAGGTTTATGGTGCTCCGCGGATTACCGCAGAACTTATCGAGCGCTACCATATTGTGCTTAACCGTAAGACTGTGGCTAAACGGATGCGCATGATGGGCATTGAAGGGATTTCCCCGCGGGCCTTTGTCCCAGTGACAACGATTCAAGCCAAGCGTAAGTCCACGCTTCCTGACTTGG
>NZ_KV814018.1:0-40737 GCF_001813815.1 Corynebacterium sp. HMSC076D02
TAAAAGAAGCGGAACTAAACCCAGGACGCTTCAGAGCTTGGCTTTATTCGCGATGCCACAATGCTTGCCTGTCTTGCAACGAACAGGGTGATCAGTGCTAGCGAGCACGAAGCCTTGTACGCCCAACTGGCGGAGATGTGTCGGCCGGTTTATCAGCGCCGAAAATTATTGGTTTTGACTGGATAAACGCCATGTTTAGAGCGTGTATAGACACAAGCACCGATCAGTTTAGAGGTGAGGAGGAATAGTGGCGAAGATCGAGCAGGTGACGCCAGCCAAGCCAGTGAGAGTGAAGCTGGTGAATGTCGCAGCATACGCGCGGGTATCCACAGCAAGGGAGCGCCAGCTGTCCTCTATCGCCGCCCAGGTTTCTTATTATTCGCGACTCATCCAATCCACCCCCGGCTGGGTCTACGCGGGAGTTTTCACCGATGAGGGAATCACTGGCACCAAAACCAGCGGCCGACAAGGCCTAGCAGACTTGATGGAGCTCGCCAGGAATGGCGGGGTGGATATTGTGTTGTGCGAGTCGATCTCCAGGCTTGCCCGCAACACGCTCGACCTGCTTCGTATCGTGCGCGAACTCAAGAACTTGGGTGTTTCTATCCGTTTTGAGCGTGAACATATCGACACTGCCACCGCTGACGGTGAGCTACTGCTGACGTTGCTAGCCTCGTTTGCCCAAGAAGAGTCTGCTTCTTTGTCAGCGAATGTGAAGTGGGCGATTAGGCAAGGTTTCAAACAAGGCAAAACGAATTCGTTTGTGCTTTACGGCTACCGCTGGGACGGAGAACGCTTCCACATCGAGGCGCGCGAAGCCGAAGCCATCAGACGCATCTACACCAGCTTCCTGGCAGGGATATCGCCTGAGAAAACTGTGGCTCAACTTAACGCTGAAGGTTTCCGTTCTCTAACCGGTGAACCCTTAGAGCCTAATCTTGCTCGCCGCATCCTTGAAAACGAGCGCTACACCGGAAACCAGATGCTTCAAAAAACCTTCATCCCCGCTATCGGCGCCAAACGAGAAGTAAAAAACAATGGCGAGTTGGAGCGCTACTGGGTTGAAGACTCCCATCCCGCCATCATCGACACAGAGACCTTCCAACAAGTACAAACAGAGTTAGCGCGTCGCCGCAGGCTTGGTCTTGCTGCCACGCCTTCGCTTGCCACGGGCTGTTTTACTTCCAGGATCAAGTGTGCCTCGTGTGGCAGGAATTATCAGCGTAAAACCCGCTACCGAAAGGCTGGTGCTTACAAGATTTGGCGTTGCTGGGGAGCATGCCTCGGGCAAGGCAATACTTGTGGGCCGGATCTCAAAGAAACCCGACTCAAACAAACAGTAATCAAGATCCTCACGCTGGCTAAGTGGAATGAGGAAGAAATCATGTCCCGCCTATCTTGCATCACGGTCATGAAAGACAAGTTGATCTTCACCCATGACGATCAGCGCCAGACAGTCATTGCGCTGGCCCAGCTGGAAGGAGAATAACAGTGGCTACGGTTACCGCGATACCAGCAACCAAGACACGCATCCACGACAGCGCGCTTTCAGGTTTTAGCTCCAAACGCCGGGTGGCAGCCTACGCAAGGGTGTCCACCGATATGGAAGAACAAGCCACCAGCTATCAAGCCCAAATCGATTACTACACCGTCCACATCCAATCGCGTGCTGATTGGGTGTTTGCTGGCATGTATGCCGACGAAGGCATTAGCGGTACTTCTACCAAACACCGTGAGGGCTTCCAAGCCATGATCGCCGACGCGTTAGCCGGGAAAATTGATCTGATCCTCACCAAGAGTGTCTCGCGGTTTGCTCGTAACACCGTCGACTCCCTGACCACCGTCCGACAGCTAAAAGAAGCCGGTGTGGAGGTGTATTTCGAGAAAGAAAGCATCTGGACCCTTGATTCTAAAGGCGAACTACTCATCACCATCATGAGTAGTCTTGCCCAGGAAGAATCTCGCTCCATATCTGAGAACGTCACCTGGGGACATCGCAGACGCTTCGCTGATGGGAAAGTCATGGTGCCCTACTCCTCGCTACTGGGATATAAGAAAGGCGCTGACGGTAACCTCGCTATTGATGAGACTCAAGCCCCGACCGTGCGCTTGATCTACCAGCTGTTTCTAGACGGCTCATCGATCACCGAAATCCGTGCCGAGCTACAGCGTCGCGGTATTTTGACTCCGCGAGGTAAAACCAACTGGTCCACCTCAACCGTGCGCTCCATCTTGACCAATGAGAAATATAAAGGCGACGCCCTGCTCCAGAAAACGTTCACCGCTGACTTCCTAACCAAACGAATCGAAGTAAACGAGGGCGAAGTCCCGCAATACTACGTCACCGGAAACCACGAGCCGATTATTGATGCGCCCGTCTGGGATCAGGTTCAATACGAGTTGGCCACCCGCCACGCAACCAACAGCTCCAAAATCGGCCTATTTGCCAGCCGACTCAAATGCGCAGATTGCGGATCCTGGTACGGACGCAAAACCTGGGCATCCAACACTAAATACAAGCACACGATCTGGCGGTGCAACCAAAAATACGACCATCCCCGTCCCTGCCAGACCGCTACCTTGCGTGATGAGCAAATCCAGACCGCGTTCCTCGCCGCGCTAAACCAGCTGGCTGAACAATATCGCGGACAAAGCCACCTACCACAGGTCATCGACGCCATGTTTAATACAGACCAGCTCGAAGCGGAGTCCAAGCGCCTAGACGAGAAAATCCGCGCTCTTGCCAGCGAGATTGAATCATTGGTTGCAGAAAATCAGCGGGTAGCGCAAGACCAGGACCAATACCTCGCCCGCTACACCCAGCTAGAAGCGCGATACCAGAAAACCCTGGGCCGCAAACAAGCCATCGAGGCCGAGATTGCTGCCAAGAGTGCCAAGGCCACTGCGATCAAAACCGCCTACACCCAGTTGGCCGACAAGCCCATCCAGCATTTTCAACCATCCCAGTGGACAGCGCTTATCGACCATGCCGTTATCGGAGCCAACGAGATCCAGTTCGTCTTCAGAATCGGCACTGAAATCACCGTGCCTATTGCTAGCAGGCTGCCAGTTTCTTCCACTTCCTGATTTTGGTGCGAAACGTCGTAAATGGCGCGACGGTGTTGATATGCACCCATTTCCACACCGGCCACGCCGACGGGGTGGAAGAAGCCCACGCACGCTGACCCGAACTAAACAATTCTGATTCGGTTAGACCGCCCACCATTTTGACTATCTCACCAAGCAGGATCTTGAACCTGTCGATCAAATCCTCAGTAGATACCTGCTCCCAGCGTTGGTAGAACGATTCATACAATCCGCCCAGTTGATTCCACTTAAAACCAGGTGCCGGAGTCACCACGTCAAGACCGGCTTGTTCGTCACGTTCCCAGCCGAGCAGTAATTCCATCCAGCCAAGCTGGTAGGCGATCATCTGCCGGGGCGTGCGGTCAACACCGTCAACCAGCCGGTCCCAACCATCGCCAGGAACGCCTACGAACTCGCCGATAAAAAGTTCGCCACGCTTAGTAATCTCTGCGGCTAGTTCATCGCCGGACGCATACGATCTCACCACACACCTCCTCGTGAAACGGCCTTAGGTTTAACGCTTCGTTAGCGCGTTAAACCCTGAATACGCATTTTACTAGGGCAAACAAGATACCCGCTAACGCAAAACCCAAACCCGCTAACGCAAGCGATTTTTCACACCCCCCTAAGCGATACTCGCTAACGCAAAAGGGTACTTATCAAATCCGACGTCTAAGTGGAGCCGCCTGCGAGAATCGAACCCGCGACCTTCTCATTACGAGTGAGATGCTCTACCGACTGAGCTAAGGCGGCACGATGCAGTGTGTATATGCACCGCCTGAGAGTTTAGCCTAGGCCTGGGCTGATAAAGAAATCGGGCTATCACCTGTAGTGTGCACGCAGCACACGTGCTGGTTAGCGCGCGCCACAGGCCAGGCGCAGGCGGCCAATCATGCCGTCGAAAGCCACCTGCGGGGTGACGTTCTGCGGCAGCTGCTCGCGGCAGGTACGGATGGCGGACTGAGCGGCAAGCAGCCCATCCTCGCTCACGCGTTGGGCAAGTTCGCCCGCCAGGCCGGCGAAGTCCGGGTGGGTCATGTCCACCTCAGCGCCAACTTTGAGCATGAGCGCATCGCGGTAGATACCGGCAAGATCCACAAGGACAATATCGAGGCCGTCGGCGATGCGGCGTTTAGCGCGCTTCTTATGGAGCTCCTCCAGTTCTTTCAGGGCACTGCGGGCGTCGCGCTGCGCCTTGCTTGCTCCCTTACCCTTGGCGCCGATGCCGAAGGACTGCTCAATTTTGGAGCGCTCCGCTTCTTCGGATTCAGCGTGAGAATCCTTGGCGTCCTTCTCAATGAACTTCAGCAGAGCGGTAACGGATTGGAAGGCCTGGGAGCCGTGGAAGACGTCTTCGGCCAGGTTGATGGCCATGGCGCGACGCTTTTGCACGCCCGCATCCTGTACCAGGTGGCGGGCACGGCCCACGTGCTGCAGGCTCGTGACGGCGGCCAAGCGAGCATCGTGTTCGCTGGCGCCCTCGGCGACGAGCTGTTTGACCACGCCTTCCACGCTGGGCGAAGGAATATATAGGTGGCGGCACCGCGAGCGCAGGGTCTGGGAGAAATCTTGTGGGTCCGCGGAGGGAGCCACCATGACGATGACGGTGCGCTCCGGCGGCTCCTCCACTGTTTTCAGCAAAGCGTTGGCGGCCTCGTTGCGCAGGCGGTCGGCTTTGTTGAAGATAACCACGCGCCACGGCGCCACGCTGGGCAGGCTCGCCGCACGGCCGATGACGTCGCGGGCCTCGCCGACGGTGATGAATTGTTCCTTAGGGTCGACGAAAACTAGGTCGGTGTGTTTTTGTTGTTCCAATACCGCCCGGCAGGCCGCGCACTGTCCGCAACCGGGGTCCCCGTTTTCATCCTTGCTCGTGCACATCAACGCCGCCGCAAAGCACAGCGCCGCCAAAGAGCGGCCCGCCCCAGGAGGACCCGTAAGCAGCCAAGAATGACTCATCGCCCGCAGATCCCCCTCGCCTCGGGCGGCGCGGGCTGCGGCCAAGATGGTCTGGGCCACTGCTGGGGTATCTGCCAATCGTTGCGCAACGCTTCCGGTATTCACTCGCCCTAGCCTACTGGGATAACTAAAGTAATAAATCATGAACAGACTACTGCGTGGCGCCCGCTGGCTCATGGGCACCCAATGGCCGATGTACGCCACGCTCGTTCTGGGATCCAACATCTTAGGCGCCGTGGCGATCATGACCTTCGTGGTCTTCTTCCTGCCGATGCCGGAGATTAAGGACTTTACTTCCGACGTCCCGCACTTGGCGTTAATCGGCGTCCTATATGTTTCCTTTGCCGTGCTCATCGGCATTTCGGTAACCCTGTTACTCTTCCGGCCGGTACTGGACTGGCAGCGCAATCCCGAAGCTCACGATCCAAACATGGTGCGCAACCTGGTGCTGCGCATCCCCAGCTACCAAGCCGCAGTGGCAGGCCTGGTGTGGATCATTGGCATCGTCTTGGCCATCATCATCGCCACCCAATCCTCCGGCAGTCTGGGCCTAGTCGTGGGAGTTTCCACGACCTTGGCCGGCCTGTTGGTGGTGTTGCTTACCTACTTGCAGGCAGAACGCCTCGTGCGCCCCGTGGCGGCGCAGGCAGTGGCCCGCCGCTTCGAGGACTCCACTCTGGAGCCGCCGATTAAGTACCGCCTCATCTATACCTGGGTGATGACCTCCGGCATTCCGCTCGTCGGAATCGCACTGGTGCTCGTGGGCCAGCGCACCGGCATGTTCACGGATAACGCCAACGACATCATGCCCGCGGTCATCGCCCTAGCGCTGACCGCCCTGGGAACGGGTTTTACCGGTACCGTCTTCGCGATGATGAGCGTGGTTGACCCCATCGTCGAGCTACAGGATGCAATCAACCGCGTGCGCCGCGGCGAAAATGATGTGCAGGTCGATATTTATGACGGTTCCGAGTTGGGCGTGTTGCAGGCAGGCTTTAATGAAATGATGCGCGGCCTGCGCGAGCGTCAACGCGTGCGCGATATCTTCGGCCGCTACGTCGGCATCGAGGTCGCCCAGCGCGCACTGGAGGAACGCCCCGAGTTGGGCGGCGAGGACCGCAAGGTAGCCGTTCTTTTCATCGACGTCATCGGCTCCACCACCTTCGCGGTCAACCACACCCCAGAGGAGGTCGTCGAAGAGCTCAACAAGTTCTTCGAGCACGTAGTCGAAGTGGTGCACCGCAACAAGGGCATCATCAACAAGTTCCAGGGCGATGCCGCGCTGGCCGTATTCGGCGCTCCGCTTAACGTCTACGACGCTAACTCCATGGCGCTGCAGGCGGCGCGCGAGCTGCGTCAGGAGCTACGTGGCTTGGAGCTGCAGGCAGGCATCGGCGTCGCGGCGGGTCACGTAGTGGCCGGCCACATCGGCGGCGCGGATCGCTTTGAATACACCGTCATTGGTGACGCCGTCAACGAGGCGGCGCGCCTGACCGAGCTGGCCAAGGACACTCCGGGCCAGGTCCTGACCAACTCCGCCACGCTGCGCGGTGCCAACGAGGCAGAGCAAGCCCGCTGGACCATGATGAAGTCCATTGAGCTGCGCGGACGACGCCGCATGACACGCCTGGCACGCCCTATCCGCTCCACGCTTGCTGAACGCGCGGAACAATAGCGGAGCAATAGCGGCGCAGTAACCGAGAATTTATTTCATAAAATCTGTAACATGCGCCCCATGACTTCCGCAGTGTCTCAGTCTCGACCTCGCATGATCGTGCCCGACGTAGCTCGTGGTATGGCTCTTCTCGGCATCGCCCTAGCCAACGTCTGCACTGGGTGGATTACCACCTCCCATCCAGACGGCCAGTACTTCGGCGGCATCGATTCCGGCAATGTGTGGGATAAAGCAACTGTGCTCTTTACCGCGATGTTCGCGCATAACCGCGGCTTGCCGATGTTCTCCACGCTCCTGGGCTTCGGTATCGGGCTTATCACCCTGAGCCTTTGGCGCCGCGGCTTCCCGCTCGGCCAGGCGCGCATGGTCATCATCAAGCGCTACGGCTTCCTGGCCCTTTTCGGCATTATCCACCTGGTGTTTATCTTCTATGGCGACATCATGTTTTTCTACGGCTGCTGTGCTTTGGTCATCAGCATGTTTATTTCCCTGCACGATAAAACTCTCAAGAAGATCGCTTATACCCTGCTGACCATCCTTACGGTCCTTGGAATCGGTGCGTTTGTGTTGACGCTTTTGGTTCCGGAATTAGGCATGAATTACGTCAACTTTTCCGAGCTTCCCCAATCCTATGGAAAGTTGGTGCTGGATGGATTATTGATACTGTTGGGGCAGGCTGTTAGCGCTGGGCCGTTCATGCTCATGTACGGACCCATCATGTTGGTGGGCTTTACGTGGGCGCGCCAGGGCACGCTTGCCGACGTCGCGTCTCACCGCACCGAGCTGCGCATCTGGGCGGGCATTGCAGCAGTGATCATCTTCGGCGTGGGCCTGCCGTGGGGCCTTGCTACTATCGGCGTGCTCCCCGCGGAAGTCGAGGGGGCCTTCTTTCAGCTCAACACCTTCGTCGGCGTGATTACCGGCCCGGGCATCCTGGCGATGCTCGCGCTGGTGCTAGAGAAGGTGCAGACACTGCCCTGGTGGCTGTGGCCATTTAGTGCGCTGGGTAAGCGCTCGATGAGCGGCTACATCATGCAGTCGATCATCTTCTTCGCGGTGATTTTCCCGTTCACCTTGAACATCGGCTCCCAGTTCTATGCCTCCGGCTTGGCCTTGTTGGCGGTGGGCAACTGGCTGCTCACTCTGCTGCTGGCCTGCCTTCTCGAATACTTTGGCAAGCCGGGCCCGTTCGAGTGGCTGCATCGCCGAATTTCTTATGGCAAGACGATGCGGCCAGAACTAAAAAGGCAACTGCCTAGCGGCATTGAATCACCCGTCAGTGGCGCTCCAGTGCATCGACCAGAAGGAAATGTCCAAGCACGCGGCTAGCGGCCTCGGCGGCGCCCAGCAGGCGGCTATCGCGCAGCGGGTTGACGGGCAGGGTGCGTGCGAGGGTAAGCCCCTCTGAAAAGAGGATGAGGTTGGCGCCGTGGCTCGCGCCCTTCGTGGCGTCTGCGCGCAAGGCTGGATCCCCTGCGAGCGCCGAAGTGGCGGCGACAGCCGCACCAGCCACTGCGGTGGCCGCTCGGTAGCGACCCTTAGAAATGGCAAGGCCGCCAGCCCAAGCGCCGATGCGCAGGCCCCAGCCCAGCTTATCGTTGCGCTGCGCACGCAAAAGATACAGATAAGCCCCGTGATGCAAGGCAATGGCGGCAATGCCTAGAGCATTCGGTTCGCCGCGCTTGCAGTACTGGCCCACCGAACCGGCAGCAAGGCCACCGCGCAGCACCGGGTTCGCCGTTTGGGTGCATAGAGTAGCTATTACCGCGGCGTCGAGAAGCTGGGGCTCAAACCCGAAGATGCGCGCCCAAGCGCTGGCCTCCCCGGCGGCTAGAAACCCTAGGCGCGCGGGGTGGCCGGCGGGATCGGTGATTGCGGGATATACCGCCCGCCACAGCGCGGCGGCGCCCTGTTCAGTGCGTTGCAGGAAGTCCATCGCTACTTGCGGCTGCCTGCCTTGACCACGTTCTTAGTGCCTGGCGAAGGCTTCTTCGCCGATTTCTTGGTTGCCTTCTTTGTGGACTTCTTGGTCGATTTTTTGGTCGACTTCTTACCAGACTTCTTGGTGGTCTTCTTCTTACCACCATCCGCGGCTTCCTTGGCACGGCGCTCGGACAACAGCTCGTTGGCACGGGCGTCGGTAAGCGTTGCGGGATCGTCGCCGCGGCGCAGCGAAGCATTCGTGGTGCCATCGGTGACGTACGGGCCAAAGCGGCCATCCTTGACGGACATCGGCTTGCCGGAGACGTCATTGTCACCCAGCTGCTTCAGCGGCGGCTGCGCGGCGGCGCGGCCACGGCGGTTCGGCTCCGCGTAGATGCGGCGCGCCTCGTCCAAGGTGATGGAGAAGATCTGCTCTTCGTTAGCCAGCGAGCGGGAATCGCTGCCCTTCTTCAGGTACGGGCCATAGCGGCCATTCTGTGCGGTGATGACCTCGTTATCGGAAGGATCCACGCCCACCTCACGCGGCAGGGAAAGCAGCTGCAGGGCCTGCTCCAGGGTGACCGAAGAAGGCTCCATGGAGCTAAACAGCGAAGCGGTGCCAGGCTTGAGCTTTTCGTCGATGTACTCGGCGATGCGCTTTTCCTTCTGCTTTTCCGCAGTCTTGGTCTCCCAGTTCTTGGCGCGCTTGCCTTCCTCGGCGCGCTGCTTATCCTCAGCCTCGCGCTCCTGCTTGACCACCTCGAGGGCCTCGGCCTCAGCCTTCTCGCGCTCATCCTCGCGCACCTGCTCGGTGACATACGGGCCGAAGCGGCCTTCCTTGGCCACGATCATGCGGCCATTGGCGGGGTTCTCACCCAGCTCGCGGCCGCCCTGCGGGGGGGCAAAGAGCTTCTCAGCGAGCTCTTCACCCAGCTCATCCGGGGTGGTGGTCTCAGAAAGGTTGGCGCGCTGATACTCCGGTGTGCCGTCCTCGGCCGTGCCCACCACGCGCTCGATGTACGGGCCATAGCGGCCGACGCGCACGAAGACGTCGCGGCCTTCCGAGTCGGTGTAGAGCAGCAAGGAGTTGACCTTGCGAGCGTCGATGGCCTCAAGGTTGATATCGATAAGGGACTTCAAGCCGCCGTGGCGCGCGATGGAATCCGCCTTCTGCTCCTTGGCCTCAGCATTGCCAAAGTAGAAGCCCTTGAGCCATTCGGTACCGTTCTCGTTACCAGTGGCAATCGCGTCGAGCTCGTCTTCCATCGAGGAAGTAAAGTCATAGTCCACCAGCTCGGTGAAGTTGTCTTCCATCAGGCCGATGACCGCGAAGGCAACCCAAGACGGCACCAGGGCGTTGCCGCGCGAGAGCACGTAGCCACGGTCCTGGATGGTCTTGATGATGGAGGCATAGGTGGAAGGACGGCCAATGCCCAAATCTTCCATTTTCTTAACCAGGCTGGCCTCGGTATAGCGCGCCGGCGGGTTGGTGGAGTGACCGTCAGCGGAAACTTCCTGGGAGGCCAGCGCGTCGCCCTCGTCGAGGTGCGGCAGGCGGGACTCACCGTCGGAATTCTTGTTAGCCACGTCCTCGTAGGCCTTCAGGAAACCCGGGAAGGTAATGGTGCGGCCGGTGGCGGAGAACTCAACGTCCTGCGCGCCCTCGGTGGTCTTCGCATTCGCAGCCACCGTGACCTTCATGGAGGTTCCCTTGGCATCTGCCATCTGGGAGGCCACGGTGCGCTTCCAAATCAGCTCGTAGAGCTTGAACTCTTCGGCATCGAGGCGGCTCGACAGCTCGCCCGGGGTGGCAAACTTTTCCCCCGCCGGGCGGATCGCCTCGTGGGCCTCCTGGGAGTTTTTCACCTTGCGGTCATAGATACGCGGGGAATCAGCGACATACTCCGCGCCAAAGATGGAGCTAGCCGCGCCACGCGCCGCGTTCAGGCCCTGCTTAGACAGCGAGGTCGAGTCGGTACGCATGTAGGTGATGTGACCGTTTTCGTAAAGACGCTGCGCAATGCGCATAGTGCGCTCGGAGGTGTAGTGCAGGCGGCGGCCCGCCTCCTGCTGCAGGGTCGAGGTCATAAACGGTGCATAAGGCTTGCGGGTATATGGCTTGTGCTCGACGCTTGTGACGGAGAAAGCGGCGCCTTTCAGGGCGTCGGCAAGCGCCTGTGCGTGCGCCTGCTTGACGACGACCACCTCGTCACTCTTGAGCTTGCCCGAATCATCGAAGTCACGGCCTAGGGCAACGCGCTTACCGTCGATGGCGGTCAGGCGAGCATCGAAAGCTTCCTTCGCCTCAGCCTTCTCGCTGTGCAGGCGAGCGGTAAGATCCCAGTACTCGGCGGAGATGAACGCCATGCGCTCACGCTCACGCTCAACGATGACGCGGGTGGCAACGGACTGCACGCGGCCGGCAGAAAGGCGCGGCATGACCTTCTTCCACAGCACCGGCGAGACCTCGTAGCCGTAAAGGCGGTCCAGGATGCGGCGGGTTTCCTGCGCGTCGATCAGGTTCTCGTCGAGCTCACGGGTGTTTTCTGCCGCCTCCAAGATGGCGGACTTGGTGATCTCGTTGAAGACCATGCGGCGTACCGGCACTTTTGGCTTAAGCACCTCAAGCAGGTGCCACGCAATCGCCTCACCCTCGCGGTCGGGGTCTGTTGCGAGGTAGAGCTGATCGCACTGCTTCAGCTTGGCTTTAAGGTCAGCGACCTTCTTCTTTTTGTCCTGGCTGATGACATAGAGCGGGGTGAAGTCATCCTCGGGGTTGACGCCGAGGCGCGCCCAGGATTCTTTCTTGTACTTCGCCGGGACGTCGGCGGCGCCGCGTGGGAGATCACGGATGTGTCCCACGGAGGCCTCAACAATGTAATTGTCGCCTAGGTAGGGCTGGATCTTCTTAGCCTTCGTCGCCGACTCGACGATGACCAGGGTTTTCCCGGCTACTTCTGACACTCGACTTCATCCCTTTCGATGATGCGATCAGTTGTCGCTCACACGTTGCTTTTACAACGCTTATACAACACCCTTTGTTGACGCTACGTTAAACGAGCACGATCAAAAGGCAATTGAGCAATAGCGTACAGAAGTTCTTTTACTCTGTACTTATTAGGGCAGCTGCGCTGCCCTACCTGCTGCCTTTCGACATGCACGGTTATACTGGACGCTTTGTCACAGTAACTGGGCACAGTAACAGGCACAGTAACACGAATCGCGTACCCGATGGGGAGGAATGATGGTTGCATCCGTCACCGCATGGATCGAAGTAGTCATGCTAACCCAATGGGTATACCCGCTGGTAGGAACATTGATTTTCCTCGATTGTTTCTTCCCGGTGCTGCCTTCAGAGATCCCGCTCAACATGGTTGGAGCATGGTCGGCCTCGCAGGGCTACCCGCACATCCCCATGATGTTCTTCGTGGCAATTCTGGCCGCCATCGTGGGCGATAACCTGTGCTTCCTGCTCGGCACCCGCCTGATGACGCTGGTCAATCGCGTCCAGAAGGGCACCAAGGCCTACGAGGGCCTGGCTTGGGTCAAGCGCAACATGCGCCGCGGCGGTGGCGCGGCGATTATCATCGCCCGCTTTATCCCTTCGGCCCGCCTTTTCATGACCATCCTGTTGGGCTCGATGCGCTATCCCTGGCCGCTGTTTTTCTTCTTCGACATCATCGGCGTCAGCATCTGGGCCGCGCAGGCGTTGGCCATTGGCTTCGTGGGCGGCAAGGCCTTCTCGGATTCTCCCGCCGTGGCGATGATTGTCAGCATCATCGCCGCCGTCATCATCGGCTTTGGCCTACAAAAGGCCCAGAATGCGGTGCTCGAGTGGTGGGATACCCGCCGCGGATATGCAGAAACCCCTTAAGCCTTTAAAGGCTTAAAGGGGCCGTGTGTGAGCTTTTAAACGCCGCGTTTTAAAGGGCGTTGACGTTCTGGGCCTGCAGCCCCTTTTGACCTTCGGCGACCTCGAAGGAAACCTTCTGGTTTTCCTCCAGGGTGCGGAAGCCGCTGCCCTGAATCTCGGAGTAGTGAACGAAGATGTCGCCGGAGCCATCTTCCATCTCGATAAAGCCGTAGCCCTTTTCTGCGTTGAAGAACTTGACGGTGCCTTGTGCCATGGTGTTTAACCTTCTATGTAAGGGTCTACTAGTAGTGGACAAAATGGATTGTGGAAAACAAATCTTCGCCAGCACTAACCAAAAGAAAAACACTGAGCCAAGAATTTATCGGCCTAGCACCCAGTGTGGCACGTTTGGTTAGCTGGCGATAGCTCGCCACGTAAATCTTTTTAGAAAGGGGGTAGCGTGCCCAACCCCCTCGGCCAAGAATTAGTCGAGCTGCTGCAACGCCGCTTCGATGAAACAACGTTTACTTCCGTCACCACTTTAGAGGCAAAACCTGCCCAGTTCGGGCCGTGGCCAGAGTGGGTTTTGCCGGGACTTAAAACCTATTTGCAGGGCCATGACGTGGCAAAGCTTTATTCGCACCAGGTTAAAGTGGCCGAAGAAGCATGGCGGGGCAACGACGTCGTGGTTGCCACCGGCACTTCCTCCGGCAAATCTTTGGGTTATCTCCTTCCCGTCCTGACTAGGCTGGCGGAAGAGCCCACCGCGTGCGCTTTGTATATCACCCCCACTAAGGCGTTGGGCTCGGATCAGCTGCACGCGGTTTTGCAGATATGCCGCGAAGTTGAGCAGTTGCGCGGTGTGGTCGCGGCGCCTTACGATGGCGATTCGCCCACCGAATCCAGACCCGGCATCCGGGACGATGCGCGCTTTATCTTTTCGAATCCAGACATGATCCACATGTCGATGCTGGCCTCGCATCAGCGCTGGGCGCGTTTCCTGCGGCACTTGCGCTTCATCGTCGTAGATGAGTGCCACTCCTATCGGGGAGTATTTGGCGCGAATGTGGCGTTGGTTTTGCGCCGCTTGCTGCGCTTATGCGAACACTATGGCGCGCATCCGGTGGTGATTTCTGCCTCGGCCACGATGAAGGACCCCGCACTGCATGCGCAGCGCCTTACCGGGCGTGACACGGTTGCGGTCACAGAAGACGGCGCTCCCACGGGTGCGCGGACGGTGGCTCTTTGTGAGCCCGGGTTCATCGATGGTGCGGAGGGCGAAAATGGCGCTCCCGTGCGCTATGCCGCAACCACCGAGTCTGCCGGGATGATGGCGACTTTGGTGGCAGAAGGCGCCCGCACTCTTACCTTTGTGCGTTCCCGGCGCGCCGCGGAGACGGTGGCCTTGCGCACCGCGGAGGAGCTATCTGGTTCCCTCGGACGGCCCGATTTCGCCCGTCGCATCGCGGCTTATCGGGCGGGTTACTTAGCTGAGGACCGGCGCAAGTTAGAGCACGCGCTTGACGACGGCACGCTGCTCGGCGTCGCCACCACCTCCGCGCTGGAGCTAGGCATTGACGTCGGCGGCCTTGATGCCGTGGTCATTGCGGGCTTTCCAGGAACGGTGGCTAGCTTCTGGCAGCAGGCAGGCCGCGCGGGAAGACGCGGGCAAGGCTCCGTGGTGGTCTTGGTCGCGCGCGACGAGCCGATGGATACCTACTTGGTGAATCATCCGGAGGCCCTGCTGGGAAGGCCGGTGGAGGCCAGCGTGTTTAACCCGGCAAATCCCTATATCTTGTTCGGCCATGTCTATTGCGCGGCGGTGGAAAAGCCACTGCAAGATGCGGAGATCGCCCAGCTGGGTGCGCAGGAGGTTGTCCATTCCTTGGCGGAGCGCGGGCTGTTGCGACGCCGCGACCGTGGCTGGTTTGCAGCGCCCATCCCGGCGGGCGAAGAGCTCACCCCAGAGACCGCACACTCGGCGGTATCGTTGCGCGGCGGCGCAGGCGAGGAAGTGATGATCGTGGATTCTTCCGACGGCCTCCTGCTTGGCACCATCGACGCTGGACGCGCCGCCAGCCAGGTCCACCCCGGCGCGGTGTATCTGCATCAGGGCGAAAGCTTCGTGATTGAGCAGCTGCACTTCGCGGACTACCTGGCGCTGGCAATGCCGGAGACGCCGGAATATACAACGACCCCGCGCTCGACTACGGATATCCGCATCGTGCGCGAGGCCGATGAGCTCATCAACTATGCGCCGGGTCTGTGGGTGGCCAACGTAGAAGTGGAAGTAGTCGACCAAGTAACCGGCTACCAGGTGCGCCTGCCCGACGGCACGGTTGGCGATGACATTCCACTGGACATGCCGCAGCAGCGCCTGCACACCCGTGCGGTGGCCTACACCATTGATCCGCTGGCGCTTGCAGCAATGGGTGTGAGCGCCGCCGATACTCCGGGCACTCTGCACGCGGCGGAGCACGCCGCGATTGGCCTGCTACCGCTGATTGCTACCTGCGATAGGTGGGATATCGGCGGCGTGTCCACGGCGCAGCATGCGGATACTGGTCTGCCTACGGTCTTTGTTTACGATGGTCACCCGGGCGGCGCCGGCTTTGCCGATGAAGGCTTCCGCCGCTTCCCGGAGTGGATAGCCACCACATATGAAACTGTGGTTTCTTGCCCGTGTGAGGCAGGCTGCCCCTCGTGCGTGCAGTCACCAAAGTGCGGCAACGGCAACAACCCGCTGGATAAGGCCGGTGCCATTAAGTTGCTTGGTGCACTGGTGACGATGACGCAGTCAGGGCCCATGCCCACCGAGACCTAGACCGGACCAGCCCGAGCCACCGCCTCCACGCGCCTCACGGCGACAGTGACGATGACATCGCGCTCGATCACGCGGCACTGCCTAACACTGGAGTTGTTGTGCTGCGCGGTCTCCCGCGCCGCGGCACACCCGTCTTGGCCTTTTGCGTGTTCCCACGCGGCCGCCACCGCCGACATGTCGGCGGCAACCTGCGCCTCATGGCGCGCTGCCACGCGGCTGGCCACGGTGACAACCACCAAGAGGAGGGAGACGATGGCAACGATGATCCCCGCATTAACCACGGTGGCATAGCCAGCCTCAGCGTCTTTGCGGCACATCACTGCCCGCCTCCCGCCGAACCCGCTATCTCGGCCGGAAACACTGCCTGCGCTTTCATCTCCCCCAACGGCGAGCGCACGGTGGCTTGTGCGGTGACGAGGCCACCCCTTTCAGCGATGTCGACGCTTACTTTCTCCTGGGAGTAGTCCTCGCCTATCGCATATGCACGCGCAGCGGCACCGGCGGCGTCGACAGCCGCCAGGTGGGCCGCCATCGTCGCGACACCCGCAACGGCACCGGCTGCAACGATGACCAAAGAGCTCAACCCGAGGGCTGCCTCAATGGTGACCGAACCAGTGTCGCCGCTAAGGCGCCGAACGATATGAAGATAACAGCGCCGCATTGTTTAACCCGGAGTGTTAGACAAAGCGTCAGTGATGATGGATTCGATGGCGTCTGGCACCTGGCCGCCGTTGATGACGGCATAGAGCACAGCCGCAAGGGCCGCAGCGGCCAGCGAACCCATGGCGTATTCGATGGTGGACATACCGTCGTCATTCTTGAAAGCGGTATTAATCTGAGCAGCAATCTTGTGCATGTTCTCTTCCTTTCCTTGTGGGTGAATTGAGGTGAAAAATGTGTGGTTTACGGTTACAACAGTTGGGAGCCGAGGCTTAAAATCACCGGCACCAATCCCAGGACTATGAAGGCTGGGAGGAAGCACACTGCCAGCGGCAGCGCGATGAATACCCCGGCGCGCTCTGCCCGAGCGGTTGCATGAGCTGTGGCTTCCGCCCGCAAGGTTTCGACTAGGCGATGACAGCCCGCGGCAATCGCCGCACCCGATTCCCCGGAAAGCTCCAGTAATCCGGCGAGATCTTCGAGTTGCGGCTGTGCACGCAGCACGTCCACGGCAGCGGCCAGCGGAGCGCCCACGCCCAGCAGCGTCGCCGCTTCCTTCCAGGCAGCGCACGCGCTTGTCGACGCCACGCCTGCCAAGGCCTCACGTACCGACAGCCCTGCCTCCACGCAGGCGGCGAAGAGCTCTAGGTCGGCGGCCACATCGAGCGGTGCCGGCTGCTTTCCGGGGCCATCCCGCGGAGTCTTGGGCCGCACGAGCCGACGCAGCGGCGCGCTCGTGGGAATGCACAGTGCAAGAGCCAGGCAAAGATAAGTCAGCATGCCGTCGCGCTCCTTAAGATGTAGCGCGACCACGCAAACCCGCCGCAGGCCAGGCCAACCCCTATGACGAGAAGAAGGCCACCAAGTCCGCCTCCTAAAAGCAGCCCCAGCGAATCCGCGCCCATCGCGCCTCCCATGGCGATGCCGGCCAACGGCAGACATGCCAGGATAAGCGCGGTGGCCTGCGGACCTTGCAGAGAAGACTCCGTGGATTGCGCATGCCGACGGGCCGCATCCAACTGGGATTGGGCTTGCTCCACCAGCCCCGCCAGCGCCACGCCGTGCAAAGAAGAGAGCCGAATGACGTGGCCTAGCCGCACCACCGCCGGTTCCGTGGCCGCAACGAGCGGACCGTGGATGGCCCCACCGTGGGCGGCCATGCCTGCCGCAGTGCGCAGCGGCACGAGCACGGCGGCGGGGCAATCCGCAGGTAGCGCTTCCACGCCACGCTTTAGGGCACCGGCCGTCGTAGCACCGGCCCGCAGATCCGCAGAGACCGTGCCCAGGAACGTGGCGAGTTCTTCGCGGGCGCGCCGGGACCTCCGCGCGGAGTTGATATCCCGCAGGTACCACACCGCGCAGGCAACGACGCAGAGCACTGCGAGGGCGACGCTTAAGCGGCCAAAGACGTAAAAGCACAGCCCACCACAAAAGACGATTGGCCCAATCAAAAGCGTCGGGACACGCTTGCGCCCTTCCGTTTGATGCAAGCGCCGCGCGGCGGATGGTTGCGCTAAAAGCGCAGCTAAAGCCAGAAGTATAAAAGTCATTGCGCCACCCCTAAGCGCTCAACAAACTCACTAAAGCCTTCCCCCGGCCCGGTGTCGGCGCTCCAGATAAGCTGCGGCCGTACCGGATTGCCTTCCAGCACCCCAATGTGTGCCAGGCGCCTTCCCTCAGGCCCTCTTTCCATCGCCAGGACCACATGCACTGCGGCGGCCAGTTGGGAGTGCAACGCCGCCCTGTCCAACCCACCCAGTGCGGCGAGTGCCTCCATGCGAGCTGGCACCTCCCACACGGAGTTGGCATGCAACGTTCCTGCTCCGCCATCGTGACCAGTGTTTAATGCGGCGAGCAGGTCCACGACCTCCGCACCACGAATCTCACCGACCACGATGCGGTCGGGGCGCATACGCAAAGACTGCTGCAGCAACTTAGCCATCGTTATTTCACCGCGGCCTTCTGCATTAGCGCGCCGGGATACTAAAGTCACCACATGCGGATGCAGCGGCGCCAACTCCGCGGTGTCTTCGATGACAAGGATGCGCTCATTCTTAGGCACCGTGCCCAGCAGCGCCGACAATAAAGTGGTCTTTCCCGCACCGGTGCCGCCAATGACGAGAAAGGAAGCATGTTTTTCCACGATGGCCCGCAGCAGCGGCTCCACCTCTTTCGCGATACTCCCGCTGGCAACAAGCTGCTCCAGGCTCGTCTGCGCCTGGCGTAGCACGCGCAAGCTGATGCACGTCCCGCCAGCCGAAGGCGGTGCCAACAAAGCATGCAGGCGCAACGCAGTGCCATCCCCACGGGCAAGCCGACCATCGGCAAAAGGCTGCGCATCATCGAGGCGCACGCCTGCTACTGCGGCCAGGCGCGTGGCCAGCTGGCGGACTTCGGCATCATCGACAAAAGAAACTGGCGTGGGTTCTAGCCCATTGCCTCGGTCGATAAAGCAACTGCGCGGGCCGTTAACCACGACGTCGCTAAGCCCGGGCTGCGCCAGGATCGGCTCGAGGACTCCCAGGCCCAGGGAATCATGCCGCAGGCGACGCAGCAGATCCAGCACGTCTGCATCGCTGATAACGCCTGCCTCCTGACGAATCCGGCGCGCGAGCGCCGTAGTGTCAGCCACCAACTCAGGCGACGCGGCCACAATCGTGCGCAACCTATCCAAGAGATTTATCTCGCTCATCCCTGCACCGCCGCTCATGCCAGGACCTCGCCGACAACGTTTTCGGCAGCCACCCGCAGCCCGCGTGGCAGCCGCCGTAGGCCACCCGTATCGGCAGCTTTGGTAAGACCCCGGAGCGTGGGAATTTCGGCAATCGGATCGCGATGAACAATTTTGGCGATGTCTTCCTTCGAAAGGCCTGACCACTGCCTGTAGCGCACCACTACACTGCATTTTTGTTGTTTGGCCTCCAGCTCCGCCACGAGCTTGGCGCATGCGGCAGTCGGGCGCACCTCTGCAGCCGTTAGGATTACGACATGCTCGCAGGCCTGTGGGATTTCAAGGGGCGAGCAATCGAAAACTGCCCCGGCTGGGTGCATCGCGGCAGCCTGAAAAATAGCCTCCCGGCGCGCCGGCTTAATACTCGGCTGGCCTGCATGGCCACTCCGCGCAGCAGCCAAGATTCCCAGTTCGCCTACTCGCGGCAACGCGCGATGTAGATCCACTGCGTTTACGCTTCCGCTACCTGCCGCAAGGTCCGGCCAACGCGCTCCCGGCTCCTCCTCGATTCCTGCCAGTAGGTCAAGCCCACCGGAGTAAGAGGTGGCGTCGATAAGCAGTCCGGCCCCTGCCACGCTCGCCACGGCATAAGCAAAAGTCGAAGTTCCTACTCCCCCTGCCGCGCCAACTATGGCCAACGCGAAGTTATTGCCGCTTGTCTGCTGCGGCCGGACTCGATCCGCCAAAGCGCTCAAAAGCTGTTTCGATTCCGCCGGAATGATAAAGGCCTCGGCGCTGCGGCACTTCATGGCGGCCTCATAATCAATGGGTCCTGGATCTGCTGCTACGAAAAGCACTGGTGCCCTACTGTGGCTGGCGACTAATTCCGCGGTGAGCTTATCCGCAACGATGACCGTGGCTTTCGGCAGGTACCGCGCGAAGTCACGCGGGTCCTCAACCGCAGTAACCTGCGCGCTCGTCGCCGCTGCCGCGGCGATTACTTCCACCCGCAGCGCGGAATCTCCCACTGCGATAGCGATGCTGGCGTCGTATGAACTCATGCCTCCAGCATTGGTGAAGCGATATCCCCAGCACTAGAGGCAATTTTGCGGCTGTGGATAACTCGCCGGTTTTAAAGCACCTACCGCGACTCAAGGTGACGTATCAGCTAAAAACTGTGGAAATAGTGCGGTTGGTACTTTCCTGAACGCGTGGTTTCTAGGGCATCCCGCCTGTAAATAGATGATGACCCGCGCCTCGGGGGGGTGTGCGCGGGTCATCGGTAACCCGGCATCGGGGGGGTGAGCCGGGGCAGGCCGCACTGTATATCGGGGCCTTGCAAGGCTCATTATGACATGTAAGAGACAGGTTGACAACAGCAGCAATCCAGCTTGTTTCCTGCATTTGTTGGATTGCACCGATCCTCTTGCCGCAGCCACGCAACACCTTTAACATTGGCCACAACATGAATGATGCATCCAGCCACCACCGCAGCGGCGAGGCTCCCGTAGACCAGGCCGCCGATTACGCACGCGTGGCTGCGTTCTTCGATCTAGACAAGACCATCATCGCCACATCTTCCGCTTTCGCCTTTGGCAAAGAGTTCATGCACAACGGGCTCATTACCCCAGCGGAGGCGCTGCAGATGTCGATTGCAAAAGCAAGCTACATGTTCGCGGGGCACTCCAGCCAGCAGATGGACGCCACTCGCGATCAACTAGCCGCGATGATCGCCGGTTGGTCCGTCGCGGAGGTACACAGCATCGCCAAAGAGACCATGCACAACGTGGTCACGCCCGCCATCTACGCAGAGGCCCGGGAACTCATCGATTTCCATCAAGCAGCCGGCCACGAGGTAATCATCATCTCGGCTTCGGCTGCCACGCTCGTGCGCCCCATCGCTGAAGAGCTAGGCATCGAGCGCGTAGTCGCTACCGAGCTAGAAGAGGTGGACGGCAAGTTCACCGGAAAGATTCTGTACTACTGCAAGGGCGCAGCAAAAGCTCAGGCCATTGCGGACTTCGCTGCGGAATTAGATATCGACCTGGATGTCTCTTTTGCCTATTCTGATTCCGCCACCGATATCCCGATGCTAGCTCTGGTTGGCCACCCAGTGGCGGTCAATCCCGATCGCCACATGAAAAAGCATGCCCTGGAACATGGCTGGGATATCCGCACCTTCAAGGATCCGGTTCCGCTATTTACGATGCCGGGCGCAAAAGAAGTAGGCATTGGATCTGCCGTCGTCGCTGGCATCGCAGCGGTTGTGGCCGCAGGGCTCTGGCTCAACCAGCACCCGGATTTTCTGCGTGCCCCAAAGTCCAGCGCCTAGTGCCAGCTTCTAGGCCGAGCGCGCGATTCCATCCGCCTCCACGCCGCCGGCAGCCCAGGCAGCAAGCAAAAACTCCAATGCGGGCCCGGGATTTTCCGAATATTCTCCTATGACCTGCCAATACTGCGCGCTATGGCGGTTGTAATAGGTCTCCGGTACGGCGAAGCCACGCGGATCGAATCCGCTATGGATGGCTGCCAGGCGTGCGGCAACCATTCCAATCAAGTTACTGCGTGGGCCAAATACCTCATAAGCCGCAATTTCCGCGTGCACCACGACGGGCAGCAGGCGGTCGAAGGCAACGCCGCTTCCTCCACTTACAAGACGAGAAAGGGCTTGTACGCGTGCTGCTTGTGCGCTGTTTGGCATTCCCGTGCCGCCGGCCGCGACGTCGAGACGCGCAAGCACCTGCAACGGGGCACGGGCAAAGGTACGCACCGTGGTTGCCTGAACCTCCGGGGCCAAGAGACTATAGGCGCTAATGGAATTGGCCAGCGGCCCTTCCATTGCGTCTTCAGCAGTTAGATCGGGGGATAGATCGGGCGCAACATTGGGCGAAATTTTGAGCCCATCTACAAAGACCGCAGCACGTGCACCCCGCATCGCCGATTCCGCAGAAATGACATCAAATTTCCGTAATCCAGCAGGACGGCGGTGCGCGCGAGAAATTTTCTCGACCGCACGCGCGGCTGAATTTCCCACACCGGGTAACGCAAAGAGCGGGGCCAACGGGTCTTTTTCTGCCATATCCTCTAGGATAGACCTGTGCGGCCACTGCGATTCCTCACACACGCAGCTGTCAGGCTTCATTACTATGGCCAATACAGATTTAGACAAACGCTAGGAGTATTTAACCGTGAGCAACGACGGACTATTCACTGACGGTGCGAACCAGTTCGCCCCAAAGGTCAACGCTATCCCGCTTAGCGACGCCGATAGCTCGAAGCGCGGCGAGGCCTCCGTTGGCCAACTGGTCTCCAACGCTACCGAGCAGATGTCTCAGCTCGTCCGCTCCGAGGTCGAGCTCGCCAAGACCGAGCTGGCTCAGTCCGCTAAGAAGGGCGGCATCGGTGCTGGCATGTTCGGCGTTGCCGGAACCGTTGCGCTTTATAGCTCTTTCTTCTTTTTCCTCTTCCTCGCCGAGCTGCTTGACAAGTGGCTCGACCGTTGGGCCGCATTCCTGATCGTCTTCCTCATCATGCTGGTGATCGCAGCCGTCGTTGGCTTCATCGGCTTTAAGAACATCAAGAAGGTCAAGGCACCCGAGAAGACCATCGAGTCCACCAAGGAACTAAAGAAGCTGGTTCCAGGCAAGGCTTCCAAGTCCGTCGAGCGCGGTTTGTACACCTAAAGCTTCTACCTTGAGATTTTTCTTCGCTTAGTCCGCCCGAGCTTGCTTTTGCTCGGGCGGGTTTAGCATTTAATAGGCGAGTTTGCTTTTCGCCGCCCCCGTCTCTCCCACCCCTTCTTGCTGCAAGCTGCCTCATCTGGTGAAAGGAACCACATCTCAAGGCCCAGACTCCAGCACCCTTGTCGCCCTCGGTGGTTGAGCTAGACGGACCATTCAAACACGAGTACATCCATACCCGCGGCATTCGCCTCCACGTTGCAACCGCAGGTTCTCCAAGCGATCCGCTCGTACTTTTCCTACACGGCTCTTTCGGCGGCTGGTTCGATTTCAAAGACGCCATCGCCCCTTTGGCCGCACAAGGCTTTCACGTTGCTTCCCTCGACATGCGCGGCTTTGGCCTTTCCGATAAACCGCCAGTCGAAGCAGGCCAAGATATACGCGCAGTGGTTGGCGACGTCACCGGCGTAATCCAAGCCTTGGGCCACGATGCAGCCTTCTTGGTTGGCGCAGATGCCGGTGGCGCAATTGCCTGGGCGGTAGCTAGCGAGCGCCCAGAACGCACGCTTGGCTTAGTTTCCATCTCTTCTTCCCACCCGGTCGATCTGCGCCGCGCGATGGCGGCACGTCCCTGGGACTTCGGCTGGCTCCTTTTGCGCGCCGCCCTTTGCCGCTTGGGCGGACCACTCAGCCGCCGCAACCCTCTCCTTTATGCCTCAAGCTATGAAAAAGAGCTGGCCCTCAACACCGACTCGAGCTTTTCGCACGACGCACGCAACCAGATTGCGCAGCTGCGCATTACCGCCTCACAAATCGGCAATGTACGCCGCGGCATCTTGTGGAACCACCGCATGCGCACTGCTGTTCCGCCATTAAGTTGGATCGACTCCTCGGTGGAAGCACCCATTCTTTATTTTCATCCCGCTCAGCAACTATGGCGCCCGCTTATTCGCCGCGCGAAAAACCGCTGCCTTGGTACCTTCGAAGAAAAGACCATTCCGCAGACTAAGAATCTGCCACACATCGAGGCCCCGGGCGTTTTCGTCGAGACCCTTCAGCAATGGCTTGCACCCTTAAGGGAACAAATTGCGAAATAAGTAACAATTAATACTTTCAGAGCGCCACCCCACAAAGGGGTGGCGTTTTCTTTATGTATTCGCACAAAAGTCCTGTACAGATAATACTATCTGCCGACTTATAGTTTTCATCACACGCTTATAATTTTCAAATCCTTGAATGTGCGCGCAGCCACAGTGTAACTTCAGTTCCAACCTTTCAAGGTTCATCAATGTTCACTCAAGGCTCGACCTAATTCGGAGGTCTCTCCCCGTTATGACGATCAAAAGACGTTCGCTGTAGTTTCTGCAGCCTCCCTAACCCTGGCCCTCGCGGCATGCGGTAGCGATAACGGCTCCGCGAACGGCTCCGGCGGCAACTACATCACCGCATGGGGCAGCGAACCCCAGAACCCGCTGATCCCGGCAAGCACCAACGAAACCGGCGGCGGCCGCATCGTTGACAGCATCTACTCGGGCCTCGTGTACTACGACGCGGATGGCAAGGCGCAGAACGAGATCGCAGAATCCATCGAGCCGAACAAGGACAACACCAATTTCACCATCAAGCTCAAGAAGACCAACTTCTCCGATGGTTCCCCGGTTACCGCAAAGAACTTCGTTGACGCGTGGAACTACGCAGTGGCAAACGATCAGCTCAACGCTTCCTTCTTCAGCAACATCAAGGGCTTCAAGGAGGGCGTAAAGGAGCTCGAGGGCCTGAAGGTAGAAGACGATTACACCTTCACCGTCGAGCTCAACAACCCTGAACAAGACTTCCCAGCACAGCTGGGTTACTCCGCGTTCTACCCGCTCCACGAGTCCGCCTTCGATGACCTGGAGGCCTTTGGCCAGAACCCAATCGGCAATGGCCCGTACAAGCTCGCCGAGTGGAACCACAACCAGGACGCTACCGTCGTTCCGAACGAGGAGTACAAGGGTGGCCAGAAGGCTGCTAACGACGGCGTTAAGTTCGTCTTCTACACTTCTAACGACGCCGCCTACGCCGATCTGCTCTCCGGCAACCTGGATCTTCTCGACGCCGTCCCAGATGCCGCCTTCGACGTCTACGAGTCCGACCTGGGTGAGCGCGCATCCAACCAGCCTTACGCAGGCTTCCAGTCCTTCACCATCGGCGAGAACCTTGAGCATTTCTCCGGCGAAGAGGGCAAGTTACGCCGCCAGGCAATCTCTTACGCAATCAACCGTGACGAGATCACCGAGACCATCTTCAAGGGCACCCGCACCCCAGCCAAGGACTTCACCTCCCCTGTTCTGCCGGGCTACTCCGAGGACATCGAGGGCAATGAGGTCTTGAAGTATGACCCAGAAAAGGCCAAGGAGCTGTGGGCCAAGGCCGACAAGATGAACAAGTGGTCCTCGCCTTCCTTCGAGATCGCCTACAACTCTGACGGCGGCCACAAGAGCTGGGTTGACGCAGTCTCCAACTCCATCAAGAACACCTTGGGCATCGAGGCAGTTGGCGCGCCTTACCCGGACTTCAAGTCCCTGCGTGATGAAGTCACCAACCGCACCATCAAGACCGGCTTCCGCACCGGCTGGCAGGCAGACTACCCATCCACGGGTAACTTCTTGGCACCGCTGTACCAGACCGGTGGCTCTTCTAACGACGGCGACTACTCCAACGAAGAGTTCGACAAGCTCCTGGTAGAGGCAGCAAAGTCCAGCTCCCAAGAAGAGGCTAATGCCAAGTACAAGGAGGCCCAGGCAATCCTGTTCGAGGACCTGCCGGCCATCCCACTGTGGTACCCGAACGCCACCGGCGGCTTCTCCGAGGCCGTAAGCGACGCTAAGTTCAGCTGGAAGGGCGTACCGGTCTACTACGAAATCACCAAGGAGTAACCCTCCTTCCGCTCATGGCACCTGCTCCGCCTCGGCGCGTTCGAGGCGGAGCAATGCCATGCCCGCCCCTTTCTCGGTTTGCACATCCCACAGTTTCTGTTACGGACTAGGCCCGTTATTGACAAGGCCCCCGCGCACTACCCCTCTAATAATTCGATAACGCCTGCATATTGCACATTGAGATAGGTCACAAACTACGATTTCCTATAGCCAGACAGGCGACAGATTTTAATAAACGCGTAAGCAGCCTCTGCCACAGCGTAAATACGCACGGACCCGCCAGGTTCCACGCGGCGTCGGCAAGCGAATGTACACAACTAGTAAAGGACGACACTATGTTGCGCTATATCGGGCGACGAGTGCTCCAGATGATCCCGGTGTTCTTCGGAGCCACCCTGCTCATCTACGCACTGGTTTTCTTGATGCCCGGTGACCCGGTCGAAGCCCTCGGCGGCGACCGCGGCCTCACCGAGGCAGCTCGCGCCAGGATCGAGGCGGAATACAACCTCGACAAGCCATTCATTGTCCAGTACCTGCTCTACATCAAGGGCATCTTCATGCTGGACTTCGGCACGACCTTCTCCGGCGTCCCGGTCACTCAGGTCATGGCTAATGCCTTCCCCGTCACGGTGAAGCTGACGCTCATGGCCATCGTCTTCGAGACGGTCTTCGGCATTCTCTTCGGCGTCATCGCCGGCATGCGCCGCGGCGGTTTCTTTGATTCCACCGTCTTGGTCGTGTCCCTCTTGGTTATCGCCGTTCCTTCCTTCGTCATTGGCTTCGTCTTCCAGTACCTCATCGGTATTAAATGGCAGCTGCTGCCCGTAACCGTCGGCGCTAAGGCTTCCTTCGAAGCCCTGCTCATGCCGGCCATCGTCCTGGGTGCGCTGTCCCTGGCATACGTCATCCGCCTGACACGTCAGTCTGTGGCCGAGAACCTACGCGCTGACTACGTACGCACCGCGCGCGCAAAAGGTCTTTCCAGCGGGGCTGTTACCCGCCGACACGCGCTGCGCAACTCGCTTATCCCCGTTGCCACCTTCATCGGCGCCGACATCGGTGCGCTGATGACCGGCGCCATCGTCACCGAAGGAATCTTCGGCATCAACGGCGTCGGCGGCACCATGTACCAAGCCATCCTGCGCGGCGAGCCGACCACAATCGTCTCCTTCACCACCGTGCTGGTGATCATCTACATCATCGCCAACCTGCTGGTTGACCTCCTCTACGCAGTACTCGACCCGAGGATCCGCTATGCCTAAACTCGACAAGACCACCCAGTACCCAGGCCAGGAGCACTTCATCTCCGACGTCGACGAGACCGGCCTCGGCGCCGTCGACGCTGTCAAGGATGAATCCGCCCCTTCCTCCCAGTGGGGCGAAGCATGGCGTTACCTGCGCCGCCGCCCATTGTTCTGGGTCGCCGCCGTGATGATCACCTTGGCGATTCTCCTCGCGCTCTTCCCCGGCCTTTTCACCAATACTGACCCGCGTATGTGCGAGCTCTCCAAGTCGCTCGACCCAGCAGAGGCAGGCCACCCATTCGGCTTTAACCGCCAGGGCTGCGATATCTACGCCCGCGTTATCTACGGCGCACGCGCATCCGTGATCGTCGGTGTTTTGACCACCCTCCTCGTGGTCATCATCGGTGCCCTAGTGGGCGCCATAGCCGGCTTCTTCGGCGGTTGGATTGACGCTGTTCTCTCCCGCATCACCGATATCTTCTTCGCCATCCCGCTGGTGTTGGCGGCCATCGTTGTCATGCAGATGTTCAAGGAGCACCGCACCATCATCACTGTGGTTCTCGTACTTGGCTTGTTCGGCTGGGTATCCATCGCCCGCATCACCCGCGGTGCCGTTGTATCCATCAAGAACGAGGAATTCGTCCAATCCGCGCGTTCCATCGGTGCTTCCAACGCCCGCATCCTGTTTAGCCACGTCCTGCCGAACGCTGCGGCTCCGATCATTTCTTATGCCACCGTCGCGCTGGGCACCTACATCGTTGCCGAGGCCACGCTGTCCTTCCTCGGCATCGGCCTGCCCTCCACGTTCGTCTCGTGGGGCGGCGACATCTCTGATGCACAGGCCTCCCTGCGCATGAATCCAGCCGTTTTGTTCTACCCGGCAGGCGCTCTGGGCCTGACCGTTCTGAGCTTCATCATGATGGGCGACGTCGTCCGCGACGCCCTCGACCCGAAGGCAAGGAATCGCTAATGAATAAGCCACTTCTTGAAATGAAGGACGTCCACATCTCCTTCGAGTCCTCCACCGGCACCGTCGAGGCAGTACGTGGCGTCAACATGACCATCTACCCAGGCCAGTCCGTGGCAATCGTGGGCGAGTCCGGTTCCGGTAAGTCCACAACCGCGATGTCCATCCTGGGACTTCTGCCGGGCACCGGCAAGGTGACGAAGGGACAAATCCTCTTCGAGGGTGAGGACATCACCCACTACAACGACAAGCAGTTCGAGGCCCTGCGCGGAAACAAGATCGGCTTGGTTCCGCAGGATCCAATGTCCAACTTGAACCCGGTCTGGCGTATCGGCACCCAGGTCGAAGAGTCGCTGAAGGCCAACAACGTGCTGGAGGGCTCCGAGCGCGAAAAGCGCGTCGTGCAGATCCTGGAGGAAGCAGGGCTTCCCGACGCCGCGCGTCGCGCCAAGCAGTATCCACACGAGTTTTCTGGCGGCATGCGCCAGCGCGCACTCATCGGCATCGGCCTGGCTGCGCGCCCAAAGCTGCTGATTGCCGACGAGCCCACCTCGGCGCTGGACGTGACCGTGCAGAAGACCATCCTGGATCACCTGGGTCACCTCGCTGAAGAGCTGGGCAACGCCGTGCTATTTATTACCCACGACCTGGGCTTGGCGGCAGAACGCGCCGAGCACCTCATCGTGATGCACCGCGGCCGCATCGTGGAGTCTGGCCCTTCGCGCGAGATTCTGCGCGATCCGGAGCACCCATATACCCAGCGTCTGGTTACCGCAGCGCCTTCCTTGGCTTCCTCGCGCATCCGCGCTGCCCAAGAGGCAGGCGTGGAAAGCACAGAGCTCAAGGCCGCGGCTTCGCACAGCGCCAACATCGAAGATGAAGCCGTCATCTCCGTGCGCAACCTGAATAAGGAATTCGATATCCGCGGTCAGCGCGGCGAGAAGAAACTGCTCAAGGCAGTCGACGACGTCTCTTTTGATATCCGTCGCGGCACCACCATGGCACTCGTGGGCGAGTCTGGTTCGGGCAAGTCCACCGTGGCAAACATGGTGCTGGGCCTGCTCTCCCCGACCTCCGGCACCATCGAGTTCGAGGGCAAGGACACCTCGAAGCTGTCCAAGAAGGAGCTTTTCCAGCTGCGCCGCAAGATGCAGGTGGTCTTCCAGAACCCATATGGTTCCTTGGATCCGATGTATTCCATTTACAAGTGCATCGAAGAACCACTCGCGCTACACAAGGTGGGTAACCGCAAAGAGCGCGAGGCCCGCGTTGCAGAGTTGCTCGACATGGTGGCAATGCCGCGTTCTGCAATGCGCCGCTACCCGAACGAGCTTTCCGGTGGTCAGCGTCAGCGTATCGCCATCGCTCGTGCCTTGGCCCTGCACCCAGAGGTCATTGTTCTCGACGAGGCGGTCTCCGCACTCGACGTGCTGGTCCAAGACCAGATCATCAAGCTCTTGGCGCAGCTGCAGTCCGAGCTCAAGCTGTCTTACCTGTTCATCACCCACGACCTAGCCGTGGTGCGTCAGACTGCCGACGACGTCGTGGTTATGCGCAAAGGCAAGGTCATGGAGGCTGGCACCTCCGAGGCCATCTTCAACAACCCGCAAGAGGAATACACCCGCAACCTCATCAACTCGGTTCCAGGCATGCACTTGGAGATTGGCACGGGCAGCAACTTGGGGCTGACCAAAAGCTAGCTAGCAACGCAGCTGCCGGTGTCTGCCGGGCTCCGCAGCTGCGTGATATCGCCGATGTGGTTTTTTACCTCGTCGGCGGTAAGAGCGTAGCCGGTCTCCGCATCATCCACGGAAGCGCCGAAGACCACGCCCAACACCTGGCCCATGTCATTGACTATCGGGCCACCTGAATTTCCCTGGCGAATGGTGCCGCGCACCGTATAAGCATCACGCTCGACGCGGCCCTTGGAATAGATATCCGGCCCAGCAATGGTGATGCGCTCGCGCACCCGCGCCATGCCGGCGTCGAACGGCCCGGAGTGCGGGAAGCCCATGACCATTACGTCATCGCCGGTATCTGCCGGTTGTTCAGCCCACTCAAGCGGAGCAATTCCCAGGTTCTTGCTGTGCAGCACAGCAATATCGACGTCCGGGTTGTAATAAACCACCTGCGCTTCGCGCAGCCCCAACACGGTATCGAGGTGCACCTTCTCAGTGCCGGCTACCACGTGGGCGTTAGTGATCACGTAATCATCGGCCGCGACGAAGCCGGAACCCATCAAGCGGCGGGAGCAAACCTCTGCGTCGCCAAGCACGTGAATAATTGATGGACGCAGCTGCTCTACCAGCGCAGGATCGTTCACGTCCTGTGGCGGCGCGGCCACCTCGACGGCTGAGTCGGAAGTCTGCCACGGCGAGACCAGCGGCGGCAGGCCGGATTCATTCAGCATCGCCGCGACACCATTCGGCAACGCAGCCAGCTGCGTAGGCGCCACCCCATTAAGCGCCGTCAGAATGCGTGATTCGCGCAAGGCCTTGCCTGGGGTACCGCCCACATTGGAGGCCAAGGGCAGCGAAACCAACCAAATCACAAAGATCGCAGCCACTGCCTGGAAGCCGGCACCGATGAAAGAATCCACGCGCTGCTTTTGCCGGGTCCGCATTCTATCGCGCAAGCGCGCACCGATGCTTGCGCCGATGAGCTGGCCGACGCCCACGAGCAGAATAAGCACGCCGATGGCCAGCAGGAAGCGCAAAGCCGCTTGGTCCGTAAGCTGCATGGCAACGGGGGCCAGCACCGTGCCCAACACAACGCCTGCCACGATGCCCACGAAGGAAAGCACGGCAGAGATAGCTCCTTGGCGCCAGCCCGCCACCAAGGCGAGCAATACGGCGACCATGATCAGGAGGTCTAGGGCGAGGGTCAGGGTCACGGGAGGAAAATCTTTCTTTTTCTATTGTCTAAGAAGAGCCGTAAGTAGCCTGCGAAAGCTAAAACATCTTCTCATTATTCCGGGAGCGGCTTAGTGCGCCGTGCAGATCATGCACGGAATTGTTATCCCATGTGCGCTCCCACCCAGCGTGCTCCAATATTGTTGCCAGAATTCCGGCAGTAAACCCCCACACGAGGTAGTCATTCGTATAAAAGGCCGGGCCATGCCACGGACCGAAGCCCACCAACAAACGATTCTTCGGCTCCGCGAGCTCACGCAATGGATACCAAAACACGTCATCGGTCTCTTCCGGGCTGGCAGCCCAGACCTCGCCCGGGGAGTGCCAGTAGGCCAAGACCGGGCTTACAGGGTTACCCGTTGCACGAATATGCAACTGCTCCCACACTTCCAGGGCAGTCACACTCGCGCGCTCCAGCCCGGTTTCTTCCCAGGCCTCGCGTAGTGCAACGTCGACAAGCGTGGCGTCTTCTGGGTCCCGCCGTCCGCCAGGGAAAGCAATTTGGCCTGAATGAGAGCGCATGGTGGGCGAACGGTGTGTGAGCAGCACTTCCCCATCCTTAAAACTAGAGCCTTTGAACAGGACCAAAACGGCAGACTCACGCCGCACCGGTGGTGTGGTTTGGGTAAAGCGATCCGCATCCCGGTTGCCGATTCGCTCCTGCACCGCCCGCGCATCCACGCCTAAGGCAGGACGCAGCCACCCCGGCGCTCGTTCTGGAAAGACCGTGCGTTCCCGCGTGCTCATCGCAGGGCCTCCTCCACGGCCTTCTCCAGCTCTTCCTCCGACTTAAAAGGCTTGACGTACTGCTTTTTCACCTCGCCCTTATAGGCCACGACGGTGACCGGGATGACGCCGGGAAGACCCAGGGTGCCGGCGAAGGAATTATCGGAGTCTTGGTAGCTTGCGAGATTCACGCCGAGGTCTTCCAAAAAGGCCGCGCCATTTGCTGCATTCTTATCCGCATGCACTCCCACGACGGACCATTCGGGATGCTCATCCGCAATCTGGCGCACATACGGCAGCTCAGCTCGGCAAGGCTCGCACCACCAGGCCCAGACGTTGATGACCTGCACATCCTTTGCCTTCCCCTTGGCCTGCGCGCCCAAGCACTCAAGTTCTACTCCGGCGACCGGCCCTTCCGGACACGCCGGGCGCTTGGCGACGTCCGCGTTCGCGCCAACACCCGCAGTAGCGCTCTGGTCCGCGCCTTGGGCCGCATTCTGGGCCGCATTCTGGGAACTGTTTGAGGCACTGTTTGCGGAATCCTGGCCTGCGCCCAAAAGGCTGCGTGCTCCAACAAAGGCCACCAAGGCAACAAGCACTGCTGCGATGAGCGAACCGATGACATAAACGTTGGGCCTGTTCATGCGCAATACCTTACTGCCCCTACCGGACATCAGGAGGTGCGGCGCCCGTAGGACACAAATGACGCACTACACAGGCACCGCATTGCGGGGAACGCGCATGGCAAACACGGCGGCCATGGAAGATGATGCGATGCGAAAACATCGTCCATTCTTCCTCCGGCAGCAGCTGGGCTATGTCCTTTTCAATCTGCAGCGGCGTCTTGGATTCGCTCAAAGCCATGCGCTGCATGAGCCTTCCGAAGTGGGTATCCACAGTAATCCCCGGCAGCCCAAAGGCATTGCCACGTACCACCAGCGCAGTCTTGCGGCCCACGCCGGGCAAAGAGGTCAGCTCCTTAATCCCGGTAGGGACTTGCCCATCGAAATCGGCCATGATTTTCTCGCCGATGCCCAGCAAGTGCCCCGCCTTCGCGCGCTGAAAGCCCAGCGGGCGCAAAACAGCCTCCAGGTCGGCCCTTCGGGCCGCGGCATAATGCGCGGCAGAGGGATACTCTTCAAAAAGCTCCGGGGTAACCTGGTTGACCCTGGCATCGGTGCATTGTGCCGAGAGCACCGTGGCTACGAGCAGCTCTAGGGGATTGCGAAAATCTAGTTCGCATTCGGCGTCGGGGTACTCCGTTGCTAGCAGGTCATTGATGCGCGATGCACGGCTAGCGGGCGATGACTCAGACATCTTTCCTACCTTAGTAGAATGGCGGGCATGGTCTCACTGGTTATCATCGTGCCCGTCGCCCTCGCACTGTTTGCAATCCTCATGGAAAAGCTTGAGGCGAAGGTCCTCGGAAACTAAGAAATTTCTTCGCATACGCCCCTGACCTCCTCTAAGCTGTGACAATTTTTCACGAGGTTAGATAAAGTGACAAATTACACTGTAGGATGAGATGAGTTACATAGGGGCGCGCGCCTGTATCGCTAGAACACATCTAGGTTTTCGTTACACACGCGTCAAATGCTTGGAAGAGTTCTGAGCATTTCAACACCACTACCCCCCATTGACTTCAAGGAGTAAATCGTGGAAGGCGTACAGGACATTCTTTCTCGCGCTGGCATTTTCCAGGGCGTTGATCCCGTCGCGGTACAGAACCTCATTGAGCAGATGGAAACCGTCCGATTCCCGCGCGGAACCACCATTTTTGATGAAGGCGAGCCCGGTGACCGTCTCTACATCATCACCTCGGGCAAGATTAAGCTGGCCCGCCACGCTCCGGATGGCCGCGAGAACCTGCTGACCGTCATGGGCCCTTCCGATATGTTCGGCGAGCTCTCCATCTTCGATCCAGGCCCACGCACCTCCTCCGCAGTCTGCGTCACCGAGGTGCAGGCAGCCACCATGAACTCCGAGATGCTCAAGCAGTGGGTCGCTGATCACCCTGCCATCGCCCAGCAGTTGCTGCGCGTTCTGGCTCGCCGCCTGCGCCGCACCAACGCGAACCTCGCGGACCTCATCTTCACCGACGTTCCGGGCCGCGTTGCTAAGACCCTGCTGCAGCTGGCTAACCGCTTCGGCGTGCAGGAAGGTGGCGCACTGCGCGTCAACCACGACCTCACCCAGGAAGAGATCGCCCAGCTGGTCGGCGCTTCCCGCGAGACCGTCAACAAGGCTCTAGCTACCTTCGCGCACCGCGGTTGGATCCGCCTCGAAGGCAAGTCCGTCCTCATCGTGGATACCGAGCACCTGGCAAAGCGCGCTCGCTAATAGCCTTAAAACTAAAAGTAATCTCCCAGCTTCCCTATTCAGGAGGCCGGGAGATTATTTTTAGTTTTAGCGGTTTTGTTCAGGCAGTTTATTTGCCCCGCCTACTTGCGCGCAGCTAAGTACTTCAAAGTAGTACGAGTGGACTGCTCAGCTGCATGCCGCAGAACTGGGTCAACGTCGTCATACATCTCATCGACCAAAGTCTTGAGATCAATGTCCTCGCCCAAGCGGCCGTGGATTTCCTTGATCTGCTCAAGACGGTGGTAGCGACGGTCAATGTACTTGCGCGCAACCTGGGAAACATCATCCAAATCTGGGCCGTGGCCAGGCAGCAGCGGGATGTCCTTGCCGCGCTCTTCCAGCATGTCCAAGGTCTTCAAGTATTCGCCCAAGTCACCGTCGGTCTCAGACAGCAAGACGGTGTGGCGGCCGGCAATGGTGTCACCGGTCATGATTCCCTCGAGCTGAGAATCCTTGGCAACTCCAGACCACACAAAGAAAGAGGTGGAATCCGCAGTGTGCCCTGGGGTGTGGACCACCTCTAGCTGCGGGGTGATTCCGTCGACGGTGATAATTTCGCCGTCGACAAGCGCCTCTGCTCCATTGCAGTAGTTCGGGTCGAAAGCGCGGATCGGTGCACCGGTGAGCTGGCGAAGACGCTGCGCACCCGATGCGTGATCATCGTGACGGTGGGTAACCAAAATCAGCGCCACCTCGCCAGCGTTAGCGCTGACGACGTTGAGGTGACCTTCATCTTCTGGGCCCGGATCAACAACGATGGCCCTGGAATCTTCGTTAGCGCGAATGATCCACGTGTTGGTTCCCTCAAGTGCCGTGTAGCTTGGGTTGTCACAAAGAACAACGCCCACGGATTGAGTCACGGGACGCAATTGGCTGTATGCAGGATGCTCCATGATTACTAAGCCTATCCGATCACTTAGAAATTTCTACGATAACTTCAACCTCGACGGGCGAGTTTTTCGGCAAAACGGCCACGCCCACAGCCGAGCGAGCGTGAGTGCCAGCCTCTCCGAATAGCTCTCCGATGAAGTCAGAAGCACCGTTGATAACAGCAGCCTGCTCCACAAAGTCAGGTGCCGAAGCCACGAAACCTACAACCTTGACCACGCGCGAGACGTTGTCTAAGCCAACAACAGAATCGATAGCTGCGAGAGCATTCAGCGCTGCCACCCGGGCGTATTCTTGCGCATCTTCAACAGATACCTCTGCGCCCACCTTGCCGGTGGCAGGCAGATTGCCGTCAATTACAGGCAACTGACCGGAGGTCCACACCTGATCTCCTACGCGAACTGCAGGCACGTAGGAAGCAAGCGGCTTTGCCACCTCGGGCAGTGAATATCCAAGATCAGCCAGGCGCGTGAGATGGCTCATTACTGCTCCACCTCACGCTTGAAGTAAGCCACGACATTTTCCGGATTCATGCCGGGAGTGATGGTAACCAGCTCCCAACCATCTTCACCCCAGGAATCGAGGATCTGCTTGGTCGCGTGAGTCAGTACAGGCGCGGTAGCGTATTCCCATTTAGTCATAGACCATATTCTACCGGCCTAAGGGCAAAAATGGCGCGTTAACCAACCCTGCGATTTGGTTAAATACCGATGAGTTCGCCGCCCTCAGCTAGGTAGTGTGCCCAGCTGGTGATGTGCGGGTTCTTGCGCAGCAGCGCACGGCGCTGGCGCTCAGTCAGGCCACCCCATACGCCAAATTCCACGCGGTTATCGAGGGCATCGGCACGGCATTCATTGAGCACCGGGCAGTGGCGGCAAATTACAGCAGCCTTACGCTGCTCGGCTCCACGGACAAACAATGCGTCTGGGTCACCGTTACGGCACTTTGCTTGAGTTACCCATTCACCGCGCTCGGTCGCACTTGCAGACTTAGACGCTCCCGTTACCTTCAGGCTTACGGTCATGACTGGGTAGCTCCTTCCTCTACTACCTATTCCGCGGCTTTGGGAATAATTTTTATGAAACCCCATGCAAGCAGCGCAGCCGCTTGTAAGATGTTTCATAGTGCGGAATATTATGTAACAACGGTAAGTGTATTCACACGCGTAAGCACTTGTCTAACACGTCACACTTTAGGGGGGAGTTCATTCTTCCCCGCTCACAGTTTCACCACGTAGGGTGTTTCTCGTGACTGTCATCAAATCCCTGGGAAAAATTGCCCTCTCCACGGTTCTCGTGGGGGCGCTCATCGCCGTAGTAATTGCCCCCTTTGCGGGTCTTTCTGGTGTGGCAATTGCCCGTACCAACGACACCATGCAGTCAGATCTGCAAGATCTCACTGCTGGCGACGCCCCGGGCGTATCCACGATTTTGGACGCCAAAGGCAACAGCCTGGCCTATATATATGAGCAGCGTCGCCACCCTGTTAGCGCCGAGAAGATTTCCAAACCGATGAAGCAGGCAATCGTCGCCATCGAGGATCGCCGGTTCTACGAGCACGAGGGCGTTGACTTCCAAGGCAATTTCCGTGCCCTCTGGAGCAACTTGGCTTCCGGCGGCGTCTCCCAGGGCGCTTCAACTTTGAACCAGCAATATGTAAAGAACTACCTGCTGCTGGTCAATGCCAAAACGGAGGAAGAACGCGCCGCCGCCATCGAGCAATCGGTACCGCGCAAGCTGCGTGAGATGCGCATGGCAACGGACCTCGATAAGAAGCTGGACAAGGAAGAAATCCTCAGCAATTACCTGAACCTCGTCCCCTTCGGCAATCACGCCTACGGCGTCGAGGCCGCTGCGCGCACCTATTTTGGCACCCATGCTTCTGAGCTCACCGTGCCACAGGCAGCGATGCTGGCCGGCATGGTCCAATCCTCTGAGTACCTCAACCCCTTTACCAATAAGGACGAGGTGCTCTCGCGCCGCAACCTCGTGCTGCAGTCCATGGCAGATAGCGGTTCCATCACCCAGGCAGAGGCCGATAAGTACGCCCAGCAAGATCTCGGCGTACTCGATAAGCCTTCCCTGCTTCCTAACGGTTGCATCAGCGCCAAGGATCGTGGCTTCTTCTGCGATTACGTCATCGAATACCTAGAAGAAAAGGGCATCTCCCGCGAGCAGCTCGCCCGCGGCGGCTACACCATCCGCACCACGCTGAACCCGGACGTACAAGACCAAGCACTCAATGCGGTGCGCTCTCAGACAGACCCCAATACACCCGGTGTCGCCGAGGTAATGAACGTGGTCGAGCCCAGCAAGTCCAACCGCCCAGTGCTCGCCATGGTCTCCTCCCGCACCTATGGTCTGGACCTCGACAAGAACGAAACCATGCTCCCGCAGCCGCACTCCCTAGTGGGCAACGGCGCCGGCTCGGTCTTCAAGGTCTTTACCGCCGCTGCCGCTCTGGAGTCTGGTTATGGCATCAAAAATCAGCTCGATGTCCCAACTCGCTACGAAGCAGAGGGCTTGGGCTCCGGCGGTGCCGCGGGCTGCCCACCTAACCGCTATTGCGTGGAAAACGCCGGCAACTACGCCGCGACCATGACCATGCAGGATGCCTTGGCGTTCTCGCCGAATACGACCTTCATCAAGCTCATCGAGCAGGTCGGCGTGGAGCACGTAGTAGATATGTCCGTAAAACTGGGCCTGCGCTCCTATGGCGAAAAGGGCAGCTACGACAAGGACACCTCGATCGCCCAACACATCAAGGAATCCAACCTGGGTTCTTACACGCTTGGACCGACTGCCGTAGATCCGCTGGAGCTGGCTAACGTCGGCGCAACCTTGGCCTCGGAGGGAATGTGGTGTGAGCCTAACCCGATCAGCAAGATCACGGACAAGGACGGCAACGAGGTCTACCTCAAGGTTCCGAATTGCGAGCGCGCCGTCAACAAGGACATTGCCAATGCGCTAACCAACAACATGACGGCCGATACCGAAAAGGGCACTGCCTCTTCCTCCGCACAGATGATGGGCTTTAACGGCAAGGCTGCGGCAAAGACTGGTACTACAGAGTCCAATCAGTCCTCCGCATTCCTGGGCTTTAACTCCGCTATATCTGCCGCCCCTTATATCTACAACGACGGCACCAACACCTCCTCGCTGTGTACCAGCCCGGTGCGCCAGTGTGGTTACGGCGATCTCTTCGGCGGCCTTGAGCCCGCGCGTTCCTTCTACGCGATGGCCTCTAGCATTCCGGCCGCAGCACAGGGCACGGTTCCGAATTACAACAAGGCTTATGACGAGGGCAAGGTCAATTCGCTCTTCGACAGCATCCGCGGCAAGTCCGAAAGCGAGGCTCGCTCCAAGCTAGAGGCCGAGGGCTATGAGGTAAAGGTCTCGCAAGTACAGGGCAACGGCGTGCCTTATGGCCGCGTGGTCCGCGCGATTACTGGGCCAAGGGGCCTCAAGAAGGGTGCGGAGGTCACTTTGCAGCTTTCCGACGGCACTTCTGCCGCACCTCCACCTTCCTCCAACGGTAGCGGCCAAGGCGCCGAAGCAGCACGGACCGGCACCGGCGGTGCCAACTCGGCCCCTTCCGGCGATCAGCAACAGCAGCAACCCGCGCCGGAGCCGCTCATCCGTCAGGAAGACATCGACGCCGTCGCTAACGACATCCGCAGCTTCTTCGGCCTCTAGCTTCTAGAGAAGCTAGAAGGGCATAAAAAATACCGCTCTATGTATTTAAGGCACTCCGATCGCGGAGATTGAACGCCTTATTTGCATAGAGCGGTACGCGTTTTTAGGGCTTAAGACAGCTTTGCCTTTACAGCCGCGGAAAGGCGCTTGCCATCAGCGCGGCCAGCGGCCTTCGCGGTGGCAACCTTCATCACATTACCCATCTGCTTGATGGTTACGGTCTCACCGGTTTCTGCTTCTACCTCAGCGATGGCCTCGCCGACGAGGGTGTCCAGCTCGGCGTCGTCAAGCTGCTCTGGCTGGTAGGCCTCGAAGTAAGGGACGTCGGCAAGCTCGGCGTCGGCCAGCTCCTGGCGGCCATTTTCTGCGTATACCTCAGCGGACTCGCGGCGCTTCTTGATTTCGCGTGCGATGACCTTGAGTACGTCTTCATCGGTTAGTTCATGGCGTGCGCCATTGGTTTCTTCTGCCTGAATTGCAGCGAGCAGGGCGCGGATAGCGCTGGTGCGTTCCTTCTCGCGGGCCTTCATTGCGGTCTTCAGATCTCCACGAATGGTTTCTTTAAGCTGGCTCATGTACTTCAATCTACGCCAGGTAGGCTTGATTAGGTGAAGATTCTCCCGATTATGGGCGGCATTGCCGCCGCTGGCCTTGGCACCCTGGCGTGGGGTTACACCGAACTGACCAAGTTTGAGCTGAAAGAGTACACGCTGCCGCTGCTGCCTGCGGGCACTTTGCGCGGTGAGGAAGAGTTCCGCATCCTCCATATCTCGGATCTGCACATGATTCCGGGGCAAGAAGCAAAAATTGAGTGGGTTGCGGCGCTGGATAAGCTGAATCCCGATTTGGTGGTCAACACCGGCGACAACCTGTCGGACCAGGGCGGCGTGCCCGATACGCTGCGCGCCCTCGGCCCGCTGCTGAACCGACCAGGCCTGTTCGTCTTCGGCACCAACGACTATTGGGCGCCGCGTCCGGTCAACCCATTCAAGTACCTGTTGGGCCGCAAGCGTGAGCCTTCCTACGTTGACCTGCCATGGAAGGGCATGCGTGCGGCATTCATTGAGCGTGGCTGGCACGACGCCAACCAGGCTCGCGTGGAATTCAAGGTGGGCGACGTCAAGCTCGCCGTCGCTGGCGTGGATGATCCGCACCACGACCTTGATGACTATTCAGAGATCGCCGGCGCCCCCAACCCGGATGCGGACCTGGCATTGGCACTGCTCCACGCCCCTGAGCCGCGCGTACTTGAGCAATTCGCTGCCGACGGCTACCAGCTTTCCCTATCCGGCCACACCCATGGCGGCCAGATCTGTCTGCCGGGCTCCCGCGCACTGGTCACTAACTGCGGAATCGACCGCGCTCGTGTCCAGGGTCTGCATGACTTCGGCCCGATGAAGATGCACGTTTCCAACGGCCTCGGCACCTCGAAGTTTGCCCCTGTGCGCATCTTCTGCCGACCTTCCGCGACGCTGCTGCGCATCACCGAAGCCAACTAGCGCCGCATCCTGGCCACAGGCTAGAGTCCCCGCTCATCTGGCGTTTTGTTGTTCACCCTCAGGCTGCGTTAAAGTATTCGGGTACCGCTTAAGACGGTTTCCGGGATATGGCGCAGCTTGGTAGCGCGCTTCGTTCGGGACGAAGAGGTCGCAGGTTCAAATCCTGTTATCCCGACCAATACAATCAGCACAAGCTGACAGAAATGGTCGCTGCTTCACACAGAGCAGCGACCTTTTTCTTTTTCCGCCGCCGCCCGCCGGTCGGCTTCCCCGCCATGAAGCGCGTAGCGAAAGCTGGCTACCAGCAAGATTGACTTAAACCAGCTCGCTTAATTCAGCGGTCAGCATTGCTTGGTCGATCGCAATTGCGGTGGCAGCTCCGGCTCCCATAGCTTGTGGGACTTGGTCTGGTGAACTGGTTACATTGCCTGCAGCCCACAGATTTTGTTGGGAAGTACGTCCGTTGGATTGCTGAACCCATCCGTCCTCGTCGTACTGACAGCCTGCTTCAATCAAAAGCTGGTGGTTCGGGTGGAAAGCCGGCCCCACAAAACAAGACTCAAACCGGATCTTTTCCCCATCCACGCTGAGGATAAGCCCCTCAGAGAAATCAGGATCGGCGGCAACCTGCTGCACAGGCTTGTTATTTACCTCGATGCCACGCGCGGCGAATTGCTTGAGGTCTGTTTCGCCAAGAGAAAGACCATTCGGGAAGAAAGTAATGTTCGGGCTCCACTTTCGCAGCAAGTGCACCATCCGCACAGTAAATCCCGGATTGAGGCCGCCGATAACCGCGATTCGACGATTACGCACTTCATAACCATGGCAATACGGGCAATGGAAAATTCGTTGGCCCCACAGCTCCTCTACACCGGGAACATCTGGCAATTCATCCGTAATACCCGTGCTGACCAAGACATGTTTGGCACGGATTTCATCACCTTCAACAGTAAAAGCTCGCCAGCCCAATGCGCCGCCCTCGGCAGGTTCAAGCTTGGCAACAGTGCCTTTTATGTAATTGCCGCCGAAAGCACGAAACTCGCTTTGCCCCTTTTCCAAGTACTCCACCGGGTTCACACCGTCGAGCCCCATAATTCCGTGCGCATGCGAGCTAAACCGATTGCGAGGTTTGCCGCTATCGACGACAGCAACGCTTCGCTGTGAAGTGCCCCAGGTTTTGTTCCGTTTGAGTAGA
>NZ_KV814019.1:0-12347 GCF_001813815.1 Corynebacterium sp. HMSC076D02
CCCAGCCGCACCCGACGTTGTAGCACGCGGCGCGAAATCAATAATCGTCGTAGGCAAATTCAACGTCGTATAAGACGGGAATGGCTGCGGGTCGCCCGGAAGCCATAGCCAAGCGATCGGCTGAATACCAGCCGCCGCCCACGTAGCCTTAAGCAAATCCCACGCATTATCCCACCGCGCAGCCACAAGGCACCACTCCGACTTGTTTCCCGACATAACCGGGGAACAAATAACTGGATGCATATTAGGGTTAAACCCATTCCACTGCGACGGTTCTGTATAGGTATTGGTCCAAGAGAACATAGCCCCCAAAAGACTCGGCTGCTGATAGCCGATTAGATTACGGCCAATCATCTTGCGAGAGACCTTTTCCGCACTACCATCCTGCCTATCTTCCCACTGCAGCTGAACGATTTTGCTGCGGTTCGAAGGGTCAGCCCAGCAAGGCAAGTGCTTTAAGTGCTCCATGGAATCAACGCCGGATAGTGTCACCTTTCCAGGGTTGCCTTGTGGGTCACCGTCCTCCGGGTCAATCTCAAGCACTCGGTAGCAGCGGCGCCGCAACCCAGGACGCTCCACAACAACATGCAACGCACCATGAATCAAGGCATCGAGGGAGCCGCCTTTATCGAGCTGGCGAAGATCATTCCGCAAAATATAGTCAGCAACTGGGTTGACTACGCCCGGCTCAATTTCACCAGGAATCGTCAACTTCATGTTGCCAACATCAGCAAAAATTGACCCGAATTCCGCGTCTTCCCAGTCCTCAATATCCATGATCGGCTCCCAGTTCTTATCGAACAGGCCGACGTACTGGCCATGTGTCGCCTTGACGGCTTCACGGTGGGCGCGATGCTGCTCCCAATTAACCATGCTCTACCTCCATGGGCTTAAATATCGAGGAATAGCTTCCAACTCGAGGCCCGCGCCAAGCTGAAAGGTGTAAAGCTTATGCGGAGTCAGTGTCTCGCCCACGAGTACGCCGCGGAGCGAGGACCAGGTATCAGAATCAACCACGCCGTTCACGTCAGTGATTTGCCCCTGCATTCCACGGTCAAGGTTGATAAACCTCTCCCCCGGTCCCTGCCCAAGCGTCAACTTCAGACCGCTAGGTAGTGTGAAAGAAGTGGCTCGGCCATCCCACTTGAGCCGGAGCGACGGCGGCAACTCGCCTGGAAAAGCTTTGGTGAAAGTTCCCGAGTATACCTGCCGAGAGCCTGTCCACACGCCAGAAAAATTCGTCCACGAAATTTCGTCCTCCATCGAATGCAAGCCCACAAACGAAGAAGGAAGCGGCGCTGCGGAGTCGAGGACAACATCAATTTCAGATGACTGCCCGTCTCGCCACACCACTTTGAGCTTTGTGGGCTCGAACCTTGACCAGGCCGCGCGCCAACGGCGAAAAGCCACCGACAGATCCTGTTCATCGTCAGTCACGAGAACTTTCAACGAACCACTGAGCTGCGGGACTTTCCAACCTTTTCGACGAACTCCATAACGAGTGACAGACTCACCAACAGTGAAATCAACAGACCCCTCACCGCCGGCGAACCCATCTTTCAAAAGGATGACTGACTGCTTCCTTGAGCGCTGATTATCAGCAATCACAAACTGATCGCCAGAGGGAGAAACCACGGTAATCGCGATGGAATCATGATGAATCCGCGACATGTCGAATTGCATTAAAGCACTCCTCCCCTAGTTGTCCCAGCCACAGCCACTCCAGTACCGCGGCGCAGCGTGTCAATATCCTCCGTGTTAACAGTGATCTGACCCTCAGCCTTATCCAAGCGCTTACGCACAACCTCCTGGCCATCAAGATTGATAACCAAAGTTGTGCCAGCCCCTCCGTCTTTTTCTTGCTTTGGCAACTGGTTATAAACCAAATCGTCGAAAGCGCGAGTCTGCTGCGGAGAAAGAACACGCTCAGGAGCGACTACGTCCTTAGTTAAGAGGCCTTTGCCGCGGCCAATACCGCCACTGTCAAAAACCGCTCCTGCGCGACGTGCATCAATCACAGCACCAACCAAGTCATGGTCTTCTTCAATGCCGATTTGGCTCATCTTTCCGTCATAGTCACCTGTCTGCATGAGGCGCTTATACGAAGCCACCGGCGCCGCCGTTGAGGATGGGACACCGGTACGCTTCTTGCCCTTCTCTGCAACAGAGTTGAGCAATCCGCGTGCAGCGCCCTCATTCTTCAATAGACGTGCAGTCTCCGCCAGCCCAAAGTCTGCATCATCCCACGATGCAGAAAACTCCTTAAACGCTGTCCTCAAGTCAAAGACAGACTTCTTAGCGTCTTTAAATTCTCCGCCAAACACACCGGAGTCCTTAGCGAGCTGCATGCCGCGCCCCATCTGCTTCGCGTAGCGGTCTGGGTAGGCCGAAACCTGTACGCCCTGGGCAACGGCCCCGGGGTCCATGCTCTTCCAGTTAGGGAACTTGCGCAGCATGGCATCAAAGAACATGCCAGCACTCTCGAATGGGGTCATACGTTGCTTGACGGTGCCCCAGCCTGCGTTACGCTGCTGGAACAGGCCTATGGAGTCATAGTCACTGCCGACAGCATCATGCTTGTAGTTCAGCGACTCCGGGACAGCACGGTTCGCCCACATTTTCAGCGGGCTACCGGTCTCTACCAGCGCGGTCGCTTCACCAATAGCAGCGCCCTCAACAGGCAAACCCTTGGACTTTGCAGAGCGAGCAATTTCGTATGCGAAGAATTCCTCGCCCCACTTCGCTTTAGGCTTCGCCTCTTCCTTTTTCGCTTGGCCCAACTGCGGATCCTTAGCAGCCTCCTTGGCATCAAGGTTGCTGTCGGCATCCTTTTGGATTGCCTCGGCATGGCCCTTCGCCACGGAGGTCCGCGCTTGGTCCTTCGTCGTCGTGGTCACGATGGAGTCACCACTCGGGAACAGGTCAGACCCCTTGGACGTCAGCAGCTTCTTCGTCAGGGAGTCTTTCATCCCCAGCATGTCGAAGATGCCGTCTACCGCGAAATCCAAAAGGGACTGGTCGCCCAGGCCCTTCGCCGCGGTGGCCTTAGCCGCATCCTCCGGAGACAACGCGACCGTGACCGTGCTCTCACCAGTGCTACCAGTGGCCTCATCGGCACTCACCGTGACGGGAACGCCGTCAAGGGTCATGCTTGTGCCGTCCGGCAGCTCATTCTGGTCGAGAATCTTGTTCATCTTCGGCGGCTTCGGCGGCTGAATGGTCTTATAGAAGAACTCGTTAAAGTACGAGTCCCACGCGCCAGCAGCAGCACCGCCAATCTGGCCGTTACCGCGACCGCCACCCATCTCCACGTTCGTGCCGTCCGGCAGCGTCGAAGCGGTATGCCCGCCAGCTGGGCCACCATTCTTAAAGCCAATTCGCAGGTCACCCTGCTTACCGCGACCTCGTTGGAATCCATGCGAGGACAACCAAGCAGCTTCATCGCCTGTAAAGAACTTACGCGGGAACGGGTTCAGGCCGCTGGCGAGCGCGGCGAAAGCCGACGCGGTGCCAGAACAGTCACCCCAGTTCGAGCCACCAAACACATATGGTGCGCCCTCAAGAGAGCGCGACGCCTGATAGCCGTTGACTCGGGCACCTTCCGCAAAAGCCCGCAAGTCCTTAGCAGTGATACCGCCGTCCGCGAAGTACTGGGCTCGCGCCGGGGCTACCTGGGCAGACGTGCCTGGTGTGACCGGCTGCCCCTTCTTATCCAGCACCGTCAGGCCGAAAATATCGGCAGTCTTGGCAAGAATCTGTGTAGAGCGCTTGCGCTTGGACTTGGCTAGTGGGATGTAGGATTCGCCGCCGGTTTCTGGCTCAGCCCACACACGCCACGCGCCGCCTTTAGCAATCTGCGCCTTATGCTGCTCTTTCGAGCCACCATTAGCGTAGCGCTCCAGCTTGTCGATACCACCGTCGATGTAGGCGCGGGTGATACCACCCTGCGCCATGTAGACGCCGCCGTCCATGAAGCCAAGCATGCCGCGAATCTTGTCCGGCATCACCGAACCAATTGCGTTACCCACCTGGCCGAACATCGACTTAATGCCGTTAATGAGGCCGTTGATGATGTTCTTACCGGCGTTGACCAGCCACGAACCAGCCGAAGCGAAGACGCCCTGAACCTTGCTCGGAATCTGGCCGAGCACGCCCATCATCTCGCCAATCTTGTTGCGAACCGTGCCAACCATTCGGCCAATAGCTTGACCGAAGGAGGCGGCAACCCGCTTCGCATTCTCAAAGATGGACCGGAAGAAGTTCATCGCCGAGTTGATAACGCCGTGGACGATGTTGGAAATCGCTTGGCCCATCGAGCTGAAACGATTACGGATATTCGAGAAGTTACCCGTGAGCACGTCCGCCAGAAGGCCGGCCGCATTACGGAAGAAATCCCACGCGGGGCGGATAACACCGTTCCACACGTTGGAGATAAGCGACCCCATCGTGCGGAAGGCGCCGCCAATCACGGCGGTGAAAATCGGCACGACAAACGACGCCACCGACGACACTACGGACATAAACAGCGACAGGACGGGCTGAATCGCCCCAGACCACACAGCAGAAATGACGCTGCCGACGAACTGGATAGCCGTCCAAATGCCGTTAAACGCCGCAGACACAACAGAGCCCAGGAACTGGAAGCCCATCATCATGGCGTCAACAATCGGCGCAATCCAGGTTTGATAAAACTGCCCGAACCCGGTCGTGAACTCCGCCCACTTGGCCTTCATAAAATCCCACGCGGCAACGGCAACATTCTTCAAGTCCACGACGCGGTCGCGGAAGAACGTCAGAGCCGTGAAGATTGGGGAATCCTCACTAATACCCAGAGCAGCGGCATAGTCAGTCGTGTCACCGGTCTTCAAGAAATCGAGGGCGCCGGAAAAAATCTCCTTCACCCTATCGACCGCACCAGTAACCTTCTCCACCGTGGCATCCCACGCGCCAGAAATCATGTCACCAATCTGGGAGAACACTGGGCCGAAAGTAGACTGAATCCAATCCAGTCCAGCCTTAAACTTCTCGACCACCCAATCCCAGCCAGCGGCCAGAGCATGGGTGAAAGCCTCCCACATGTTTCGGCCGATTTCCGTCTTGGTAAAGAATGCCCACAGAGCCACACCGACCGCGGCGACCGCGGCGACCACTGCAAGAATTGGAGCGATCGCCGCAGCCTGGGCTGCAACGTATCCCCACATGGACATCTCTGCAGCGGCAGCGGCGCCGCTAATCGCAGTAAAAATTGGAGCAACGGTCGCCATCGCCACAATTGCAGCAGCAGCAATCCCTACGGCTGTACCCAACGCCAAGAACACCTTCGGGTGGCGCCCAATCACGCCAGCAAGAACCGCACCCTTCGACGCGAGCTCAGCAAACATCGGCAGCAAACCAGTACCGATTGCTTCCTTAGCATCATTGAACTTCGCCGTAGCTACCTGCTGCTTATGAGCCGCAGTATCCGTCTCACGGCCAAACTGGCCCTGTGCAGACGAGGTCTGTTCAGTCAGCATTTCCAGCAAGGTCTGCGCCTGGGCCTGCTTAGCGGCAGACCCGGTCAACTTATCCAGACCCTTAGCAGCCATGCGAGCGTTAATATCCGACTGCTTAATGGAAACGCCATATCGTTCAATAGGGTCGGCTTCGCCACGCATGAGCGCGTTCACAGCTTCGATAGCATCCTTTGTGGAACCGCCGAAGGTCGCCGCGAGGTCAGATGCCACACCAACGAGGTTCTGCGATTTCGACGCCACCTCGTCCATGGGCATACCCATGTTCTTCAACATCGCACCCGTCGAAGCCGTCAGCTCGCGGTACTCACGACCGGACAGACCTACTGCTTCGGCAGCACCCTTAGACGCGGAAATAATGCCCTGCGCGTGGTCACCAAAAATGGATTCCACAGCACCGTAGGACTGCTCGGCCTCCGCCGCGTAAGAAATCGACTCCTTTGCGATGAGACCAATACCACCCAACGCGGCAGTGGCATGCACCTTGTACTTACCAGCGAAATCAGCAGCCTTGCCCGCGGCGCTCTTAAACGAGTCACCCATGGTCCTCGTCTTTTCCGCTGCCCGCTGCGAAGACCGCGCCAAGTCTTCCTGCACGGCCTTCAAGCTAAGTTCCTTAGCCTTCAAGGTATCGGCAGCGCTCTGAGATTCCGCACGGGTTCGCTTGACACGACCCTCGGCAGTAGCGACCTGATTGTTCGCCGTTGCCGCCTGCTTCTTCGCCGATTCGAGCTGTCGCTCCGCGGCGGCAGTCTGCTTAGTGTTCGCGCCGTAACGGTCGCGAGTATCCATAAGGTTCTTCTCGGCAGCGGATACCGCGTCAGACTTAGACTTCGCATTCGCACGAGCTTCATCAAGCTGAATCTCCGCGGTGCGGATCTTCGCCGACGCGGTCTGCTGGGAGGTACGCGCATTCGCCAGCTGGTCTTCCGCACGCGCCAGCGCAGTGGACTTAGTCTGCCCACCGCTGCGGGCGGCGTCTAGGTTCTTCTCCTCACGAGACACACGCACTGCCGCATCGGCCTGCTTGTTCTTCGCCGTCTCGAGCTGCTGCTCTGCCTTCGCGAGCTCCGACGCCTTGGCATTGCCAGAATTACGTAGGTTCTCGAGCTTCGCTTCCGCAGTTCCCACGTCCGCTGCCGCCTGGGCCTCAGCCTTACGTGCCGTCGCGAGCTTAGTGGAGACTTGGGAGACTTTCGCCGCAGACGCCTGCAGTCCACTAGCCATGGACTCGCCGGCGCGCTTACCGCTTGCGGCGAACTCCTTCTCGACAATCTCGCCGCCCTTTTTCGCCGCGCCCGACGCCTCCTTTACCAGCGTGCCGATGAAGCCCTTCATCTCGGCGTTTACTGGTACCCACACGGCATCGGACATGACGGCCTCCTAAAGCGAGTCGAGATAGTCCAAGACCTCCTCCGGTGAGTGGTCACCGAACGAGCCATAGGACGATTGATTGACAGGTTTCGACCACGGGAACTGGGGCATGTTGTCGAAAATGGTTTTGCCCTTATCCACACCGGACAAGCCGGTGGCGGCGGTGGCCGTGGCCCAGAAGAGGCGCCAGATTTGCGCGTCCGCCAGAGTCCACGGGGTGCGCGCCCCATTCGGGGTTTCCAGCCAGAATGCCGGAGCGTCCGGCGGCAGCCCCTCTAGGAGAACTCGTAGTTTCCGCAGTGTGATGTCCCCTCGGTAGAACTGGCCGAGGACATCTTTCCCGTAGTGGGCTTCTAGCGACGCTTCCGCTGCTTCCGGGCCGCCGAACGACGCGAGGAGCGATTCAGTCGAGTACCTTTTCCCGAAGAATCAATATCCTGATTACGCTCCATGTACTCGTTGAACACGAGGAACCACAGGTTCGAGGAGCCGCCCGCGGTAACGAATTTTTCGTACTGCTCATCGCCCATGTACCAGGCGGCAAGGTCAGGCTCCCAATCAATGGCCTGCAGCTCTTCCTTGTCATCATCGGTCAGAGTCAGCGGGTCCTGGAAATCGTAGGTTTCGCCCTTGAAGTCGAATGGGATTCGCCCCTTGTTGGAGCCGGTGGCTTCTGCTCGCTGCTCAATGAGGGCGTCAAGATTGATATTGGACATGGCTGGTCCCCTTTCAAAAGTCTTAGGGTGGCTGGCCCTTTAGTGCGGAAAGGTTTTTGCGGGGAGCGGGCGGGCCAGCCAATTTTTGGTTCCCGCACCCCTACCCCAAGGAAGGTGAATTAGGCAGCAGTGACGTTGATGGTCAGCTGCTTAGTTGCCGACAGCTTGCCCGCATCAGTTGCCTTCACGGTGAAGGTGGACTCTCCGGCAGCGGTCGGAGTACCGGTGATAGCGCCGGTCGACTCGTTGATGGTCAGGCCTGCCGGAAGGTTGCCGGTGGACACCGCGTAGGTGTACGGAGCTTTGCCGCCCTTGACGGCTACGGTCGCGTTGTACTCCGCGTTCTGCTTACCGGCGGGCAGCGAGCTCGTGGAGATGGACAGCGGAGTGGAACCGTCCGTAGCTGCGGACGTGTTCGCTCCACCCGTAGCCCAGGCGGAGTTCATCTGCCAGCGAGCGGTCTTACCAACACCTTCAGGGAGGGTGGCGTTGTAGTCCTCGTAGGATGCCGGGTAGGAGGTGTAGGTAACCTCAAGGCCGAACATCTCGTCCTTCTTGAAGACCATCGAGCCACGCTCGGTAATCTGCGCGTCCAGCAGGTCCAGGCGCAAAGCCTTGTCACCATCGACCACGTCAATGTGCAGGTGCTCGTGGCCGAACTGCGGCAGCGCGTCCTCGTAGAAGGCGAAGGAGCCGTCACCCTGGTCCTCCAGCGCATCCTCGGACACGCCAAGGAACTTCGCGAAGTTCTCAATGCCGGTCTCCCACAGGGTCAGCTTGACGGACTTCACTGCCTTGGTGATGTCGGTGCGGATGGCGGAAACTTCCTGCCAAGGAATGTATTCCTGCTTATCCTCATCGAAGCTAATCTCCAGACCGTCCGGGGAGATGTAGCCCAGGTTGTAATGGGTATCAGTGTCGTACTTCTCTCCGAACGGTACCGGTTCGGTGCCGAGGGCGGAGGAGCGGACGGCACCGGTCATACCGACGCGGGCCTTGCGGGCATTAAAGCCCTCCAGAGTCTTCTGGTCTGCCATGATGTATTCCTTTCAAAGAATGATTGGGCATAGAAAACCCGCCCAGGGCACACGCCCCGAACGGGATGGAAACTTAAGCGACAATGCTTAGCTAGGTCTTGAGCACCATCAAATCAACTACAGCCCCCAAGACCCGGAGCTGCGGGTTAATATCCTCACGCGTAGAAAACCGAGGACAATCCACGCTTTTAACACCACTGCCCTCTAGGAACGGCAGCTGGTGCAGCGCGGCGCGCACCCTGTCCCCTACCGGCGTGCATTGAGCGCGAGACACCCCGACTACCTCCACATCAAGAGAAATAATCTCGGAGATGTACTCGCCCGTATCCGCGCCCCACGGCACGACCTCGCTGCCGGGGAGGAGGTCAACCGTGACCGCGGGGGTCAGCTTCTCGAGCTCGTCCGCGGGAGGCAGATGATCCGCCACCCACAACTCATCTCCGAGAACATCCGCCACCGCATCAATGGCGAACTTGAGGATGTCCACATCGTTCATCGACGTACACTCCTTCCAGCACGGCGAGCAATGCGCCCAGCACGCCGCGCATCCTTATCGTCAACGTGACCAACGATGTTCAGGCCAAAGCGGCCATTCGCATGCGCGTACTCCTTGACCTCCACACCGGCCTCAATACCTGCCTTATTCAGGTCACGGCGAATCTTGGTGGAAATCTTTGCGGCACGATTATGTACTTTCGCATGGACCGCGTTGGTATTCATCACCTGCTGGAAAATGGCGTCTGCATCAAGCTCGACTCGTACCACGGTAGACCTCCAAATCAACCTCAGTGTGCGGAAGTAACGGCCCACGCCAGTGCTCCGGGTCACCCACCACCCACGTGCCACCAACACCACCAATAACCCGAATACGGTCATTGGTTTCAAGCTGGTCGAGCACATGCGGAGGCTGCGAATATAGGCGCCATTTCGTCACAACAAGCTGACTACTGCCTGTCTCGTCCTCACTCGTGGACACCTGCTGAACACTGACCGGCGCGGCGATAGGAATGACCTCCGGGTCATCCCAGGACTCAACGAAACCGCCATAGTCACCACGGATGCGCCGCGGGCGAAGAATCTCGACCCGCTCGGTGAAAATCAGCTGCATCATGGCCATTCACGCAACTTGTACTGGTCGATGATGCGCCACTCAGTAGCCATCGGAGTGATGGACCCACCGCCCCCGCCGCCAGCCGGGGCACCAACACTGATACCACCAACGCTGACGTTGCCGCCTGTACCAGCGAGTACCGACCGCTGAACAATCTCGGCAGCAATGCGCAAAAGGTCAGGGGCCTGGTCGAACCCATGACGCAGAGTCACCTCAACCGACCTAAACCGGTCAGGAAACTCCCCCTCGTAGAGCTCGAGCATTCCGGACTGAGACCACCCAAAGTTAGAAGGTTCAACCTCGTTGCCGCGGATAGCGACTCGGGAGATGTCCTCCACGTGCATCGTCGGTAGACGCAGCAGCGTCCCGCCGAACGCATCAACAGTGATGGTCTCTTCCTTCACGGGGAACACGTGCCAGCCGCACAGTCTGCGAATGCCGGCGAGCGTGGCGTTGATTTTCTCCGCCAGCCCAGGCGTAGAGGCAGGTACTAAGCCGCCAGACAGGGCCGTGACCTGCTCAGGCGTCAGCTCTGGGGGTTCCAGCGGCTCAGTCATTTACCTCACTCCTTCGGTTCCGGCTTAGTGGTCTTGGTTGCTCCACGGCTAGCCTTGTTAGCCGGCTTCCGCTCCTTGGTCTCTGCCTGGTAAGGCAGCAGCCCCATGTGAGCCGCTACCTCGTCGGACTCGGCCTGAACAATGTGCTCAAAGCCGTTCTCGCCGATGCGCTTGTAGAGCTTCATTAGGCTTCGGCACCGCCCACGGTCAGCTTGACGAAAGCGGACGGGTAGCGCACTGCCAAGGCCAGGCGCTCCTCAGCACGGATGGTCACCTTGTTGGTGGTGAAGTTATCCGCGTGGGTGTTCGTGGCCTCCACGCGCACACCGCCCTTGCGGTACACGGTGCCGCCCAGGCCGAACGCGCCGACGAGGACGGTGCCCTTCGGGATGGCTGGGGTGACAACGGTGCGCAGGCCCCACAGGCCCGGCTGCTCCATGACGGCGCCGTTGCCGTACGCGCCCTGGAAGAAGCCACCACCGTAGTACTGGCCATTGCCGTCCTTCTTCAGGCGGATCGGCTCATAGTCAGCCGGGTTAATCATCACGCCATCGGTGGTCAGCTCCGTAGCCAGGGAAACCTTCGTGGTAGCGGAGAACACCTTATCCGGCACCTCATCGATAGTGGCAGCGGTATCAACCTGCAGGCCGTCGCGGTTGAGCAGGCCCTTAATGTTGTTGCCCATACCATCGCCGGAAAGCAGCTGCTTTTCCTCGAAGATGGCCAGCTTGTACAGCAGGCGGTTATCAATCTCGGACTTGAGGAACGGGAGATCCTCAAGGAATTCATCGGTGATGGTGATCCATGCGGCAATCTTGCGCAGCGGGTCAGTGACTGCGGTCGGGTTCGCCACATGTACCTGAGGCTTCTGCGCTCCCTCAGCCACGGTGCCAAAGTCGCCCTCGAACGCGCCCTCAATGAAGTAGCTGATGGCGTTGCCGGAGATGGTTCCGGAGCCGAGGAGGTCAGCCAGAACCGGACGGTCACGCTTACCGTGGACAACAGTCTTGTCCACATCGGTCAGCACCGGAGTCAGCGCATCACCGGAAGTGGTGACGGTATCAGTGTTCGCCTTAAACTCCGTCGCAGAAACAGTGGAGTTAGAACGGTCACGCAGAACAGACAGGTCACCTGCGGACTTAAGGAAGTGCTCACCCAGGGTACGGGCGGCTTCCTCCTTCTTGGCCTCCGGCATACCCTTGAAAAGCTGCTCATAGGAGCCGAAATTCTCCGCCGCCTTAAGCTGAGCATCCAGCGTGCCCAGTTCGGACTCGATGTCCTTAAGACGGGATACCTGCTCAGCGGACGGAGCGCCCGCGGACTTAGCCTCAGTGACAATCTTAAGGCCCTCGTCGGCCAGCTTGGCGCGACGCTTCTTCAGTTCAACAGTCATGTTGATGGTTCCTTTCAGTTAGTCGCGCCCCACGGCGCGGAACATGGTCTCGAATCGGTTAAGGTCCGCTTTACGGCCTTCCTCGTCCTCATCGTCTTCATCGGATTCACCGGCATCCTCGCCGGGCTCGTCCTCGCCACCGCTATCAGTGACCTCAGATGACGAATCCCCCTCATCCGAGGCCTCATCCTCAGAATCGGGGGTATCTTCATCGTCATCGTCTTCTTCATCAGTCCCCGGTGGCCCGCCCAGGGACTTCCCGCCCAGAACCTCCAGGAATCGCTCCGCTAAAGTCTCCGGCAGTGCCAGGTTCACCGTCGGGGATTTCACCGCCAGCACCTCGGTCTCCGGATTCGCGCCGAGCGGCACCACGGACACCTCAAACAGGTCAACTTCCTTGAGGAACCGCACGCTTTTACCGTCAAGCTCGCCGTACTCACTAGAAGTAGCGGCGAAAGCAAAGCTCATTTCCCGGACGCGGCCCTGCTTAAGTAGGCGGTGAACCTGGGCGCCCTTCGGCGAGTCGGTATCAAGCTCGCAGACCACTTTCAGCCCATGCTCATCCTCCTCAGCGGAGGTCACCATGCCGATATTGAAGTCCGGATCGGCCATATTGTGGCCCCACAACAGCGGAATCGGAGCACCCTTT
>NZ_KV814020.1:0-1312 GCF_001813815.1 Corynebacterium sp. HMSC076D02
CCCCCACCACCAAAACCGAAATCCACCAGTAGTAGTGAACGACCCATGTTCGTCTACCGTGAGCCGCGTTATGGCAGTGACGTGTTCTCGTCGGGCACAGTCATAGTTCCCGGCGTTGCCAGCGACAGGGTTCTACACCCAGCAGCGGGACCGATCAAAATCACCCGCACGGGGAACGACCCTGCTGGTGGTTTAGATTTTGATGAAAGCGAGGAGACATAGCCCCTCGCCAACTCCCCGTAGCTGGCGAACAGTAGCTCCTGGCGCTGGCGCTCGTTGGTGAGTTTGCGTGCCACATCGAAAGCCTTATCGACTTCCCGGTCCAAGTTGTTGTGAGCCTTGAGCAGAATTGGGTCCATCGATAACGGGTTGTAGTGCTCCGCGAGTGACCGCTGGGGGTGCCGCTCGCGTGCCCGCAGCACCAACTGTCCAGCGTCGATGATTCGCTGCTGCGCCTTCTCATCTAGTTCACACAGAGCTGGTCCGCAGTTGTAGCTCCCGATGTACTCCGAAAAACGGAAAAAATAAATAGTGGGGATACATCAACCTTCCACTTTCCATTCTTCCGGCTCAGAGTATTGAGGGGTCTGGGACCGGGTCCGTAAACCCTTTATGTTTTTCGCGCACAGCGGTTTTTAGCGACGCACCCTATAGGTTTTCCGCAGAACTTATATGTGTTTCTGTGCACCCCATATGTTGTCTGTTTTAGCGGTATTTCGTTGTTAATTCCGCACGCGCGCATCAAATGGTTATTTATCGACGACACTCCGTGCCGCACCCCTATATTTAAGGATGTGGAATCGCCTACCCCTCCGGGTTAGAGCCCGCTAGATCCACTTCGCAATCGGGTACACCCATCTGTACGCGCTGACCTGCGGCGTTGTGGGTTGTGCCGAGCGTGCTGCCGGAGTCCCTTTCAGTGTCCCTGGGGTAGGAGCGGCCGCATGAAGGTGCGCTCGTACCGCAGGACGCACTCGGACTCGTCTCGAATCCGGTCAGCGGCGATGAAGTCCGAGTGGGTGCCGAACAAGGTGCGGTACTGCTCGTAGGCAGCCAGGCTGGGGAAGCTGAACAGGGATTCCGCACGGTCACTCACACCTTCCGCGGGTAGGTAGTACCCGTGGTGGGTGCCGCCGTGTTCGTCGACATGCCGCATCCAAGCGCGGGCGAACTGTTCAAAGGCTGCGATCTGGTCGGGGTCGATGGTGTAGTGGACGACACAGGTGATCACATCCACAACGCTAGGCCCACAGGCGCTCATTGGGGAGCCTTTGTCTGTGCGCCTCGTGGTGCAGCACACCAATCTGCCTGG
>NZ_KV814021.1:0-994 GCF_001813815.1 Corynebacterium sp. HMSC076D02
TTTCGGTTATGAAAGCTAAACCACCTGGAGGGGTGTCGACTATAAGAAAGTCCGGATTGTTCCCTCTCCTGACTACTCCAGGGAAATCATTTGAACTGCGGACAGATTCGATGGGAAATGGAAAATCCTTTACTCTGCTCGCCCATCGGGTGGCAGATTGCTGGGGGTCGCCGTCTGCGACTGCAACCGTATAACCCATCTTCCGAATTGCCTCTGCGAGCATTACCGAAAGTGTGGTCTTCCCTGTCCCGCCCTTCGACTGAATCACGGAAATTACTCGAGTCATAAAGCAAGAATAGATTTAGAGAAGATCTCTCCAGGTAGCGACATGCGCATGTGTGTATATCATGCTATGTGGAGGGAAACCATTAAGTAGAGAGCTGAACTAAAAATCACTTTATGCGCATGTACTGATATGCACATATGCATATATGCGCATCTCGAAATTTAAAGCTATCCACTTGCTGAGGGATATTCCGGTTGCGGGCGCGTTGTAAGGCGGTATGGTTTTGGGTGTCCGCAGCGCACCTCCCCCGGCGCATAGTCGGACGGAAGGAAAATAAAAAGCCACAATCCCCCCCGCAGGTGGCTTCTCCCCTAGTGCTCCCAACGACGAGAAGCACTAGGGGAGTTTCCTTTTATTGAGCGCCGTTTTCCTTCGGCCGGCCAGGGGTTTCGTGGAAAGATTGAAGATGTTTCTTGAAAGGTGCTGTTGCAAAGTTGGGGCAGTAGGAAGACCGGCGTGGAATAATCAGGTCCATGGGCATCTTCTCCGGTCGGCAGTTCCCTCGTGAAATCATCCTGTGGGCGGTGCGGTGGTACTGCCGCTACGGCGTGAGCTATCGCGACCTCGAAGAGATGATGACCGAGCGGGGAGTGCCGGTCGATCACACCACGATCTACCGCTGGGTCCAGAAATATGCTCCTGAGCTGGATAAGAAGACCCGGTGGTATCGGCAAGTTCCTGACTGGCAGGCCAGGTCCTGGCGGGTGG
>NZ_KV814022.1:0-416 GCF_001813815.1 Corynebacterium sp. HMSC076D02
GCCCCAAGCCTAGAGTCCCATACCGACATGGAAGCCTAAACGCTATCGAACATAACGGCAGCACTGTTTTCTGTGTAGCGCCCCTGGGGCACTTAGTTACCTTTTCTGATTCTTTGCCGCTCTTTTCTTTTCCAAGACAGTCTAGAAGACACAAGGATACGTGGAGGGTCATAGGACTGCGGTTGTGGTGGGGTGTTTTGGTGGCAACCAAATCGCTTGCGATTTGGGCGGCAGCCCAACGAGCCGAAGGTGAGGCGGGAGCCTTTCGGTCTTAAGCTTCTGGTGGTGTTGATTGGTGGATCCCCTGTGGGGATATAGAACTACAGGGATATAGTTATAAGCCACCTGGGAAAATAGGTAAACGTGCAGGTAAAACCCTGTGGATAACTAGTCGAATATTGGTAAATATGCGCACC
>NZ_KV814023.1:0-230 GCF_001813815.1 Corynebacterium sp. HMSC076D02
ACATTGGCACACTATTGAGTTCTCAGACATCATCACGACAACGACAACCAGAAGCCTTTTATCCAGCCCCTTGCTCTCGAAGCGACTCGGAATAACTTACCCACCGATTCAATCAATGTCAAATCGAAGAAGAAAAATTCATCCGAACCACAACTTAGTTAACCTCACGGCCAACTCGTTGCGACCTCGATTAATTTAGCCCCCACCCCACAAACAACACAAATCCCCAG
>NZ_KV814024.1:0-3086 GCF_001813815.1 Corynebacterium sp. HMSC076D02
GGAAGGTCTTTAAGACTATGGCCGGGCTTTGTTGGGTGGTTTCCACGCCAGGTGTAGGTGAGTTTGTCGATGGTAAAAGCATCAAAACCTAAGTCTTTCGACAACACCTCTGCCGCCTGGGCAGACGGGGCCAGACCAATCACGTTGCGGCCTTCATTGGCCCACACGTTGGCAACCAGACGCATAGATGCAGTCTTGCCAGTACCTGCCGGGCCTACGCCGGTAGCGGCGAGTGTGCCGCAGGTAAGGAGGTAGCGGGCCATGGATTCCTGCCCTGCGTTAAGGCGGAACCCAGCCTCTGCTTCGTGTTCATCCAGTGCTTTATCAATCGCTGCAGATGGTGCGAATGCGGCCACCGGTTCGTTGAGTGCGCCCAGTGCTTTGTCTTCGGTATCGAGGATGTCCTGGGTGGTATAAAGCTCGCTATCAGCGCGGGCATCCCGGGCCTTTCCAGCCGAGTTCTTCAGGGCTTCGGGCAGTTCCAGGACGTCGAAATCATTCAAGGAAATGGCCTTATCGCGAACAATTGCTTCCACCACAGTGGCGTGGATAAGGTCGCGCTCGGAAAGAGAATCGAAGCGATAGCCTTGGAGTTTTCCACCCGCAGCAGTCGCTACATGCGAGGCGCGAAAGTAAGAACGACGTCTGACAACGGTGTCTAAAACCTCGTCGATAAGACCTGAAAGGTGGTCCTCGGAACGAAAGACTGGACGCTCATCACGTCCAGAATCTGCGGCAAGTTGGGCGATGGCAGCGAGTTCCTCTGCCCCAGTATCACGCGCGGAGACTTCCGCTTTCCAGCCTGCGCGAAGCTCTGCAAGGCTTTCTGGTTCACGCTTTGCATCACGGGTTTCCAAGATAGCTTGCTGCCACAACCGACCCACCTCAACCGAGTTAGGGGTTGCACCACGCGCGGCAACAAACTCTTCCACGAGTCGCTTATAGACCGGCTGTGCGCCGCGTCGACGCTTGGAAAAAGACTCCATCAGCGACTGCGAAATACCGTCAATCTCCCACGTAGGTTCCTTGTTGACCCCATGGTCGCAGGCGGTGAAAGTGTAGCCCATCTCGTTAGAAAGCAGGGTGTTCAAGATGGAATCATAGCGGTGCGAAATCGACTGATGATACTTCATCAAGGTGTACCCATCGATGGACAACCAGCGCCCATCTTCGGTCTGAACCTTGTTGGATACCAGCACGTGCGAGTGCAGATCCGGGTCTCCTGCGCGCGTATCGTAGTGCTTAAACTCCGACGCGACGAAGCCTTTCGTCTTGACTTGCTCACGCCCTTGCTTGCCAACTCGGGTAAACAAAGCGTTGTCTTCTGCCCACGCCATAGCTTCCTTTACGGCCTGGTGATGAAGCGCCTCAATACGCTGCGCGGTCTTCTCATCAGACAATGCCCACGCCACCGACACGGACTTAGCAGGCGAAAAAGTCAGGTCAAAACCCGACACAGACTGACGCACATTGTCCTTTAAACCATTGACCCAGTTGACGACTTCCCGGCCCGATTGCGGCTCGACTCCGTGTTCTTCAATGAAGAATTCTCGGCCAATATCCTGGACTAACTCGGCGCGTTCTTGCTTGCTCATCAACGTGCCCGTTGTCTGCCTATGGCGGCGCTCCGCGTCACGAAGTGCCACCAAAACCGGCACATCATTAGTGAAATTAGCGAAAGGACGCCCCAACTGTACGTCTTTGATTTTCTGACCTTCGGACATCTTCATATCCGCATCTGGGTGCAGACCTACGCCATACAACGCGGCCATTTGAGACTCGGTAACTTCCCCACCTTCGGTGACCGTTTCGGTGTTCAAACCGGCCAAACCAGAGCCTAACCAACGACCTGGCGGGGTGCCTTTCGCGTCGTAATACTTCGACAAACTTGGCGCATCTGTCGGCCCATCATTGGTAGCCACAGAGCGCAACAGGTACTCATAACCTGTTCCGCTATTGACTACGCGCAGGGTCATCATGCGCCCTAGTCTAGCAGCCAAAACCCGATTAACACTAAGAGTGCATATAGTGTGTTGTAAAAAGGGCGCTCGCGCCCACGGCTGCAGGTCTACAGCGCTGTCGAGAGACTGCAGGGATAGTCCACTGCTTGCTTCCGATTACGCCGAACTTCCCGCGTGGTGTTTGTGTCAGGAGCGGGGCGGTGTGTGCGCTGGCATTGTGGGTTTATGGTTACCGCAAGTAGAAGTTTGAAGAAGCGTCAGGAACTGCGTCAGCGTCTCGAAGAAGAACAGCGTAAGCTGCGCGACCGGAAGAAGAGCATCAACTCGTTGCTCAGCCTTATTGAGCAACGAGACAAGTTGAACGAAAAGATTGGTCAAGCCTCGCAGTCCATTATCGACCTAGGGGAACCTAAAGAACTCGTGCGCGAGCTCGTCGGTGTAAGCCAGCGCGATTTCAACGACATGCTCAAGACTGCTAAGGAGTCCTCCCCTAGTGCGGAGGACTCCTCTGGAGACGATGAGTCGCACGCTGGCAATGATGAGGGCCGGGACAACGACGAAGCCGCCAGCGCCACTAAGGACGCTGGCGGCGATGATGCCGATGACAATGGCGACCAGTAGTCAGTAGAGAGAAAGACAGTCTTCGACGTTAGCGGCTGCGGCTACTGTTGCTCGTTCAGGTCGTACTACTCACCGGGGTTGACGGGCGCGGCGTCATACGGGTTGGAGTATGGCGAGTCGTTGGTCTCGTCCGTAGCGCGCTCGTAGTGGTCAGCCATGGAGCAAACCATCACGCCGAGGAAGGTGAGGAAGAACCAGATGATTACCCAGGCGATTACTCCGCCTAACGCTCTGATGATTCCTGTTCCCAATCCTGCGCGTCGTATCTGGGCAATGAGCATCCAGACCAGCATGGCGATGAGTGCAGATGGGGACATGGTTGGTAGCCGATAAATGGCAGTGCGCCCACGGAAGCGTCCTTCCTCTCTGTGGCGCGCGCCGCTCATGATGCTGTTAAAGAGTTTGAGAAGACTCCACCAGTCTTACGTGTGGTAAACATTGTTTACACAGTGTCGATTAAACAATTCTATCGACAGTCCCAAGAGTGGCAGCAAAGGGAAACAA
>NZ_KV814025.1:0-1074 GCF_001813815.1 Corynebacterium sp. HMSC076D02
TATGTCCTATGTCCAACGTCCAAGCCACGCTGCTTTGCAATGGCTTCACAGTCCTGACGCTGCCGGTCGATGGTGAGGCCATCCACGTCAGCGTCTCGCGAGATACGAAGGTAAATAGGAGCGCGTGTTGCCAAACGCTTTTAATAAGGCCCTTAGCTAACATTGAACTTAAAACTCGACGCTCTATCCACTCAACGTCCTCGTATGGTCCTGTCTTGCTTTGTAAGCGATTGGTACATCTCAGAAACCCCGGTGTTCACGATCTCTGTCTTCACATAGATAAAGCGCGTTGGCAATTATTACCCTTAAAGAGTGATTACCAACGAACTTCGAAATTTACTGGCCAAAGCAACCACCCATGCACAGCGTTTTCAGGACGGAGAAGACCACACTGTAGCCGCAGCGCTCCTTACCAAATCAGGAAAACACGTACTCGGTTTGAACGCGCACCATTTCCTCGGTGGTCCTTGCGGGGAGATCTCGGCTTTAGCCAACCATGCTGCTAGTTATCCAGAGGACCCAATCCAAGCAGTAGTCGCCGTATACGGACCTACTGGTCAAATTATGGTGCTGTTGCAACTTGGGGCGGGAGCCAAGAAAGCTCCGTTTTTATTGTGTGATCAACGCTATGTGCCTGTGTTGTCAGGCCGTCTCGAATACCCGGCTAACAATCACTGCATCCGGATTCGGGTGACCATAGGCAAACATCGTGCCCTGCCCCTTCCGCAATGAGTGCATCGCTTCCATCCCTTTCAACGTCCGGTAGGCAGACGTTTGGTTTTTGAATGCTCCTTTCGGCCCCAGGATCCGCTTTAACCGGCCATGATCGCCTTCAATGACGTTGTTGAGGTATTTCACCCGACGATGCTCGACCGTCGATGGACAGACGCCTTCCGCCTTCAGCTCAGAGATTGCCCTGGCGAGTGAGGGGGCCTTGTCGGTGCTGATCACCCGCGGATAGCCTGCCGATTTATTCGACCGCAGCGTCTTCGCCAGGAAACGCTTCGCTGCCGCGACGTTGCGTTTTGGTGAGAGGTAGAAGTCCAGGGTCTGGCCACCTGCGGTGATTGCCCG
>NZ_KV814026.1:0-354 GCF_001813815.1 Corynebacterium sp. HMSC076D02
CCTCCGGGAGAATACATCGGTCACGAACGCGGTGTACACAAAGCCTTTCCTGGTGCGCACGTAGGTAATGTCCGCCACCCACAGCCGATGAGGGCCAGGAGCCCTAAATTCACGATTTACCAAGTCTGGGCGCAGATCAGGCACGTTAGGCTTACGGGTTGTGATAGGTGACCTGCCTTTGCCTTTGCCAGAAACACCGGCCAGGCGCATCAACCGAGCAGTTTGTTCACGACCGATATCAATTCCGTCACGGCGGAGAGCATGCCACATTTTCCGCACACCGTAGACACCGTAATTATCGCGATGAACAGCACTAATGTGTTCAATCAGCACAGCATCGCGAAGGCGACGAGC
>NZ_KV814027.1:0-709 GCF_001813815.1 Corynebacterium sp. HMSC076D02
CGCGACTGGGCGTGATCGGCCTGGACGGCTGGCGTTTGGTTGAGGGTGTGACCGTTGCGGGCGATGTCGGCCTGAATCCGCGCGATGACCTGCATGTTGGGTGCCAGGCTATGGTCAATGACTTGCTGGCAGGCAGGCTCAAGCGTGGTCTTGTTGTGCTTGTTGCCCAGCTTGACGAGCACGTTGCGGGCAGTGTGTAGCCCGCGGGGTACGGCTTTGGCGTTGCGTTCCAAAATTGAGGAGACGACCTTGGTCGTTGCCGGCCCAAATGATGATGCTCGAGCAAGCAGCTCGTCACGGGTAAGAGGTTTGACCCCGGCAATGTCCTTATCCGGGGTATGGGCTGGGTCAGTGCAATAGCGGTACTTGAACCCGTGCATACGTGAGTGCTCTGCGACTAGGTCGTCGCCGTCGAAGATGCTCACCAGGCTGTTGGTCAGCCGTGCCCGCAGGGTTTTGCCGATGTATTGGAACGGCACTGAGTAGTACTGGTAGTCGCAGCAGATGTGCCAGTTACGGTCGACTTTGACGTTTCGCCAGGACACTTCCGTAAACGGGGTATCTGGTAAGTCACGCATCATGGGCGCTTCATCAGCATCAAACAACTCTTTACGGGTTATCCCATCGGGCCTAGGCATATTCATGTTGATGTCGTCGACGCGCTGGGCGATAGCCTCATTGAGTTCATCAAGACTGTAGAAGGTGATCC
>NZ_KV814028.1:0-827 GCF_001813815.1 Corynebacterium sp. HMSC076D02
CACCGTTTACGGCATGGACTACCAGGGTATCTAATCCTGTTCGCTACCCATGCTTTCGCTCCTCAGCGTCAGTTACTGCCCAGAGACCTGCCTTCGCCATCGGTGTTCCTCCTGATATCTGCGCATTTCACCGCTACACCAGGAATTCCAGTCTCCCCTACAGCACTCAAGTCAGCCCGTATCGCCTGCACGCCCGGAGTTAAGCCCCGGAATTTCACAGACGACGCGACAAACCACCTACGAGCTCTTTACGCCCAGTAATTCCGGACAACGCTCGCACCCTACGTATTACCGCGGCTGCTGGCACGTAGTTAGCCGGTGCTTCTTATACAGGTACCGTCACAAAAGCTTCGTCCCTGTCGAAAGGAGTTTACAACCCGAAGGCCTTCATCCCCCACGCGGCGTCGCTGCATCAGGCTTCCGCCCATTGTGCAATATTCCCCACTGCTGCCTCCCGTAGGAGTCTGGGCCGTATCTCAGTCCCAATGTGGCCGTCCACCCTCTCAGGCCGGCTACCCGTCGACGCCTTGGTAGGCCATTACCCCACCAACAAGCTGATAGGCCGCGAGCTCATCTTGCACCGAAAAAACTTTCCACAACTGACACTAAACAGCTGTCCTATCCGGTATTAGACCCAGTTTCCCAAGCTTATCCCGAAGTGCAAGGCAGATCACCCACGTGTTACTCACCCGTTCGCCACTCGAGTACCCCAGCAAGCTGAGGCCTTTCCGTTCGACTTGCATGTGTTAAGCACGCCGCCAGCGTTCGTCCTGAGCCAGGATCAAACTCTCCACAAAAAAATTTCAGCACAAAAGCCAAAAAATCAG
>NZ_KV814029.1:0-4070 GCF_001813815.1 Corynebacterium sp. HMSC076D02
TCAGCTGACCGGCCGCAGTAATTACCGTGCTTTCACTCGCTGGGCACAATCACGCGGGCTCACAGACATCGACTTCGAGGCCCACCCGGAGCGTCTAGAAGAACCGCACTGGGGATTCCTTGCCGCCACCTACTACTGGACGGCGGCGCGCCCGCAACTCAACGCCCTGGCCGACGCAGGCGACCTCGAAGGGGCTACGCGGGCTATTAACGGCGGCCTCAACGGCTTGTCGGATCGCCGTGCCCGCTACAACCGCGCCCTGACATTCGGGGCACATCTACTACCCGATGGAGGTAAACCAACCGTGGAGAAAGTGCTCAATTACTCACGTGACCAGGTACGCCAGGACACTTTCTACAATTGCGGCCCCGCGTCATCCCAGACCGTCATCCGCTCTAAGACCGGAAAGCTTATTACAGAGAGCGACCTCGGCGCACAACTGGGAACTGATATTGGCGGCACTGACTGGATCGGGCTCATTGCCCCGGTGCTCAATAAGTACATGCCGGGCGCGGGATACAAGGTGCGCGAAATGCCTAACGATCCGCCGAGCTCCGCGCAAAAGCAGCAATTGTGGGATGACGTTGTGGGCTCGATCAATGGCGGTCACGGCGTCGTGGCGAACATCGTAGCCCCACCGTCGAACTACCCGCGTGCGGTAGAACCGTCCACCATTAGCCCCGCGTACGGCGGCGGAACGGTGTATCACTACATCGCAATCATGGGCTATGGCGAAGACGGAGGCGGGCGCCGCTACTGGGTAGCAGACAGCGGGTTCAGCCCATACGGCTATTGGATTAGCCACGAGCAGCTGGCAAGCCTAATCCCACCAAAGGGCTACGCGTACGCCGCACCAGTAAAAGCAGCACAACATGAGGAAGCAGGAGACATGCTTACTACAAAGTTTTTCACCGACTGGATTAGCGGCTACCTAGGGCCGCAGATTAACGCCTTGCAGGAGATTTGGACGCAACTTCGCGGCCCTGGAGGTAAGGGTTGGAGCCAGCTAGGGCAGAACCAGCAGGGGCAGAATCTAACTTTGGTCGACGCGGTTGCGGCTATCCGCCAGCAGCTCGCACAGATTCAAGCCGATGTGGATGAACTCAAGGAAAAGAGGAAGTAATGGCACGCCACTACAACCAAGCAGTGATTAACAGCATCTCGGAGCGCATCGCAGACGCGGTAGCCACGGAGCTTAAGGAGCAGCCCTGGTGGCTACGCTACAAAGGCTCCATCATGCTTGCCCTGCAGGCCCTGGCATGGGTAGCCGGCGCTCTGCCCGTCATGCTTGCGGACGCCCCAACGTGGACTATCTTCGCCGCCGGTGCCATCGGTTATTTCATCACCGCGCTAGTTAACCGGCTCACGGTGGATGGTGTCACGCCGTCTATGGCGCCGCGTCTTGCAGCGCAGGCAGAATACCGGGAGCAACAAGCAGCACCACAAACCCCCACTCTGCCCGTCTACAACGGCCCCACAACAAACGAGGCATGATGCGGCAAAAGTTTGGGACCTGGTTCAAGTCGGACGAAGCAGGCCTTACGATCCTCGCTCTGCTCACGATCATTCGTGGGCTTTCCTATGTGCCGCCCTTGATTAATCCAGCCCGCACACCTGCTCACTATTTGGAGGTTTGGGCAAGCCCCACCTTGTGGGCCGCTATTTGGGTCACTGCCGGTATTTTCTGTCTCGCCGCGACGTTCATCCCCAAGCTGCTACCGGTGGCAGTGGGGCTCGCCGTGGGGCTTCACGCGGCATGGGCAATGAGCTTTCTCATGGGCACAATCTTGGGAGATACTCCGCGTGCCTGGGTTAGCGCCCTAAATTATCTCGGCGTTGTTTTCCTGGCCTTGTACGCGTACGGCAGAGAGCGAATCCAGATACCAGAGATGAGGTGAGCGTGTGTCTCTAGCTTCACTTCTCAGCGCCGCTCTTGTTGCTCTCATTACGACCATCGGTACGGTCTATGGGCAAAAGGTCGCAGGCCGCTCACAAAAAGAGACAAAGCAAATCGAGCAATCCGGCCCGGACTGGAAAGCTTTCACGGAGGAAATGCGTGCCAACCTAAATAAGCAGGATAAAAAGATCAGCTCGCTTGAATCCCAGGTGGAAACTCTAAGGGAGCGCATCGACCAGCTCAAAAGTCGCTACTGGGTGGCAGTGAACCACATTAGGCAGCTGCATTTACACTACCCAGACTCGCGGGAGACCGTCCCCGCCCCAGAAGAAATTGCGCACGACATCTAAAACTGACCCTCACCCCTTGTGGTGGGGGTCTTTTTCTGCGTTTTAATCCCTGTAGAGAACCTCAGCCAGGGCGTGTGCGCGGCGTTCGGCGGGGTCATCATCAAGATTGAAAGCAATGCTGTCACTGGCGGCCAGGTGCTTAGCACGGTCGATAACCTGGTGTGCGGCCCGGCGCATCTCCCCCTCAACACGCGGCGGGGCAACCATCTGCCCGGATAGCCACCGCTGGTAGGTGCGCTTGGAAACATTCAGCGCCTCGGCCGCGTCATCAAGCGACCAGCCAATAAATTCATGGATAGCTTGCAGCGTCGCGGGTATTGGTGGCTCGCCATGGATGAGGCGAGCACTTGGGGTATCGAAGACCCAGGCCGCGAAAGCTTCCAGATTCTCCTGCGTGAGTTCCCGCGGCACAGGCGGGGTGTAGTCCTCATCGACTTCGGAGGTATCGGCGGGGTAGACCGCCTCGATCCAATCCTCCCATGGGCCGCAACCCTCACGGCCAGTATTAAAAAGCTCATCGAGGAGTGCGGCGCGCAGGCCCTCAAAATCAGTAGCAGTAACACGATTATCTTTGGCGATGATGGTGAACATGGTGGCGTGGCTTCTTTTTCTCGTATATGGTTGGGGGCGTGACTTTCTCCGCATCTGCGGAGGTACTTCGTATTTCATTGACTTGGAGTCACCTTCTCCCCTTACGTGGAGGTACGCCCCGCCCAGCGCGGGGCTTTATTTTTTTAGTTGGCTGGCTCCCACTTCACAAGATGCTCCACAACAGCTGTGTGGATGGCCTGCTTGGTTTCAAAGTGCTTGTTATCGCCGCGCTCCGCAGCCTCGGAATCACCCAGCCCCCAGTCGAAATCGAAAGCGTTGAAATCGAAATCCTGAAGCGCTCGCGGGGTGAAACTAGCGGCTAGCCCCTGGCACTCTGCCTTGAACTCTTCCTGCGTTTCGGGTTCCGCGTCTTCAGACCAAGCCCCCATTTCTTTTTGAGCTTCATCCATAGCCTGCATGTACTTCGCAGTGGTGCTAAGAATTAGCCCTTGGACTTCCTCGCGGATGCGCGTCATCTGCCATGGCTCAAGGCCCAGGTGCTTGCCCAGGGTGTTCTCGAAGTCGTGTGCGTTCTTCTGTGGGTTGGTGGCTACCAGCTTGGCGAAAGTGGCGGTGGGGTTCATTTTCAGTCTCTTTTCTGTGGAAGTGGTGGGTAGCCCCACACACAGTGGGGCTGGTGGTTAGGCGAGGCTCCAGAGCTTGGCCTTGGCGCCGCGGCGGCCCTTGCCGAATGCTGGCTCGCCGGTCTCTGGGTCGGTGGCCTGGATTACTTCACCATTTTCGATGAGTTTCTTGAGCACTTTGCCAGCCTCTTCGCGTTGGAGTGGGCGGATGCTGTGGGCTGGCCCCCACTGATATACCTGATCCCAGGTGGCGGCGCCGAGTTCTTGGAGGGCGTCTTTTACCTGTTGGGTGGTCCTTGCCTCGTAGATGCGGGCATTTTCCTCGGCTTCGCGGAGGTTTTCTTCGCGCATGCGCTTGAGGGCTTCTTCTGGGGTAAGTGGTTGGTTGTTCATTTCGGACTCTTTCCGGTTGTGGCTGGGACTGTTTCCCTTGCCTGATATCTTCATTAAACACCCTGGCGCGGTCATGGTCAAGAGCGGGGGTAGCGCGGGGGTGAATGGGGAGACTTGGCGTATTCACCGATCCCGCAAAGATCCCGCAAACAGTCCGACAACCATGGCAACGGCGGCATAGGTGGCGAGAGTGGCACACTCTTGACCTGCGGAAACACAAACACGCAGGCCAAGGATACGCCCCAAAAACTAGCA
>NZ_KV814029.1:4170-15149 GCF_001813815.1 Corynebacterium sp. HMSC076D02
CCCCAAAAACTAGCAGTCGTAGTACATCTCAAACTCCTGCGGGGTTGGGCGCAGGCGGGAAGGAGCGATTTCCTTTTCGTTCTTGTACTGCAGGTAGGTCTCGATGAGGTCCTCGGTGAAGACATCGCCTTCGGTCAGGAACTCGTTGTCTTCCTCCAGGGCGCGCAGGGAAGCCTCAAGGCTGGTTGGTGCCTGCGGGATGGAAGCCTGCTCTGCCGGTGGCAGCTCGTAGAGGTCCTTATCTACCGGAGCGTGTGGCTCGATGCGGTTCTTGATGCCATCGAGGCCAGCCATCATCATCGCAGCGAAACCGAAGTACGGGTTACCTGATGGGTCCGGAGCGCGGAACTCGATGCGCTTTGCCTTCGGGTTGGAGCCGGTGATCGGAATGCGGATTGCCGCGGAGCGGTTGCGCTGGGAGTAGACCAGGTTAATCGGGGCCTCAAAGCCCGGAACCAGGCGGTGGTAGGAGTTCAGAGTTGGGTTGGTAAACGCCAGAACTGCCGGTGCGTGGTGGAGGATGCCGCCGATGTAGTAGCGCGCGATATCGGAAAGGCCACCGTAGCCTGCCTCATCGTAGAAAAGCGGCTTGCCGTCCTTCCACAGGGACATGTGGGCGTGCATGCCGGAGCCGTTGTCACCCGCGAGCGGCTTTGGCATGAAGGTTGCGGACTTGCCGTACTCAGCGGCGGTGTTCTTGATGATGTACTTGAAGGTCTGAATATCATCAGCCGCGTGCAGCAGGGAGTTGAAGCGGTAGTTGATCTCATTTTGACCCGCGCCCACCTCGTGGTGGAAGCGCTCGATCTGGAAGCCGGCGTTCTGCAGGTTGCGCACCATGGCATCGCGGACTTCGCCATGCTTGTCGACGGGCGCGGTGGGGAAGTAGCCGCCCTTGACGCGGGTCTTGAAACCGGTGTTCGGGGTACCGTCGAAGTTGGCCTCGTTGCCGCGGTTCCACCAGCCCTCGTCGGTGTCTACCTCGTAGAAACCATGGTCGATGTCGGTGGAGTAGCGCACGGAATCGAAGAGGTAGAACTCGGCCTCAGCACCGAAGTTGCACACGTCCGCGATGCCGGTGGAAGCAAGGTATTCCTCGGCCTTCATTGCGACGTTGCGTGGGTCGCGGGAGAAAGGCTCCAAGGTGAACGGATCGTTGACGAAGAACTTGATGTTCAGCGTCTTGGAGGAGCGGAAAGGATCCACCATCGCGGTTGCTGGGTCTGGCAGCAGGGTCATGTCAGACTCATCGATGGAGGTAAAGCCACGGATGGAAGAACCGTCGAATGCGAGGCCTTCTTCAGCGGCGGCCTCGGTGAACTCCGAAGCGGGAATTGAAAAGTGGTGCTCGGTGCCGGGAACGTCAGTAAAACGAATATCGACGAACTTTACGTCTTCATCCTCGATGAACTTGACGATTTCCTGGACGGACTCGAAAGACACTGTTTGTCTCCTCAGGGGTTTAGAAAAATGTTCTTCATCGAAGTTTACTAGCTTTATTTGGCCTTCGGACGTTAACCCATCGATCTATAGATATATTTCGTTTTCGTGTCTGCATGCAGGGGGCACTAGATTGGTCAACATGGCTGATAAGCGAACATGGCTCGATGGACCCGCAATCCCGGGCGAAAATGATGACTTCGAAGGCCCCGGCGCATGGCCGGGCGAAAAGCTCGGACTTCCTGAGTCTGGCTCCGGGGCGCTGGCGCCGGTGGCCCGCCGTGCAGGGGCGGTTCTCATCGACTGGATCGTGTGCATGCTGCTGGCCAATCTCATCGTGATGTTCACCCACGCGCTGGGCGGCCCTGCATTCCTGGGCTACATGCTGTGGGTCATCGTCGGCATCCTCTGCGGCTGGCTCTTTGCTCGCACTCCGGGCATGCTTTTGCTGGGCATGGGCGTGGCGCGTCTCGACGCCCCGGGGCAAACGGTGGGCTTCTGGCGCGCGGCAGTGCGCACCATCCTCACCGGCTTCCTCTTCCCGGCCGCAATGGTCGATACCGACGGCCGCGGTATCCACGACCGCGCAACCGGCACCGCAGTGATCATGGTCTAGTTCCTCTATCTTGCGGCGTCGCAGGGTGCTTCCTACAAAACCTAAAAGCGGCCCTTCCTTGGTGGATTCCAAGGAAGGGCCGCTTTTGCACAAGTATTATTTGCCCTTACGCTGCTGCGCGCGGCGCATGCGGCGGTTCATGCCAGCCATGTTCTGCGCCTGGCGTGGCATCGGGCCCTTCGGCAGACCCGGGGTGGTGCCTGGCAGGTCATCCATGGCCTCAATCTTGCGGATGATTGCGTAGGTCTCGTCCTTTTTGAAGTTACGCGGGAACTTCATCACGTGATTGCGCAGCTTGGACACTGGAACCTCGTCCTCGCCGTTGCCCACCCAGACCTCGTAGACCGGAACGCCGCCGGCGAGCTTATCCACGCGCTTTTTCAGGGTGTTGAGAACCGGAGTCAAGCGCTTGCGGTCACCTTCGCAGACGAAGATGACGCCGGCATTGCCGATGACGCGGTGGATGAGGTCCTGGTGGCGGGTAACGCCGACCGCGGTCTTGACCTTCCAGACGATGCCCACGGTGTTGCGCAGCTGCTGCTCCAGCGCCCACCCCGCAACGCCCGGCTGATCCTCGACCTTTTTGTACATGTCGCGCTCAAGGCGGCGGGTAAACAGCCACATCGCCAGCAAAGCGCCGATGCCGAGGCCCAGGATGAGCATGAACCACTCGCCGTGAAAGAGCAGGCCGATAAGGAAGAACAACAGGCCCATGCCGAGGAAAGCGGCGAGCATGATAGGAATCAATGCCTTGTCATGCTTGCGCTGCATATTGAACGCTTGCCACATCTGGGAACGGGTTTGCTTGCGCTGCTCGCGTTTTGCGGCGCGCTCTTGCTTCTTTGCAGCCTTCAGGCTTGCCTTATCGTCTTGTGCCATGGTTCCTACTTTAAAGGTCAGCGGTGCAAATTAACGAATTGCAGCGGCAGCGGAGTCAGCGTTTGCCGGGGTCTTGACCATGCGGGTCGTTACCGGGGTTTCCTGGGAAGGGCCGTACTTCTCGAGCAGCGTCGAAGCCTCTTGGGCGGTAGCGCCCTTCGAGGTCTCAGCCAGGTGCTGCAAATTCTCTGGCAGTTCGAAACCGCGGGCCTCCATCGCCTGCACGTACAGGCGACCAGCGCGGTAAGAAGAACGCACCAGCGGGCCAGACATGACGCCGCCGAAGCCGAGCTCCTTGGCCAGCTTGGAGTGCTCGACGAACTCCTCCGGGCGTACCCAACGCTCGATCGGGTGGAAGCGCGGGCCTGGGCGCAGGTACTGGGTAATGGTGATGATGTCGCAGCCAGCAGAGCGCAGATCACGCAGCGCCTCTTCGATCTCATCCTTGGTCTCGCCCATGCCCAGGATCAGGTTGGACTTGGTGATAAGGCCAAAGTCGTGGGCCTGGCGGATAACGTCTAGGGAGCGCTCGTAGCGGAATGCCGGGCGGATGCGCTTGAAGATGCGCGGAACCGTCTCCAGATTGTGCGCGAAGACCTCTGGACGCGCCTCGAAGACCTCCTGCAGAAGATCCGGCTTGCCGGAGAAGTCAGGGGTCAGGTTTTCCACACCGGTGTGCGGGTTGAGCTCGTGAATCTTGCGCACGACCTCGGCGTAGAGCCACGCGCCTTCATCCGGCAGATCGTCGCGGGTAACACCGGTGATGGTGGTGTAGTTCAGGTCCATCTCCTGGATGTTTTCTGCAACGCGGCGCGGCTCGTCGCGGTCCAACTCCGCCGGCTTACCGGTGGCAATGTCGCAGAAATCGCAGCGGCGAGTGCACTTATCGCCACCGATGAGGAAGGTGGCCTCACGAGATTCCCAGCACTCGTGGATATTCGGGCAACCAGCCTCCTGGCACACGGTGTGCAGGGAAGCGCCGGACACGCGGGACTTCATATCCTCGTAGCCCGGGCCGGTGCGGACCTGGTTGCGGATCCAGCGCGGCTTCTGTTCGATGGGGGATTCCGCATTCTTCTTCTCAATGCGGAGCATCTTGCGTCCTTCAGGCTTAACAGTCACAAAAACTCACTCTACGGGGTTGGGATTGTCTCTTACTAATACAAGTCCGGTGTGTGGAGGATTATTCCGCACTCTGGGCACGCTTTTGGCGGGCCTTCTCGTTGGCGACCTTAATCGGGTCCGGTGCTGAACCAAAGGTGTGGTCCGCGACGGTGAGCTCACCAGAAAGCGCGCGCTGCAGGGCGTCGAGAAGCGGTGTCGCAGCTTCCTCCATGGAGACATCGCGGCCAAGCTCGAGGCTCAGCGTGGTCACGTCGGCATCGTCAATGCCGCAGGCGACGATGTGCTCGTAATACTCCAGCGTGTTGGTGCAATTAAGCGCAAGACCATGCATGGTTACGCCGCGAGTGATGCGGATTCCCAGCGCCGCAATCTTGCGATCGCGCTTGGGGGCCTGCGGGTCCACGGCCTGGGTGGTGGAGGGCACCCACACGCCAGACCGGCCGTCGATGCGGCCGGCGGTACGAACACCAAGCTCGCGCACCGTCTGGATGATTGCCTCTTCGAGCCGGCGGACATAGTCCACGACGTCGACAGGCTCCGCGAGCTTCAAGATGGGGTAGACCACCAGCTGCCCCTCACCATGCCAAGTAATCCGCCCGCCGCGATCCACCGTGATGACCGGCAGACCATTGTCCGGCATATCCTCCGGCTGCGTGCGCTTGCCAGCGGTGTAGATGTTGGGGTGCTCGACCACGAGGATGATGTCGCCGCGCTCGCCTTTTGCGCGCTGGGCGGCAAGCTCGGCCTGGAGATCCCACGCCTGTTGGTAATCCATGCGGCCGAGGTGGCGGATTTCCAGCGCTTCCTGCGACGCGCGAATGCTGCGATCAGCGGGGAAGAAGGGCTCACGAGGAGCTGTCATGTGTGATGCTTCCTTAATCTAATAAAACGCGAGGTTCGATACTGATAGTGCCACCCAGGCCAATGCCCGCCCAACACCGGGGTGAGAGGGCAGGGGGAGGCGTTGGCGGAGGCAAAAGAAAAAGCGGGAGGAAACCCTCCCGCTTTAGCAGTAAGTGGCTTAAACGCCGTTTGCCGCAGCGTACTCCTCTGCGGTCATCAGCTCGCCGGTCTCAGAAACCTCGACCTCGAAGAGCCAACCTTCACCGAATGGGTCGTTGTTGATGACTGCGTAGTCATCGTGAACAGCCTCGTTAACAGCGGTGACAGTGCCGGTAACTGGGGCGTAGAGATCGGATACGGACTTGGTGGATTCGACCTCACCGCAGGTATCGCCAGCGGTAACAGTGTCACCGACTGCCGGCAGCTCAGCGAAGACGACCTCGCCCAGGCGGTCAGCAGCAACGGAGGTGATGCCAACGCGGACGGTTGCGCCCTGTGCGGCGTCAGCAGAAGAGTTGATCCACTCGTGGTCCTCGGAGTAGGAGAAATCTGCAGGAAGGTTAGCCATTGTGATGGGAGTCCTTTCGGAAGATGGTATGTGTTCTTATCTTAACGGTTGTCACGCGTCCGCGAACTACTTTTCGCGCTTGTAGAACGGAAGGGCCGCGACGCTAAATGGGTAGCGCTTGCCGCGGATGTCTACCTCGACGGCGTCGCCAGGCTGCAGGTTTGCAGAGGTATCCAGCAGCGCGATGGCAACCGGGTGGCCCAGGGTCGGGGAAGGCTGACCGGAGGTGACAGAACCGACCTTGGTATCGCCAACGAAGACCTCAGCACCGGCGCGGGCGGCGCGGCGCTGATCGGAGACCAAGCCGGTGATGGCGACCTGCGGACCTTCCTCTGCACGAGCGCGGATGACCTCAGCGCCAACGAAGTCAGCTTCCTTCTTGGCAAAAGCACGCGCCATGCCGGCCTCAACCGGGGTGATGTTGCGGGAGAGCTCGTTGCCGTAGAGCGGCATGCCAGCTTCCAAGCGCAGGGAGTCACGCGCTGCGAGGCCACACGGCAGGATGTCGTACTCGGCACCGGCCTTGAGCAGCTCCTCCCATAGCTCCGGGGCATCGGAGTTGTAGACGATGAGCTCGAAGCCATCCTCGCCGGTGTAGCCGGTGCGGCAGATGAAGGCGTACTTGCGCGCTACCTTGCCGGTCATCGCTGCGTAGTAAGGCAGTTCCATGACGGCTTCCTGCTTATTGTCCTCGACCAGCGGGATGAGGATTTCTGCTGCCTTCGGGCCCTGGATGGCAATCATGGCTACGTCGCGGGACTCGTTGTTGAGGTCCACGTCGAAGCCCTCAGCGCGCTCGTTGAGTGCCTCCCAGACCACGTCAGCGTTGCCGGCGTTTGGCACGACCAGGAACTTGGTCTCGCCCAGGCGGTAGGTGATGAGGTCATCGATGATGCCGCCATCTGCGGCGCAGATCATCGAGTACTTTGCCTTGCCCACCTTGAGGGTGGTCATATCGGAGATTAGGCAGTAGGACAGGAACTTTGCGGCATCCTCGCCGTTGACCCAAATTTCGCCCATGTGGGACAGGTCGAAAAGGCCGGCGGAGCTACGAACCGCGCGGTGTTCTTCGAGCTCGTTGTTGTACTTCAGGGGCATGTTCCACGGGCCGAAAGCCGTAAAGGATGCGCCAAGCTTTTCATGCTCTGCATGCAGCGGGGAGTTGAGCAGTTCAGACATTTTTTCTCCTTTAGAGTTCTTCTCTGCTAGTTCGATTCCGTTAGTTGGCCTCCGCGTCAGCGGAGACCTCGAATGCTTCTGGCGGCGGGCAAGCGCAAACCAGGTTGCGGTCACCGTAAGCCTCGTTGATGCGGCGGACTGGTGGGAAGTACTTGTTGGCGCGTAGCGAGGCAACCGGGTAGGCGGCTTCCTGGCGGGTGAAGGAGTACTCCCAGTTATCAGAGGCCACTGCCGCTGCGGTGTACGGAGCGTTGTGGATAACGGATGCTTCGTAGGCGACCTTGCCGTCGATGATGGCCTGGATTTCGGCGCGGATTGCGCGCATGGCCTCGATGAAGCGGTCCAGCTCGGCCAAGTCCTCGGACTCGGTCGGTTCCACCATGAGGGTGCCGGCGACCGGGAAGGACAGGGTCGGTGCGTGGAAGCCGTAGTCCACGAGGCGCTTGGCGACGTCCGCCGCAGTAACGCCGGAGGCATCGGTCAGCTCGCGCAGGTCGAAGATGCACTCGTGCGCGACCAGGCCGGCGTTGCCGGTGTAGAGAACTGGGAAGGAATCCTGCAGGGACTTTGCCAGGTAGTTTGCGCCCAGGATGGCGTGGCTGGTGGCCTGTGCAACGCCCTCGGTGCCGACCATGGCCAGGTAGGCCCAGGAGATAGGCAGCACGCCGGCGGAGCCAAACTTGCTTGCGGTAGAAGGAACGCCCTTTTCAATCGAGGTAGCCTGCTGCGGGTCGATGGAGGAATCGTTCGCATCGGTGGGCAGGAATGGCACCAGGTGCTTGGCGACGCCCACCGGGCCAACGCCCGGGCCACCGCCGCCGTGCGGGATGGTGAAGGTCTTGTGCAGGTTCAGGTGGCTGACGTCGCCGCCGAACTCGCCCGGGCGTGCCCAGCCGGTTAGCGCGTTCATGTTCGCGCCGTCGATGTAGACCTGGCCGCCTGCCGCGTGGACCTTGTCGCACACGTCGCGGACCTCAGGGTCGAAGACGCCGTGGGTGGATGGGTAGGTGATCATGATGCCGGCGATGTGCTCGCCGTGCTGTTCGATCTTGGCATCCAGGTCCGCCAGGTCGATGGAGCCATCGTCCGCGGTAGCAACGACGACGACGCGCAGGTTTGCCAGGGTAGCAGAGGCCGCGTTGGTGCCGTGTGCGGAAGATGGGATGAGGATGACGTCGCGGCCAGCGTCGCCGTTGGCAACGTGGTAGCGGCGGATGGCCAGCAGGCCTGCGAGCTCGCCCTGGGAGCCAGCGTTGGGCTGGATGGAGACCTTGGCGTAGCCGGTCAGCTCGGCCAACCAGCCCTCGAGCTCCTCGATGAGCGCGCGCCAGCCGGCGGTGGTCTCTTCCGGTGCATATGGGTGAATGCCCGCGAACTCTGGCCAGGAGATCGGCTCCATGGCGGCAGTGGGGTTCAGCTTCATGGTGCAAGAACCCAGCGGAATCATGGTGCGGTCCAGCGCCAAGTCCTTGTCTGCCAGAGTGCGCAGGTAGCGCAGCATCTGGGTCTCGGAGTGGATGGAGTTGAAGATTGCGTGATCCAGCGGAGCTTCCTCGCGAACCAGTGCGGAAGGAAGTGCGGACTGTGCTGCGTCATCCTTGGCCACAGCTTCAGCTGCGATCTCGGCGCCGAACGCCGCGGCTAGCTTCGCCACGTCTGCAGCGGTTGCGGATTCGCCGAAGGAGACGGATACCTTGTCGGAGCCAATGGCGCGCACCAGGTAGCCCTGCTCCTGCAGGCTGGACTTGATGGCCGCGGCATCGACGTCAGCGATGGTGACGGTGTCGAAGAACTCGTCCGCTACGAGCTGTGCACCAGCCTCACGAACTGCGTCGGCGAAGGAAACAGCCAGCGAATGGATGTGCTGCGCGATTGCCTTCAGGCCTTCTGGGCCGTGGTAGACGGCGTACATGGACGCTACGTTGGCCAGCAGCGCCTGCGCGGTACAGATGTTGGAGGTAGCGCGTTCACGGCGGATGTGCTGCTCGCGGGTCTGCAGAGCTAGGCGGTATGCCGGGCGGCCGTCTGCATCCTTGGAAACGCCGACGATGCGGCCCGGCATCTGGCGCTTGAGCTTGTCAGTAACGGCCATGTATGCCGCGTGCGGGCCACCGAAGAACATCGGGACGCCGAAGCGCTGCGCGGAGCCCAGCACGATGTCCGCGCCCAGCTTGCCCGGTGCTTCCAACAAAAGAAGGGAGAGCGGGTCGGCGACGACGGAGACAACCGCACCGCGGGTGTGCAGCTCCTCGATGATGCCGCGTGGGTCAAAGACGTCGCCCTCGGTGCCGGTGTACGCAATGACGGCGCCGATGAGGTCTTCGCCCACGAGGCCCTCGCGGATATCGAGGATTTCCACTTCGAGCTCGATGGCGCGAGCTCGCTCCGCCGCCACAGCGAGCACCTGCGGATGCAGGCGGGAGTCCAGGATGACGCGGCGGCCCTTCTTGACCGCGCGGGACATCAGGCCGACTGCCTCAGCAGTAGCGGAAGCCTCGTCGAGCAGGGAAGCGTTTGCAATCGGCAGACCGGTCAGGGATTCGATCATGGTCTGGAAGTTCAGCAGTGCTTCCAGGCGGCCCTGGGAGATCTCCGGCTGGTACGGGGTATAAGCGGTGTACCAACCAGCATCCTCCAGCAGGCCGCGGCGGATGACGGCCGGGGTAAGTGTGTCGGAGTAGCCCTGGCCATAGAAGGACTTCAACACGATGTTCTGGCTGGCGTATTCGCGCAGCTTGTCCTGCGCTTCATTCTCGCTCAAGGCATCTGGCAACTGCGGTGCCGATGCGGCGCGGATGGTTGTGGGAAGTGCGGCGTCGACAAGCGCGTCCACGCTGTTGTATCCCAGTGCGTTGAGCATCGTCGCTTGCTCGGAAGAATTTGGTCCGAGGTGGCGCGAGATGAAATCCATAAGTTCAATCTCCTTTGAAAGAAGCTCCGTGAAGGACGTCATGGTGAATGCCTAAAACATGGCCTAAACCGACCCTAAGTATAAAGCCTATGGCTGTGACCTAAATCGGTTTATAGAAGTCTTTTCGTGCACCACACAACGACGGCGTCGCCCATAGCCGCGCTAAGAGCCTAAAAGTGCCGAATAGACTCCCTACGCGGCCCGTGGGCGAGGAACAGGGTTGAGAAATCGCCGGACAGACTCGGGCAGGCCTAACACCCCCGTTTGCGGGGAGATAAGTGAAAACCCCGCAAGCTCCCGAGTATCCACAGCAGTGGAAACAGGGGAGCCTGCGGGGCGGAAAACCCTAAACTACTAAGGGTTTAACTCCTTAGACCTCGAGGTCAGCCTCGAAGTCGGCGGTCTCAAGGCGGTCCTTGATGGTGGTGATGAAGCGACCTGCGTCTGCGCCATCGACAACCTGGTGGTCGTAGGTGAACGGCAGGTAGCACATCTGGCGGATAGCGATTGCGTCCTGGCCATTCTCGTTGACAACAACTGCGCGCTTGGTGATAGCGGCGGTGCCCAGGATGCCGGCCTGTGGCGGAACCAGAATCGGGGTATCGAGGAGTGCACCCTCGGAGCCGATGTTGGTGACGGTGAAGGTGGCACCGGTGAGGTCGTTCGGCTTCAGCTTGTTGTTGCGGGCCTTGTCAGCCAGCTCAGCAATAGCCTTTGCGATCTCCGGCAGGGACATGTCCTGTGCCTTGTGGATGACCGGCGTCAGCAGGCCACGTGGGGTATCGACGGCGATAGCCACGTTGACGTCTGCGTGGTAGGTCATCTCCTTGGTCTCAGGGTTGTAGGAAGCGTTGACGTTCGGGTGGGAAACCAGAGCCTCAACGGTTGCCTTAACGATGAACGGCAGGAAGGACAGGTTAGCGCCGTGCTTGTCGATGAAGGCCTGCTTGGACTTCTTGCGCATATCCCAGATGGCAGTCATGTCGACTTCCTGGACGTGGGTCAGCTGTGCGGAAATCTGCAGAGCCTCAACCATCTTTGCAGCAGTGATCTCGCGGATGCGGTTGACCTTCTGGGTGGTGCCGATGAGTTCCTGCTTTTCCGGATCCACGGACTTGGTGGACCAGCGTGCGCGTGGGTTGGAGGAGCCGGCTGCCGACGCCGCCGGTGCCTCGCCCTCGCCTGCAGCTGCCAGGACATCCTGCTTGCGGATGCGGCCGCCAACGCCGGTGCCGGAAACGGTGGAAAGGTCAACGCCGTGCTTTTCCGCCAGCTTGCGTACCAGCGGGGTGACGTAAGGAACGTTATCGCCGTTGTTGATCTTGGAAGAGCCCTCGGAAGCAGCCGGGGTGGAGGAAGCGTCTGCAGACTTCTCAGCCTTTGGCTCTTCCTTCTTCTCTTCAGCCTTCGGCTCTGCC
>NZ_KV814030.1:0-242 GCF_001813815.1 Corynebacterium sp. HMSC076D02
TTCCGGGGGTTAGGCCCCCCGGCGAGTTCAGACAACGTCGCTGTGGAGGTGACATAGGAGATGAAGGCTTTGAAGTCGCAGGCCTGCGTGAGATCGGTGCGAGTTCGTGTCGTGGAGCTGCCGCAGTTCGGGTCTTTGCACCGCCACCTGGTTGTGCCTTTGGATGTGGTTCCGTTTTTCTTCATTTGCCCAGCACATACCGGGCATCGTGGCCTGTTTTTACTCACCCGGAAAGCACACCA
>NZ_KV814032.1:0-464 GCF_001813815.1 Corynebacterium sp. HMSC076D02
CATCGCGAAGGCGACGAGCACTTAATCCACGGGCCTTGGACTGGCGATAACCACGCGAGGTGATAAACCCACCAGCCCGGTTATTCTTCAACGTCTTACAAATGAACTCGATAGAGAAACGATTCCGGTGTTCATCGATGAATCGGATCATTTCCGACGTTTGGGGTCGAGTTCCGACGCGAAAAAAGCTGAGGCAGCCTTCAGCAGCTCATTAGTATCGCGTAGCTCTTGATTCTCACGGCGTAGTCTCGCGTTTTCGGCGGCCAAATCTTCAGGCACAGGTTCTGGAGTGTTTCCCGAACGGCGGGCCTGCTGGGTCCATTGACGAGCTGTGTGCCATGAAACCCCCAGCTTTGGGGCTACTGCCTGGCACGCGGCTTGCATCGACATATTTTCCGCCAAGATGCGGTCCTCAACGAGACGGACCACGCGGTCCTTCGCATCCTGGTCAAATTTCCTTGGCA
>NZ_KV814033.1:0-2537 GCF_001813815.1 Corynebacterium sp. HMSC076D02
GCGGATTGCCCCTACCAACTACGCCGAAACGGCAACGAGCGCTCGGAACTGTTAGATGCTTTGTGTCACTGGGTTAATTCGGCTTAAACAATGCCTTAAGGCGGGGGATTCAATTCTGAGATTTTATAACGGGCAGGCAGTTTAAGGGTCGTGTGTGGGAGTCTTACACCGTGCATGTATTCTAGGTGAGCATCCCAGCATGCAATTAGGGGCTATAGCTCAGTCGGTTAGAGCCGCGGACTCATAATCCGCTGGTCCCGGGTTCGAGCCCCGGTGGCCCCACCCTTTGGGATTCTTATCACAAAGTGCCAGCGCACAGGGGGAGCCTTTGTAATCTGAAGAAGATTTATTTCTTCTCTTTCGGAGGTTCTCCCGATGTCTCGCTCTCTTGGTTTGATGGTAACTACTCTGGGCGCTGCCACACTACTTGTAGGCTGCGGTGGAGGAGATTCAGATTCTCAGCCCACGTCGGAGCCAACGACAACGGCGACGACATCGCAGACCACCATTTCCTCCTCTAGCTCGGCTACTTCCACGACTTCTTCTTCTACGCCAGCTTCTGAAGGAACCCCCTCACCGACGGAACCGGCAGCACAGCTAGAGGTAAGTCCGGCTCAGGTAACGGAAGAAACCGTCCAGCAACAAGAAGCATTTTTGGCTCCACCAGCGGGCGTCGATGCAAATGTCGATCCTGATGCAGGCGCCTACGTTGAACAGCCGGCTCCGGAAGCACCAGCTGTTGAGGAACAGCAGGCTCCAGCGCCGGCGCCAGCGGCTGCTTACTATCCGAACTGTGCAGCGGTTCGTGCTGCTGGTGCAGCCCCGATCTATGCGGGAGATCCTGGCTACAGCTCCGATCTCGATCGCGACGGTGACGGCGTAGCTTGTGAAAACTAGCTAAACGGCAACTGTTAAGGAGAAGGCATTTGCGCGGCGTCGCCAAGCATGTGCCCTTTCTTGTCGTGCCTGCCTAGTTGATAAATAGTGGCAGCAGGAACGCCATGCCGGTGCTCCAGACAAGGTGGAGCGTGGTGGTAGAAGAACAGGAAATTGGGCGCATCGTGTTCTTGGGTGGGCTGCGTCCTTCGGATGAAGAGCTCTCGGAGCGTCTGCAGGGCGCTATTGGTCCGGATTGGATTCGCCATGAGATTACGCCGATTTCGGTGCGCGATGTGGTCTTCTACCTGGCTAGCGCGGCGGAGCTACCAGCTGATGCGAATCGCACTTTCGATATTGGCGGCCCGGACACTCTGGAATACGCCTTCATGATGAAGGAGTACGCGAAGACGGAAGGTTTGTTGCCGCGCTTGGCGTTCTCCGCGCCGGTGACCACCCCGGAGTTGGCTGCTCGGTGGATTGCTTTGGTGACGCCGATTAAGACGGGCCTGGCGGAGCCGCTCATCGGCAGTCTGCTGCACAATACTGTGGCCAAGGAGCGCGACCTGGAAGAGATAGCCGCCACTACCGCAGCCTCAAACTCCCGAACTGGCAGCCGCCGGCCATCGCGTTCCCAATTGTCTGGACTGCGCTGTATGGGCCGGTGCGCTGACCGCAAGCTCTGCGGATTTAGTTCGTCGCGCCTGGAAGTCCGCACCTGAGCGCGGTGCGTTGCTAGCACCCTATGCGGCATGGACGGGCTTTGCCACCGAGCTCAGTGCGGAGATTGCGCGATTGAATCGCAGACACTAGCACTGCGACTGCGCTAGAGGATTGTGACCCGGCCATGCCAGAACGGCCCGCTATTTACGCTAAATGAGGCGCCGGAGTTGCGATCGCCGTCTTTTTCGCAGGTAAGGGTGTCGCCAGCGGAACCGATGCGGCAATCGACGTTGTAGGTCTGGCCAGTGGTTGGGCTGGTGACTGTCACGGTCGTTTTCGGGACGGCAGTGACATGGGGGTTGCTTTGACTGTAGGTGTAGGTCGCTGCGGTGGCTGCCTTGTAGAGCTCCGCTACATAGGCACAGGAACTCATGCTGCCAGGGCGAACGGTGATGTCTGCGGGGAAGTCGTAGCAGTCGGTTGAAGCGATGGCATCGCCGTTGGGATAGGTGTTGCTGCCAGACTGGGTATCTGGATTTGCGGCAGCCCCGCTAGCGTCTTGGGCGTTGGTGCCCTCACTGCGATTGGCCAGAGTTGGCTGTGGACCTTGATGTTCCTTTGCCGCGTTTTCGCTGGAGGTTGAACGGGCGTCGGATTGCGTAGCGCCGGCAGCTTGAGAAAAGGAGGTTTCCGGCAGTGTCTGGGCAGAATCTTCGCTGTTGTTGCTGCAGCCGGTCAGAAGAAGCGTTGCTGCAAAGGACAGGGAAAATAGGCGAGAAGAGAGTTTGTGCATAGGAGTAATCTAAGCCGATTGCCCAGCGCACTGCGGGAAAATGGGGAATCTTCCCTTACGTGCGTTCCTTGCCTAAATTCGGCTTCGCGGAGCGTGTCAAGTTTTTGTGTGGGGTTTGGTTTTCTTAGAGGTATTTATTGAAGCGGTCGGGGTAGGCCACAGCCATTTGGTGGGCCTGACCCCCGGAAAGTAGACACGTCGGGGG
>NZ_KV814034.1:0-6358 GCF_001813815.1 Corynebacterium sp. HMSC076D02
CCCGGAAAGCACACCAACCCCCGGTTAGCACATGCGGGTGCCATTCCGATGGATTGAACACGAAACGGGCGGATATAAGCATAAAGACCTTATATCCGCCCGATTTACCCAGCCTGAGCAGCAAGAGCGCTGTAACTCAGACACACTTTTTGCTACTTAACCCTTTTTTGTCACTTAAGCCGGTTTGGAAGTGATGGGGTTAAGTGACAATTTTCGATTTTGTGACCTTGGATGACTGTGTCGTTTTGAGGAGTCGTCTGCACGGATTTCAGAAGTCCTCTGCACTATCGCCATCCACTTCGGAGAGGCCGCGGGCGTTCGTCCACTTCATCTGGAACGCGACTCGACAGAGCGCATTCAATCGGATGGTCTTTTTCTCCCTGCGAAGGATGGGGGCACTTTAGTGTGCCAGGGTGTTGACCAGATCGAGGAATTCCTCAGCGTAGGCAATTTGCTTGCGTAGCTTTTCGTAGCGGGTGCGCGTCTCCTCACGAATGTCGGCAAGGGTGGCCTTGGCATTACTCCGTGCCTGCTGTGCGGGATCACTGTCCTGCCCGCCATCTGAACTATGAAGAATCTCCGCAGCTTCCAGGAATTCCCGCATCTGATCCAGAGTAAACCCCAGCGGTTTCATCCGTCGCACCAGCAAAACACGACGTACATCAGCCTCACTATAAAGCCTGAACCCACCAGGGCTACGCCCCGATGGGGTAATCAGGCCGACGTTGTCATAATAACGCAAGGTGGGAATCGACAACCCCGTCTGGTCAACGACCTCGCCGATCTTGAAATTACTGTTTTGCATTGCCTGTTCTCCTTCACGGTGATGTTGTCCACGGGTTCCTGTGCCTGGGTTGGCGGTTGAGTAAAACTCCCGCTACCATGACCACCATCACCAAACCTAAAGTTACTAGAGGGTTGGATTCCTTTCGGGCGTTCGCCCAGTTACCTATCCCCTCAAAGATTGGACATCTATGACTGAAACTAGCACGGCGGCCCCCCGCCCCCTCCTGAGTCCAGACGGCGCTGATGCCCCTACCGGGATCATCGCATCCTTCCGTTACGCATTTTCTTCCCCCGCCCGTATCCGTATAGAGATTCTGGCCGGACTGGCGGTATCCCTGGCGCTGATCCCTGAGGCCATTGCCTTTTCCATCCTTGCCGGTGTTGACCCAGCCATGGGTCTGTTTTCCTCGGTAGTCATGGCCATTGCGATCGCCTTTACCGGTGGCCGCCCGGCAATGATAACCGGCGCCACCGGGGCTATTGCCCTAGTCATTGCTCCTGTGGCGCGTGGTTACGGGATGGATTATTTCATCGCCACCGTCTTGTTGGGCGGTGTCCTACAAATCGTGCTCGGCGCCCTCGGTGTGGCGAAACTTCAGCGTTTTATCCCCCGATCGGTGATGCTGGGTTTCGTCAATGCACTGGGCATTATGATTTTCACCGCCCAACTCGAACACCTCATTGATGTGCCCTGGATGGTCTACCCACTCGTCGGCTTGGGTGTGGTGATCATGATTTTCTTCCCCAAGCTCACCAGTGTGATCCCTGCCCCGCTGGTCACGATTATCGTGCTCACCGGTTTGGTCATTGCCGCCGGTTTGACTGTCCCGACGGTCTCGGACATGGGCAAGATGCCGGAGACCTTACCGTCCCTGTTTATTCCGAACGTGCCGTGGACGTTGGAGACCCTGCAGATCATCGCGCCTTATGCCCTGGCCATGGCCGTGGTCGGTCTCATGGAATCGTTAATGACCGCCAAGCTCGTCGATGACATCACCGACACTCATTCCGATAAAACTCGTGAATCCTGGGGACAGGGGGTGGCTAATATTGCCTCCGGTTTCTTCGGCGGCATGGGTGGCTGCGCGATGATCGGTCAAACCATGATCAACGTCCGCGAATCCGGGGCACGTACCCGCCTATCCACCCTGTTAGCCGGTGTGTTCCTGCTGGTCCTGGTCCTGGCACTGGGCGACATCGTTGGCATGATCCCGATGGCTGCGTTGGTGGCAATCATGATCATGGTCTCGGTCGGCACCATCGACTGGCACTCGGTGCATCCACGCACCCTTAAACTCATGCCGGTCTCTGAGACCATTGTTATGGCCGTGACGATTATTGCCACCCTAGCCACCAGCAACCTGGCCATTGGTGTCGTGCTGGGTGTGGTCACCGCGATGATCATGTTCGCCCGTCGGGTGGCACATATCGTTTCCATTGAAAAGGCCTCCGAGATCGACGGCGACGGCGATGGCGATGGCGAGATTGATACTCGTACCTACCGGGTGCATGGCCAGTTGTTTTGGGCATCAAGCAATGACCTGGTTTATCGCTTTGATTACACCGATTCTGCCCGTCATATCACTATTGATCTCACTGAGGCGGAGATCTGGGATGCCTCCACGGTCGCGACCTTTGACGCGATTACGCAGAAGTTCCAGGACAGAGGCAAAACCGTGTCCATTATCGGGCTCGACGGTCCCAGTCAGGACCGGCTGAACCGACTGTCTGGCCGGCTTGACACCGGCCACTAACATCCCCCGACTCGAGCACATCGACTTGGCGCCCCAACTTATAACCGGGGCGCCAGTTTATTGGTGCTGTTGCACAGTTGGGGCATAGGAAGAGCATAAAAGAAGCGTAGCGGTTAACCGCTACGCTGTGTTGTGGGGCTTTTTACTTTTTACGGTGCACGTGTTCTAGTTAGTGGTTCGTTTCTTTCCTCGGGTGATTGCGACGGTATTCCTCGACCAAGTGAGCAATACCCGGCGCAGCCTGGGACAGCATCCAGGTCATAAGCGCTATAAGAACCCCTATGACGATAAGTGTTAACACCAACCAGCCCAGTGTTGGGCCGATGCCGTTAGCCTCCTGGACGTGCCCCCACAAGGCAGACACGCCGTCGGGTATGCCGAGCATACTCAGTAGCCCCTTACCCAAGGCTCCGACAGCAACGAGTGCGATAGCAACGAAGAGAACACTGGCTGCAATCCACGAGGCAGACTGGCAGGCCTTGATAAAGTTCCTGTTCGACTTTTCCATGTCGGCGTTGTACTTTTTGCGCTCTGCACGTATCTTCTCCAGCAGCTTTTCGTTGGACTCCTTCTCCTGGAGCAGGGCGCTGCGAGCCTTCTTAGATGCTTCTGCTGCCTTGTGCAGGCTTTCGGACTCTTTCGACATTGCCTCAGATACAGCTACTTCTACCAGCGGTTCCAGGCTAGAAGTCAGGCTCGAAGTCATCTGAGCGTTCAGGCTCTGGGCTACTGCTTGGCTGGAATCCTTGTCGAGATGGATGGGGCTTTCGGCTGCTTTGAGTACCAGCTGTTGCATCCTTGTCAGACGCGACATCTGCTCGCTTATCTCGATTAGGTACCCTTTTACCCCCTCCAGGCCGTTGGGCAGATCCTCGATGTTCCTTATCAGCCCGGTGATCATCTGCTGCACTTCCATCATCGTTACTTGGAAGTGACTGCTGCTCACGTAGTTCTTGTTTGCGGCGAGATTGCTTTTTACGTTCCTTAATTCGCTTTCCGCTTGCGTCAACCTCGTCGAGAAGTCGCTGGGCAGAGAACTGAGAATGTCCCCTGTATTCTCCGGCAGACTCTTCAGTTTCTCCTGCAGCGTCTTGATAGCCTTCTCCGCCTTGTCCAGGCGTGGGCTGAGAACCTTCAAGACGCTGTCCATCTTGCCTTTCGCCGCTGCTTGGGCTAGCTTCGTCATCTCGGTCACTGACACCATGATTGAATACCTCCTGGTTGTTATAGTTTTCTTCCTCCTCGTCATCGAGAAGGCTGGAGCCGTATTTCGCCTCCAGGTCGTCATCGGTTGAATTGGCTTGAAGTGCTGCAAGCTGCCGCGCAAGAAAGGCTGATTGAGCCTCGTTAACGCGTTCGGTCACACCCTCTAGCGAGTAGCTGCGGCCCAATTTTGAGCCAGCTCTAGCTGCTTTACGCTTTCGAGTACGTCCGGCCTTCGTGGTGTTCGTGAAGTAGGCATCCTCGCCGTCGTCGTCGACCAGGGCCACGGTTAGCGACTCACCCTCGGTTTTTGAGTTGGGCTGCACTTTTAGAGACAGGTTGTATTCGCCAGCAATCTCTACTGCCTTCGCCAGTGGGTCGTCAGCATCTGCCACCTGTTCATCCGCGCACAGCTCATCCATGCGCTTGCGGGCAAAATCAGCCCACGTGGCTGCGGTCAGCTCATCCACGCCCAGGCCCGTCGAGTCTGTGGACTTGCCCTCCTTGCGTGCCCTGCGCTCGGCAGGAAGCAGCGATATTTCCGGCTCACGTTCTAAGACACGCATCCCCAAATCGCGCATCAACTCGTCGTTGATATTGCGCAACTTGTACCAGTTACGCATGTCCCTCGGCGCAGCCTTCTTTGTCTGCGTATCGTGGTTGGCAAAGACAATATGGTTGTGGACGCAGCCGCTTTTGCTGTCGGTGTGTGTGGCAACTGTAAACGGAACTCCCGTGCCCTGCGTCAGCCGCATCGCCAGCTCTGAGCCTGCTGCATTAGCCCGAGCTACATCAGCCGGGTCGTCCTTATCCAGCTCGTCTTTAGCCCACGATTGGATATAAATAATTGCTTCGTCAGTGCGCTGAGCCGGAGCATATCGCTCCATTTCTTCCACACTGGCTTCCATGAAGTCCACACCCGACCAACGGCCAGCCGTAGCCTCCGGAGAAAACGATTCAGCGTTAGGTTGAACCGTGCATAAAGCATCGGCTCGCACCTCACCCTTGCGGGCATTGTCTGCCGTTCCATAGACGGCGTAGACCGTTGCCGCGCGGATATTCTGGCTGTAGTTAATCTTGATTGTGGACAAAGTCCTTCACCTCTTTGCGAAGAGAAGAAACCTCGGAGCCAATGCTTTCTACAGCCTCAGACACGGGGGCCACGCCGTCGATATTCGCGCGGCGAGCCAACTGGTTTAGATTGACGCCAATCCGCCGCAGTTGGTCGTTCATCTCGTCCAGGCGGCGCAGCGTGTCCGGGGCCAAACGCTTTTGCGTCAGCACGCTCTCCTCCGCGAGGACATAGAGAGCTTCCCGGAACACGACGGCCTTTTGCACCCCTACAACCCGTGCGACCTCCTCGACAAATCGGTCTAAATCCTTATCGAGGCGCACGGTTGTACGCGAATATGTCGAGAACTTGTCTCGCATATCCACCTCCTACTTATCGTGCTTACTGTGGCAGGGTGGCCCCGACTGCTGATGCAGCCAGGGCCACAGTCTGTTTGTAAGGGTCACGCTTCTCCGGTGTCGGCCCCCTGAATCTGCGGGGCAGATTCAGGCGTACTCGCCACCGTCAAAGCCGGCCCTCACAAACAGGCGGCCAGCAAGCCACTCGGGCACCTCCGGTGCCTCGTGGCGCTGGCGAGGGAGATTCTCTCCCTCGACCCTCTGGCCCTACGCTTGCGGGCCATTCTGGCCCGCGTGCTTCGGGCCTGCGGCGGGATTCATTTGACTCTGTGGAGTCCTCTGAATCGACTGCGGAGCCTTTATCGGCTCCTGCGTTCCGCCGCGAGGTGCGCCCTCGTGTCCCTCGGACGCTTCACGGGAGGGGGCCTCCCGTATACCGATTTCTGCGAACAGTTCCTTTACGGAACCGCCGCGAAATTTGGACCACTTGCTTGAAGGCTCATAAGCGCAGGCGTAGAGAACTTCGCCTAATTGACGCTTAAACTCCTCAACCTTCTTGGCTTCTTCGGCTTCTTTTTGCTCCCGCTCCTGGCGGAGAGCTTCAATCTTTTTTACCGACGAAGCGGTCTGAGACTTCGTAATCATAGTTCTGGTTCCCATCCTTTACTGGTGTCTTTTTCTTCTGGTTCATTCTGGAAAAGTGGGGTGAATCGCGGGTTTTTGACCCGAGGGACACGAGGCTTCTTTTCCCGCGGCGGCTGCGGTGGGTAGCCACCTTGATTCTGCTTTTTCCGCCGCGACTGAGCGCGCTCATCGAGGGTTTGCTCTAGCTGATCAAGCTCAGCGTCAACCTTTCCTCCCTCCGCTTTAAGCTGCTCCAAAGACACTTCTTCTTTTGGGGCGTGCTGGGCAAAATCGTCCAGAATCTCCTGGACTCGGTTGGAACGACGGATAATATCGGCGCGGTCTAGACCAACCAAACCGGCGATAAGCCCCTTCGCAGACTCCTCCGCTGCGTACCTGCTCTCCTCCATTTCCGCGCCTGTTTTAGCTCCACTGCGCGGCGCTCGTGGGGCGCTCGGCATCCGTGGTGCTCGGGGCGATTGTGGCTCCATATGTTCCTCCTTATCTTGGGTTGCGGTGTATTGGTGCCATCGGGAACTCGGTCTAAGTGAAGTGCCCCGAGTTTTGTTCCTAGGCATTTG
>NZ_KV814035.1:0-1602 GCF_001813815.1 Corynebacterium sp. HMSC076D02
CCCGGAGCTAGGCCGCGGAATCGTTGTTATTGATTATCTTGGCGCATCCGCTTATCAGCGCGTGCATTGGTGGGGAGGAGTCTATCCAGTCGAGCACTGGACCGCTTACCTTTACAACAAAACCGTCGCCGGGTCGGGCTGGGAGAAGCTCTATCCGCTGGAAACCACGAACGGGGCGAAGACGGAGAATGAGCTGGCAGCGGCTGGTGAACTTCTTTCCTCGATGCTTGCCTCGAACGATCCGACGCTGGATTACGAATCCAAGCATGCGGAGCTTGTCTCCGAGATGACGACAGCTATCGGCGATACTGCGGTGGGGGATAAGGCCGCGATCGCCCTTGTCTATGACCACGGCACCACTGCTTTCCGAGATTGGATTTGGCCGGAGCTTAAGAAGCGTGGTTTGCCTGCCACCCTTGCGCTATCCCCTGAAGTGCACCTCGACGGAAACGGCGACTCTCGACACCAGGCCACAAATGAGGAAATCGCCGCTTGGGTTACCGAAGGTCTGGATATTGCTTCCCACTCTGGTGACCATGAGGGTGCGGTAGGGGCGGCCGCTATCTGGCGACAGATTGTTTCGTCTAAGTCTGCACTTGAATCGAAGCTTGGCACAAAGGTCTGGTCATGGGTGCAGCCCGGATACTCGCTATCCGATGGTGGATACGACGGCTTCGGAACGGGGCAAACCGCTGAGGCTTACACAGACACGTTCGCTGGCCGACTCTTGCAGAAGACTTACCCGGTGATTACCGGCTACGTCGGAGACGATTACGTCTACCCAATGGAGCCATTGCCGGTCGGTGTGCAGCGCTCACAGATTGAAGAAGCCGGCACGGTAGACACCGTTAAGGCTTACATCGAGAAGACAATCGCCACTAAGGGCAAGCATGTTACTTTCGTGCACCCGTACGCGCTCGGTAACTCCGGAATGGTCACTAAGGATGAGTATCTTGCCTTCCTCGACTGGCTAGTAGGTAAGCGCGACGCAGGAGAACTTGAAGTCCTAACCTTACCGAAGCTCGCTATCGCGCACGCATAGCCGGATAGAGGAGATACCAATGCATCTAACGATTCCCTCGATGCCATCCAAAGCGCAAACGACAAGCATGACCACCTGGGAACCAGGCATCTTTGTGATGCACGGAATGGTCTACGAGCACCAAGGCAAGACTTACCGCGCTGCCGGAATACCCGCCGGATAAGACGCCGGATCTTTTCGACCCGATTAAGAGCTAGTCATTAGCCCCTGACCGCACTGGTCATGGGGCTAATTTCATGCCCAAAGGAGGGCAAACTATGGATGCGCAAACGCTTCGCGAGGTTATGGGCGGCAATCTGCCTGACGGCGGCTACACGCGGTTAATCGATGGGTTTAATACCGCCATGCGCGAAGCTGGGGTTACCACTGTGAAGCGTGCAGCCATGTGGTGCGCACAGCTTGGCCATGAGTCTGTAGGTCTGCTCTACATGCGGGAGATTGCTAGCGGCGCGGAATACGAGGGGCGTAGCGACCTCGGCAACGTGTATCGCGGCGACGGGGTGAAATTTGCTGGCCGTGGCCCTATTCAGCTGACCGGCCGCAGTAATTACCGTGCTTTC
>NZ_KV814036.1:0-8357 GCF_001813815.1 Corynebacterium sp. HMSC076D02
CGCAGCAGAATCTTCTCCCCATCGTCAGCAATGTAGAGAATCGCCTCATCGTACAGGTCAAACGTAGACACCAAACCGAACAGCAACTCATACCACGTTTGGTCAGGGTTCGGTTCGCGCAGAAGCGTACCAATCGGGCCGGAGCGCACCCGTTCACGCCCACCATCCGGCATCAACTCCAGGGCGTGCAACCCAATCTGCGCCACATTCCGCGCACGGAACGAAATCACCATCCGAAGATACGGCTGCGAACGCCACAAGTCCGCCGGCGACTGATTCCGAATCTGCATCAGAAGGTCATCCATGTACGCCGACACAATCGGCGCCTGCAACTCGCCCGGCTCCGGCAACATCGTCGATTTACTGAAGCCAAGCCACTCACGAAGCCCCATAAACACCTCCTAAAGAATCATCAAATCAGCTGTCTCGTACGCCGATTGTTTCGGCGGCTCTATCTCCGGCTGACTTGCAAGCCATACAGCCGCGGTCGCGGCCACAATTGGGGCAACATCGCCCACTGATTTCGAGCGATCCCACATGAACGCATCGCCAGCGCGCCGGTCCTGCGCACCCGTGGCAGCGGCATCAAGCGCGGGCTGTCCACGGTGCCGCAGCTTCGACTGAGCAACCAGGTCGTAAAACGCCAAAGTGCCCTGAGTCAGGTCAGGCCCAGCCCACTCGCGCACCGTAAGACCAGCCTCCCGCAACCGCGGAATGAGCGTTCCCACAGGAGCGCCACGAGCTTGTACCGCAACCTCCCCATCGAACCAATCGGCTGATTCAAGTCGCTGCTCCAGCCACCCAGTCACCCAATCAATACCCGGGCGCGACGCCAGCAACTCGACATGCCACAAACCATCCGGGCGCTTCATCGCGCCAACGATGTGCGCAGCCTTCAAGTCAACCGCAACGTCAAGGCCAACATTCACCTTGGCGCCCGTGGCGCGCCGCGACTCCGAATCCAAGCACGAAGCCCACGACCCCTCCGGAAACTTCGACGGGGCGAGAACATCAACCCACTGGCACAAGTTCTCTGTACGAAACTCCGCCTCCGTCTTGGTATCAAACTCGGCCTGAATATCACGCACCGTCAACCGGCTACTGCCCAAGTCCGGGTTTGCCTGCGCCCAACCCTGCTTATCAGAAGGGTCAAGGTCAGGGTCAGCCGACCACTCGGCCATGAACAACGTCGCCGTATCAGTCCGCTTCTCACGAATCGCCTTCGATGCCGTGTCCCGCAAATGCCGCAAAACTACCGACCGCGCATCACCAGCATTCGACGTAGCCACATTGAACCCAACCAGCGGCGAGTTCGTCGTAGACGACAACGCCGACCAACCAGCCCAATCCTTATGCTCACGCAGCTCATCCAAATAAAGCATGTTCGCCGTCTTGCCACGCCCAGCCTTACGGTCCAGGCCCGCAATCCGGTAAACGCCCCACTTCGAGCGCAGCGCCTCGAAACCATGAGCAAACGAAGTGCGCTTCATCCGCTTCTTCAAACGCGGATTCTCATCACACTCCTTCTCAACGTCTTCCCACAGCTCATAAGCATCATTCTTCGTTTGCGCAGCACCAAGAATGTACTTCAACCGCTTACGGAACAACGCCCACTTAATAAGTACCTTCGCAAAATGTGTCTTACCGTTCTGCCGAGCCACCAGCACCAAAATGGTCTTAAATCGGGGTATCTCCTCATCCCACACCGAAGGGTCATCCGGGTAGAGTTCTTTGACCTGCTCTTGGGGCATGAGCTCAAGGCAATGGATCGCCAGCCACTCTTGCCACGGTGACAACGGCTGACGAAGAATCTCACGCGCAAACCACACAACATCGAAGCCCCACGACGTTTCCGGCGTCAGCTCACGCAGCGGCGGGGTAAACACCCGCGGCACCGTGGAACCAACCAAAGGCGCCACGGCCTACCAATCCTCATCGTCCTCTTGCGAGTTCAGCCCAAGCTTGTCGCGTCCCTCGGGATTCAGCCCCAAAGACGTCAGCACCTTATGCAACGTCGGCATGGGGCCGAACGCGGTCTTATGAATCGCCTCCGGGTCCCCAGACGCCCGCGCCTCGTCAATAATGTCCGCCAAACGATACGCCAACTGAATATCAGCCTCGTCAGAATCCTCGAGATGGTCCGCCGTCTCAACAGACTTCCGAACCGCATCCCGCATATGCTCAAAATCGTCGACTTCAACGTCTTCAATGTCGTCATCTGTCGGGTAACCATGCCGTAAAGCCACTGGTCATACCTCCTTCTTGCGCGAGCCCCCTTCGAGCTTCGGGGAGAGAGGACACCTCACCCCGCCGAAGGCGTCCGTGACAAACTTCTCCCGTGATTTTGGGGGCCTACCCTTAGTGTCACCACTGTTCTGATTGCCGCCCGAGTGCGTAGACGGCGGTGCCTTTGCCGCGGCTGCGGTTGCAGTTGGAGTGTGCGGCGCGGAAATTGGCGGGGTCGTCGGTGAGCTCGGGGTGTGTGCTGCGCGGGTAGTAGTGGTCGAGCTCGTAGGCGTCCGGGGTTTGTGGTGGGGCGGTGTAATCAATCGGTTGGCCGCATAGGTGGCAGGGTGTGGCGTTGCGGGCACACTGTGCTTTGAAGTCTGCGGCGAGTTTCTTTTGGTGGCGTGTGTCTGCCCAGCCCATGGCACCCCCTTAAAACGCGAAATACCCCGGCTGTTGCCAGGGTATGAAGTGTCGTCGCGTCGATTGTACACCGGAAGTGGGGAGTAGCGCTAGTGGTGGTGTGCGTGGTTGAGGGCTTCGGTGAGTAGGTAGCCGCCGCGTCCGTTGGGCATGGTTGCTCGGGTGATGTGTCCGGAGCGTGCCCATCCTCGGATTGTGTCAGCGGTTGTGGGGATGCCGCGTGCTCTGAGTTGCCGGGCGATATGCTCGGCTCCGCGCCGCGGTTCGGGTTGTTTGGCGATGATGTTGGGTTGTGGTGGGTTGCATCTCCTATCAATGATTCGGATTTGGCTGGTGAGTTCGTCCATTAGGTCTGTGGCCCAGTTGAGTTCGCTGGCTGCTTGTGCGTGGAAGGCCAGGAGTTGGCAGAGTCGTGGGGCTGCTGCATCGTTGTCGTGGATGCGTACGCCAATGTCTGCGAAGGCGTTGAAGGAGACCTCACGCAACCGTTGTTCTTGGTCGAGGTAGGTGGCGACGTACAACCAGTTACCCGGTGATTGTGGGCCGGGTGTTGGTTTCATGACGCGTGCTTCGGGTGGTGTGGGTCGTGAGTATTTGAGGCTGTTGAGTTCTTGGTAGAGGTTGGCGAGGTGGCGGGCCAGGTCTCGTAGGTGTTGTTCATCTACTGGTGGCATGGGTTCTCCTTGAGGTAGTTGTCGATGACTCGGCCTGTGGCTGCGGAGAGACCGCGGATGTATTGTTTGGCTTCGGTTGGGCTTGCTCCGTTTTTGATGAGCATGGCTAGGAATGCGGCGATGAGGCTGCTGCCGATGGTGGGGATTTGGGTGAGGTCGAAGTCGAGTGTTGTGTCTATGTCGACTACTTGTCCTTCATTGTCGTAGGTGATGGTGAGTTGTCTCATGGGGTTTCCTTGATGGTGATGTGTGCGCCTGTCCAGCCTTGTGGGTGGTATTTTTTGGTGGCGTGCCATGTGGTGATGCGGGCGTCGTCTTTGATTACGCCAGCTTGGGTGAGGGCGTCGCCTAGTGCGCGGCATAGTTTGTCGGTGTCTGGGGGTGTGGCTGGCGTTGGGAATTTAGGGCGTTTGGGTTTGGGTATAAAAAAGACCGCTGTGACCTCGAGGGGTTCATCTAGCGGTTGTCCTGTGTAGTTGGCGCGCATGGTGGCGATCATCTTGTCGCGCCAGGGTTTGAGGTATTTGGATTGTTCGATCATGCGGCCTCCGCCTATGTGGCGTTTGGAGCCTTGGGCGGCGGGGCGGCCTTGGATTTCGAAGTGCAGTCTCATGCCTCCATCACCTCCGGCTGGCCGACTAGTCGTCGTACGATTCGTGTTTCTTGTCCGGGGTGGTCGCGGTGGGCGCGGACTTCTTGCACGGCTTCGCTATCCTGCCAGCGATTTTCCCACGATGGGCGGCTGTATTTCCACCCGTCCGGGGTCAGGTATTGCACGGCGTATTCCCACTCCCCTGCTGCTGGTTTGCCGTGTGGTGCCCAGGCGCGGGGTAGGTCGTCGCGTGGGGTGAGGTTCTCAGGAATGGTGAGAGTGCCTAACTGCCCTTCGTGGATTAGCTCACAGAATCCTTGATTGTTGGGGCTGTCCCCTACGTAGATTGCGAGGTTGGTGCGCTCGTCGGGGTCTGGGAAGTCACACCACATTCCCCGGCACTGTGCTCTTTCTTCGGGTGTGAGGTCTGCAAGAGTGGTCATGTTTCGTCTCACCATCCTCGTACTGGTTTTCCGGCCAGGTTCCAGGCTCTGGGGAGGTCTAGGCGCGGGATAATGGTTTCAAGAGGAGCCGTAAAACGTCCGTATACCGGCTGGAATAGAGTTGTGCCGCTTTCAAAGATTGCTATGTCTTTGTTTCCGAGTGGGGTTGTGTATTCGCACCACGCGCCGGTGCAGTCAGCGCGTTCCTGCGGAGTCATGTTTGCAAAGGTTCTCATGCTTCCTCCTTGAGTTGGTCGTAGATGGGTGTGGCCTCTGGGGTGTGGTGATTGTCGCCGTCTAGCTGAATGTGTCCGGCATAGATGGTGAGGTGCACGCGGTGGAGGTTGGGGAGGATTGTTTCGATGGTGGGGGATTCTTCACTGTGTATAAGTGGGAGTCCGTCGAGGGTGACGCCGCGTGGACTGATACGAAGTTTGTGGGGTCTCATGCTTTCTCCCATGGGCCTGTGAGTCTGCGTGCGCGGGTCACATGCCTGCCTAGGTCTGGGCCTTTCTCTGTTGGTTCGTCCACGCTGTAGAAGCGCGGGGGCCGGTAGTCCGCTTCCTGGTAGTCCATTGCGGCGATGGTTTCTAGGGCTTGCTGTGCGATGTAGGGCGGGATGAGTGGCGGGCGTGTGCTGTGCCCCAGCCAATAGCGGGCAGTCTCAGGGGTCATGCTTTCCCCCTTGCATATTGGGCTGCGGCGAGTACGGCGATGGAGAAGTTCACGGCCTTGTCAACGGGCAAGGTGACGGAAACTTCATCATGCACCCCGAGCGAGAAGTTAACCTCACCGTTAACGGTGCCTACCAGAATGCTGTCCTCGTTCTCATAGAGGGTTGGGCAGTCATCATCGTTCATGATTAAGGTGCGGCGGGTTGGCACTTCTATGCTGGCGTAATCGCTACTCAATAATGGTAGGTCTGGGGCGAGTAGTCCCGCGTTGGCGAGTGCTTCTACCGCGTTGATGGCGGTTTCGGTGGGAACTTCTGATTCGCGGGCGGCTTCCATGATGAGGTGCGCTGCCCTGTCTCGGTTACTCATCTTGCTCTCCTTGCTTGCTCCTTGCTAGTGGCGTGAGTGCTTTCTGTGCGGCTTGGGCCATTTTGTCGGCACCAGCAGCGATGTGCGCTAGAGCGCGGTGAATCTTGTCTTTATCCATCGTGGTCTCCTAGGATTTGGTCAATGTGGTCTACTACCGCCGCTGCGAGCTGCTGCTCCGCTGGGGTGCGGTATGGGCCGATGCTTATGGCCTCCCACACCTCACTGAGGTCGTGCAGTGCCTCACGCATCCGTAGGACTTCCTGCGCGAGTTGTGGGGCCAGGGCTGTGAGGTTCATATCTGCGGGCCTATTGCAAAGGTCTTTCTCGGTACAGCGGTCAAGGCTGATTACCGATTGCTCTAGGCCGTCTTGGTCTAGTGTGGTGATTTCTTGAAATTTCGCCCCCTCGTATCCCCACGGCCCGGGCGTGGAGGCTTCGAGTAGTTCACGGACGTGCTTCTCGTTAAGGGTCATTGTTAGTCTCCCCATCCGTATCGGAGGATTTTGTATGGGCCGCTGATTGCCATTTGCCTATCGTCGAGTAGGTCGAGATGATTTTCCCAGCGCTCGGGGGAAACTTTTTGGAATGCGTTTCCTGTGGGTGCGGCAACGATGGTGCCCTCTGGCGCTGTTCTGAAGTCCTTCATGGTGGTGAGTTCTACCGGGTCCAGAGTGAGATCATCGGGGTTCACACATTCCCAATCTGAACCGCCCACAAAACAACTGTTTTCGTAGGCAAAGCGGACGAGACAGGTCTCGTCTGGGTATGCGCTGATAATGATTCCGCGTCCGTACTCGGGGTGTGTTGCCCACCTGCCGAAAAGATTTTCCTTGGGTAGCAGTCCGCGGATTGCGTCGATGTCGCCTGCCTTGATTAGCGAGATTGGGACTTCGATGGCTTTAGGCATTCCACTTCTCCCTAAGCTCTTCGATGTAATCAGCGTTGTCTTTCATGTGCACTTCACATAGGGCGAGTGCTGCTTCTAGGTAGGGGCGGCGGCGGGTGATTTCATCACCTTTGGCTCCTGGCCACCCCTCATCCTTTGCGATAAGGGCGCGTAGCTTGTCTGGGGTGCCGTACCAGCAGCCAACACTCAAATCCCAACCGTTGGGGGTGGGGGTGAGCGTGAGCTGTCTGGATGGTAATCCATCAATTCGGAGTCCAAACCATGTCGCGTCATACAGATTCGCGTCACGCAAGCTCGCGTAACGCAGATTCGCGTCACGCAGATTCGTGTGACGCAGGTCCGAACCATGCAAGCTCGCGCTATACAAGTTCGCGCCACACAGATCCACGCCATACAAGCTCGCGCCACGCAGGTCCGCGCCACGCAGGTCCGCGCCGCACAAGTCCACGCCGCTCAGGTTCGCGGCACTCAGGTCCACGCCACCCAGGCTCGAGTTACGCAGATTCGGAGCCGCTCCGGCCTTTCGTGCCTCATGGACGATAGATAAAACTTCCTCACGATCCATCAGTGGTCTCCTAGCGATTCGATTTTGTAGCGCTGAGCGGTGTTGTACGTGTACCCGGTCGGGACGCGAAAGGTGATGTAGTCAAACCCGTCATCATCTGGATCAAAGTCGAGGCGGGCGGCGCGGACGCTGTCAGCCCCCGGCCAGTTACGGTTAGGCATTATGTTCCTTTCGGTTGGAGATTTCGGAGATTTAGTCCGCTTGAGTGGGGCGATGATTTCAACGTCGCAGTCGTCGGTTCGTAGCCAGCGGGTGCCGTTGAGGAGCCACCAGGCTTCTAGGTCGATGTCGCTGTGGCTGCGGACGACGAGTTGTGGGAGGCTGCCGCATACACTGGCGAGGAATGGGGTTCCGGCTGGGGCGTGAAGCGGCTCGACGTCGTTGGCCTCAAGCTCGGTTTCGTCGGTGTAGCGAGCGTCAGCGTCGAGGTCGATGTCGTCCGAGGGGATGGTGACGGTGACACCGTAGATTTTTCTACCGATGTGACAGATGGTTGGGGCCGGGTCGTCCATCACGATGAGCTCCTGGCCGTTGACGCGGAAGGCGTTGGGGCTGATGGTGATTTTTGGTAAGTGCATGTGGGTTCCTTTAGCGGTAGCGGAATACGGGGCGCGGGTTGGAGGGGTGGCGGCTTGAATGTCGCTTGACGGGTATGGCGCCCAATTGGCGGGCGCAGGCGCGGCCCACGATGGTGTGTTGGGCTTCGGTGAGTTGGCCTTGTTCGGTGCGGGTGACTAGCCGGTCGATGAGGCTCGGAAAGGTGGTAGGCATTTGAGTCCTTTCAGGTATGGGTCGTTGTTGAGGGCGAGGTGGTTTGCGGCGTGGAGGGCTTCGGGCCAGGTTTTGAACTGGCGGTTGAAGGGGAATCCGTATGGCAGGGTGAGCAGGCCTGAGCGCTCTAGGATGTGCCATCTCCGAGTCCCGTCGTGGCGAATCGTGGAGCGCACGAGGAATCGTGGCTTGGTGAGGCGTCGCATTGCGTCTCCCTTCAGAAGGGCGGTTCGGGTTTGTGGGTGCAGCGGTGGGCTTGGCCGTCGGCGTAGCGGATGCCGCTGTCGTCGCATTGGGTGCAGGCGTCGATGGCGGCGCGGCGTTGGGCCTTGGCTTCGGCGTTGGCGTGGGTGGTTTGTTCGGCTTCCCAGGCGTCGTTGATGAGTGTGCGCAGCAGTCCGGGGCCTTTGGGCTCGGGGCGTCGGTTGAATTCTCGTGCCCCGGCGGCGATGGCCGATTCGGGGATGCCGGCGTCGCGGGCGCGGCGCGTAGCGTCCGCTAGCCCGTCGAGAGTTAGGCTGCCAGCCACTTGCCCATCCCCTTGATCACCGTAAGTTGGCTGGCTACCTGTACCCCCTATATTGGTCGGGTCGGGACGGGACGGGACGGGTATGGTACCGGACATTTCGGTGACTCCCTCAAATGTCCCCTCGGTAGACATTCCGGGGACTCCCCCGGGGACATTTTGGCGATTGCGCTGGTTATCGAGTTTT
>NZ_KV814037.1:0-49928 GCF_001813815.1 Corynebacterium sp. HMSC076D02
CGAGAAGCGTTGGGGCCGCTAGATTTTATGGCTTCGATGCTTCGAATGCAGGTCCTGTCCGCTTTTGAGTTTGAATGCGGCTTTCGATGGTTGTTTAGGATTGGGCCCCGCTTGGTTAATGCCGATGAGATCTTTCCCCAAGGCCGCTAACTCCGGAGAAGCTGAATACATCATCTTTCGTTGCCTTGTTCTGACGGCGCTTGAGCAATCAACCCGGTTGTTATCGGCCTTGGATCAGGGAATCCATGGCTGGAGGTCTTGTGATCGCAGGGGTATTTGCGGCGTCAATTATTCACTCAAGCCACACCGGTTTTCCAATAGTGCTCCTGTTTGTACACCGATTTTCCCGTTTCCCTTAGGAATGCTCAATCCCTGCGTTTTTGAATGGCGTTTAGATCGCTTTATTCGTTGTTCAGCTAGTCGAGACGTTTTCCGTGAGTAGTCCCATTCTGAGCCGGTGGGTAATTGCGTCTATTTGTTTGCATAGCTGTGCAATTGGTGCTTGTCCGTCTCGTGAATGTGCAGGTAGAGACAGTTTCACTGATAGCGGCGCGCCGCCGGACTGATTTATTGCCCGTGGGCGACGGTGTCGGTGACTGTTCCAATTCGCCGTCCTTAGTCTCGGCTTAAAGCACAGTGTCGAAACGCTTCTTATGGATGGATCGCATGAAAGTAGACATTTCGCCGTCGATTTCTTTATTGCGATTGCAGCCGTGGACCGGTTGGTCCTTGGGTAGTGGCGACGAGTGGGGTACGGAGTTGCTATGGGGCTTACGGTGCCGGTGTAGTTTCGGGGAATCGCAACCTCACCGAGGTAAGTCGCCCTTTCAAGTTTTGTCGTTTCGTTTGCGTCGCGGCGGCTCCGACTTCATCGTCTGCGGAGCGTTGAGTCTTAGTCGTTCGGGGTGACCTTATGCTGCGGGCTATAACTCTAAGTCTGCGGCTTGTTCGTGGTTGCTGTAACGGGTCGTGCTTGTTTGGTGGATTGCTCGCGCCAGGGTTATTGCTTTCTGGTCGGGTCCAGGGCGCGATAGCTTGAGCATGAATGCTCTAATGCGCGCTGCATTTTAATGTGGGCGAGGCTCGGCTTTTGAAAGTTTGGAATGCGGGTCGGCTGTTTTTATTTCGTTTCGGTTTAGTGGGTTGGGTAAAAGATGAGTTTGTAGACGCTCGTGATTTTCCTGGTGAAAAGCTCGATGGGATCGACGTACGAATTACAACATTTATGGGTGAAGGAAATTATGGGCGACTAGTGGCAAGTTTGAGGAGAACTCGCGAGGTTTGCCAGAAAGTGGATCGGTGAATGCGATGTGCGTTGCGGTGAGATGCATTGGGACGCGCATGTTCTCCGCGTCGGCGGGATAGATGACGGGGTACACGGGGTCGCCGAGAATGGGTACGCCGGCTTGCCACATGTGGAGCCTTAGCTGATGGGTCTTACCCGTCTTCGGCTTGAGCGTGTAGCGGGCGAGCGGGGGTTGCTTGCCATGAATATTTTCGTAACCGGTGTTGTCCACAGCGGTCACGTCGGCGAGGATGGTGATCGCGTTTACGGGGCCGTCCACAATGCGCCCTTGGATTTCGCCAGGGGTCTTTTCGATGCGTGACTCCCACACGGTGCCCGCCGCGACGTCGGAAAGCGGGGCGATAGCCTCGTAAGTCTTTTGCACACGCCTTTCCGCAAATAGTGTCTGGTAGGCGCCGCGTACGTCCTTCGTCTTTGTAAATACCAAGATTCCGGAAGTAAGTCGGTCGAGGCGATGCGCGGGTGTGAGTTCGTCGATTCCGGTCTTGCGGCGCATCTGAACTGTGGCCGTCTGGACGATGTGCTTTGCGCGGGGCATCGTTGCCATAAATGGCGGCTTGTCTACTACGAGCAGGTGCTTGTCTTCATAGATGATCGGGATGTCATAGGGCACCGGTGTTTCGGGCGCCGGCATGCGGTAGAAGAACACGTCAGTGTCGGTGCTGAGCAGTGTTTCCGGGCTCAATACTGTTTGGTCGCGCAGAACCACCTCATTGTTGTCGAAGCGCGCCTGGAGCGCCGCGGCGTCGTCAAGCGGACTGCGATGGCGCTGTGCTGTAATCACTTCTTCCAAAAATGCCCAGGCTGTAATTGGGCCGGCCGGTACGCGCACCCTGGTCGGATTCAGACCATCTTTAATTGGCAATGGGCTGAACCCCTTGCGCATATGCACTAGTCTGTTTCCCATGGATTTTGACTCTCTTCTCGCACCGGTAATTGAATTCTTCTCTAACGGCATTGGCGCCGTAATCGCACAGATTGCGGAGTTCTTGTACTCCGTATTTTTCCCAGCTAATGCAGGCGCTGCAACTACTGCGGAGATTGGTTAGTACGTACTAGACTGAGGGTATAACCAGCTGAAAGGAAAACATCATGGCCAAGGAAGACATTGTTGTTGTTGCCGTAGACGGTTCGGAAGCCTCCAAGAACGCTGTTCGTTGGGCTGCTAACACCGCAACCAAGCGCGGCATTCCGCTGCGCATTGCCTCCAGCTACACCATGCCGCAATTCCTGTACGCAGAGGGCATGGTCCCTCCGAAGGAACTCTTCGATGATCTGCAGGCAGAAACTCTGGAGAAGATCGAAGAAGGCCGCGCCATCGCTCATGAGGTTTCGCCGGATCTGAAGATCGGCCACACGGTGGCTGAAGGCTCCCCGATTGACATGCTGCTGGAAATGTCCAAGGACGTCACGATGATTGTCATGGGCTCCCGCGGTATGGGTGGTCTCTCCGGCATGGTGATGGGTTCCGTTTCCGCTTCCGTGGTTTCCCACGCTGCCTGCCCGGTTGTTGTGGTTCGTGATAACAACAACGTCACCGAGCTGAACAAGTACGGTCCGGTTGTTGTTGGTGTCGATGGTTCTGAGGTTTCCCAGAAGGCTACCGATTATGCCTTCAAGGAAGCAGATGCCCGTGGCGCCGAGCTCATCGCGGTTCACACCTGGATGGACATGCAGGTTCAGGCTTCCCTCGCTGGCCTCTCCGCCGCACAGGCTGAGTGGGCAGACGTGGAGAAGGAGCAGGCAGAGCTGCTCAGCGAGCGCATTGCTTCCCTTCAAGAGGAGTACCCAGGCGTTCAGGTCAAGAAGGTTATTGCTCGTGACCGTCCGGTCCGCGCACTTACCGACGCCGCTGATGGCGCCCAGCTGCTAGTCGTTGGCTCCCACGGCCGCGGCGGATTCAAGGGCATGCTTCTTGGCTCCACCTCCCGCGCACTCTTGCAGTCGGCACCGTGCCCGATGATGGTTGTGCGTCCGGATTCCGGAGAATAGAGCGCTAGTTTCTGGGGGTTCCCTGGCAATTAACTAACGATTCATCAACGCTTCGAGGGGCGACCTGCGGAAACGCAGATCGTCCCTTTTGTGTTTATATTTTTTGCTGGCACCATAGTGCTTGTAGCTGAAAGAACTAATAAAAGGAGATAGCTATGGGCATGGGCCTTGGATTTTTCGGTTCGATCATCGTCGGCATTATCGCTGGCTGGTTGGCAGAGAAGATTATGAAGCGTGATCACGGTCTTCTGACCAACCTGATCGTCGGTGTACTTGGCGGCCTCTTGGGCGCAGGCATTATGTCCTTTGTTGGTTTTGACTCCCCGAATCGATGGATCATGATGATCGTCGTCGCCACCTTGGGCGCTTGTTTGCTTCTGTGGATTGTCGGCCTGGTTACCAAGAAGTCTCCCAAGTAAACAGGGTTAATTAGCGTACATACCGGTTTGTCTATATTGTATAGATGAACCGGTTTTGTCGTTTTAGGAGAGGATATGCCAGAAAAGAAATCGCGCAGGAACCGTCCGAGTCCGCGTAGCCGACTCCTTGAGTCCGCAACCAATCTTTTCACCACCGAAGGCATTCGCGTCATCGGTATTGACCGTATTCTCCGCGAGGCGGATGTGGCCAAGGCATCCCTTTATTCCCTCTTTGGCTCTAAAGACGCCCTCGTCATTGCATATGTGGAGTCGCTTGACGAGAAGTACCGGGCCGATTGGGAAGCCCGTACCGCAAACATGACCGATCCGTACCAGAAGGTGCTGGCCTTCTTCGATAAAGCAATCGAGGAACAGCCAGGAATCGAATTCCGCGGCTCCCACTTCCTAAACGCCGCGGGCGAATATCCACGCCCTGAAACCGATGCTGAACGCGGCATCGTGGCAGCCTGCGTAGAGCACCGCACCTGGGTGCACAACACCATGACTGCGCTGCTTACCGCAAAGAACGGCTATCCTTCTGCCACGCAGGCAAGCCAGCTGCTCATCTTCCTGGACGGCGGCATGGCAGGCGCGCGCCTTACCCGTGAGCTTTCACCGCTGAAGACCGCGCGCGAACTGGCTATTCAGCTTCTTTCTGCGCCTCCTGCTGACTATTCGATCTAAGCTGCTTGCGAGCCTGCGCCACGATGCGCATGTTTTCCTTGCGCTTCGCCTTAGCCTGTTCCTTTGCCTCCTTGCCGGAACGGGCTTTCTTTTTGCGCTTTTCTTCCTTGGAACGCCAGCGGCCGATGGTCTCACGGCGGAAGGCATGGACTTCCTCTGGTAGCGGGTAACGGCGGCGCAGGATTAGCTCATAGACCACTGTCTGGATGAGCGTGTAAAGATACGTCCAGCCCCAGTAGTAAATGATTGCCACCGGGATAGGTGCGGTCATTGCGGTGTTCCATAGCAGCAACGGCACCAAGAAGATGAGCAGGACCGTAAACCAGAGCATGCGGCGGTTGAACTTCTTATCAAACTGCGTGGTCAGATAAGAGCGGTAAAGCGTGATGACCATGTTCAGAACGGTGAACAAAAGCGCTAGCACCAAGATGGGAATCACAAGATCCTTGTGCTCACGGGCGAAATCCGTAATCGGTACTCCGTTGAGCAAGGTGGTGCGGAATGCCGCGACGTCTGCGGGATTTAAAAGGCCCACATGGTCGCTGTTGCCCTCGCGGGAGGCGCGCAAAACCACCTGGTAGAGGCCCAAGAACATCGGCATGATGATGAAGATGGGCAGGCAGCCTACCGCCGGGTTGAATTTGAATCGCTCACGCAGTTCCTTTTGCTCGGTGAGGATCTCCATCGCCTCTTCCACCGTGGTTGCCTCTTTGAGGCGGGCATTGAGAGCGACCTGCTCTGGGCGCATGAGCGCGCCAATGCGCCCCGACTTCACCGAAAGCCAATTCAGCGGTGCGATAAAGCTGCGGATTGTGATCACAAGGAAGACGATTGCCACCAACCACGCCAGCGAGCTATCGAGGAATTGGGCGAAAAGTATGTGCCACAACTTCATGATTCCGGAGACCGGGTACATGAATATTTCGAGCATGTTAATCCTTCACGAGGCGCGGATAGGGCTTTCTGTACTGTACAGCGATTAAGTTTAAATTATGAGCAAAAATAGAGTGAGCACCGTCATCGGTGAGCTATTGCTGACCAGTGGCGTCATCTTGCTTCTCTTTGCCTTCTATGAGGCCTACTGGACCAACCTTGAGTCTGACCGTCTGCAGGAAAAGGCGAGCGAAAACTTGGAAACTCAGTGGCATAACCCCCCGCGGAAAACTCCACCCCAAGCTGGGTGAGGCCTTTGCCCGGATGTATATTCCGACGTTCGGCTCGGATTTCCAATTCGCCATCATTGAAGGCACGCAGGAAGAGGATCTACTGCGCGGTCCAGGTCGCTACACCGATAGTCAGATGCCGGGGGAACTCGGAAACTTCGCCGTCGCCGGCCACCGCGTGGGCAAGGGTGCCCCATTTAATGACTTGGCTAATCTTGAGACCTGCGATGCCATCGTGGTCGAAACCCAGTCGGAGTGGATAACCTACCGCGTGTTGCCAATCGACGGCGCGCCAGCTGATTGCTTTAGCCCTGAACAGAAGGCTAAGCCTGAGTACCAAGGTTTGAGCGGTCGGCATATCACGCTGCCTGGCGACGTCGGGGCTATCGCCCCTGTCCCGGGCTGGGATACCCCGGTCGAGCAGGCGTCGGAAGCCTTGCTCACCCTAACCACCTGCCACCCGCAGTTTTCGAATGCGGAGCGCATGATTGTCCATGCCATGGAAGTCGCACATGAACCGAAGGTAGAGGGCAAGACCCCTGCCGTACTGGAGGAGAGCTAGATGTATCGCGCACTATGGAATCTTTTGCCAGGGCCCACCGCCGTCAAAGCGGTGCTGGCTCTCGCGATTGCGGTTGGCGTATTTTTTCTCCTGATGGAGGTTGTTTTCCCGTGGGTTTCGACGATAATGCCGTATAACGACGTGGCGGTTTAAAGCCCTAAGTTCTTAATCGCCTCTTGGGCGATGAGCTCAGCCTTCAAGGTCTGGAGCTGATTCGACCACACCAGCACGGCCTTGTTGTCCTTTTGCACGGCGTATACGGAATATGCTTCGTCGAAGACGCCGCGGCCGCCGGACCAGCCTGCGAACTCGGCTAGTTCCGTGGAATCGACCGGGGCGGCCCAATCCACCACGGCACGGGCCTGTTCAACGTCCGGCATCTCGCGGACTACGACCGTGGCCTGCGGGTCTTCCGGATAGGACCAGAAGATGCACGCGGGGGTGCTAAAGCGCTTGTCGACGGCCGTGCGGGTCATCCTCTGCCCATTCGTATCAGCTACCCACTGGGTATCGAGATAGGGGCAGGCTTCTTCGGCATTCGGCTCGGCGGTGGCATCGACGGGCAGGCCGTCTCCTGGAGCCGCGGAAGACGGCGCGGCGTCGTGAGGCGCGGGTGCGGAGTCGGTGGATGCGGTCTCCTGGGAGCTGCAGGCGCCGAGGGCGAGCGTGACGGCCAGAAGGCCGGACAGTAGGCTTTTGCGCATGATGTCCACAATAGACCAGCGTTCCTCAGAGACTGAGGCTTTGCGCAATGGCATTCATATCCTTACCGCGACCTTGCTCGTGGTGGCCATCTTCAGCACGGTGCGCCTGCCGTTGTGGCAGGCCGTGATTAACCTGTTGCTGCTGACGGCGTTTGCGGCAATTTACTTCGCAGGCTCGGTCTTTTTGGAGCAATGGCCAAAGGGCGTGCGATACCTATGGCTGGTGATTCTATCCGTCGTGTGGATGGCAGACATGTTCGTCGCTCCCGTTGCGATTTACCTGGTCTTTGCGCTGTTCTTTTTGTATCTCTACGTGCTTGACCTGTACGTGGGCATCGTCTGCGTCATTGCGGCGACGGCGATTTCGGTGATCATGCAGATCCCGGGTGGGTTGACCTTCGGCGGTGTCATGGGACCTGCGGTCTCTGCGCTAGTGACGGTGGCTATCTACTACGCATTCCGAGCCTTGTCCCTGATGAATCGCGAGCTCATCGAGACGCGTTCGCAGCTGGCGGAATCGGAACGTGAAAGCGGCATGATCGCAGAGCGCCAGCGCATCGCGCACGAGATTCATGACACCCTGGCTCAGGGGCTTTCCTCCATCCAGATGCTGCTGCATGCGGCAGATCGGGACTTGGGGAAGGAAGACATCAAGCGAGCCCAGGAGCGCATCGAACTCGCGCGGCGAACTGCGGCCGATAACCTGCACGAAGCCCGCGCCATGATTGCGGCGCTCCAACCACCCGCGCTGGCGGAGGCTTCACTGGAGGCGGCGCTTAACCGCATGGCTGAGAACTTCGCGGCCACTAGCGGCGTGAACGTCGAGGTGGAGGCAGAAGGTGAAGAAGTTAAGCTGCCGATGAAGGTAGAGGCGGCGCTTTTGCGTATCGCGCAGGGCGCGGTGGGCAACGTCGTCAAGCATGCGGGTGCCACCCGCGCGCGCATCACCGTGACTTATGCCCCGGACGAGGTGCGTGTCGACGTCGTGGATAACGGGCATGGCTTTGACGTAGCGAAGGTGCAGGACCAGCCCGCGGGCCTGGGGCATATTGGGCTCAGCGCTATGAGCCGGCGCGCGGAGGAGCTCGGCGGTGAGGTCGTGGTGGAGTCAACACCAGGTTCCGGTACTGCGGTGTCAGTTAGTATGCCCTTGGGCGGCACGGTAGATTAAACTTTTGGATGATTGTCTCGACCACTTTAGGAGGAAGCGCGCGTGATTAGGGTCTTGTTGGCCGATGACCACGAGATCGTTCGCCTCGGGCTGCGATCCGTACTCGAAGGCGCTGAAGACATCGAGGTTGTAGGCGAGGTGGCAACTGCGGAGGCCGCGGTGTCCGCGGCACAGGCCGGCGGAATCGATGTCATCTTAATGGACTTGCGCTTCGGTGCCGGCGTGGAAGGCACGCGCGTGATGGGCGGTGCTGAGGCAACCGCAGCTATTCGCTCCTCCATGGCGCATCCGCCGAAGGTTCTCGTAGTGACTAACTATGACACCGACGCCGATATTCTCGGCGCCATTGAGGCTGGCGCAGTGGGCTACCTGCTCAAGGACGCTCCGCCGAACGAGCTGCTCGCTGCCGTGCATTCCGCCGCAGATGGTGACTCGGCGCTTTCGCCGATCGTGGCAGATCGTTTGATGACCCGCGTGCGCACTCCGCGCACCTCGTTGACCCCGCGAGAGCTAGAGGTACTCAAGCTGGTGGCTGCCGGCGCTTCCAACCGTGAGATCGGCCAAGACCTCATGCTGTCTGAGGCAACCGTGAAGTCCCACCTGGTGCACATCTACGACAAGCTGGGCGTGCGCTCGCGTACCTCCGCTGTGGCGGCTGCTCGCGAGCAGGGCGTGCTGTAGAGCTTTCTCGGCCCTACCGCCCTTTTTAAGGTTCTTAATAGGGGTCCAAAACTTGGTTGAGCCCTAATAAAAAATAAAAAAGGCGGCGTGGAGAACTGCTCTGCTGGTTGACCTTATGCGGACAGGCGCTGCTGGATTTCAGCGGTGATGTTGTCGATCTCCGCGTTGATGGTCTTGTGCACGCGGCGGCGCTGCTGGTCGGTCATGTACTCGGCGTTATCGATGGAAGAGTCAACCTCGTTGAGGCGCTCCTTCACGTCACGCTTGAAGCCGGCCGGGAGATCAGAATCCTTGAGGGTGTTGCGGATGCCTACGGTGCGAGCCTTTAAGGAAGCACCGTGGCCGGAGAATGCCGCCATCTGATCGGTGGTCAGGCCGGCCTTCTTAGCGCGTTTGGTCTCAAGCTGGCCCTGTGCCGCAACGATGCCACGGTAAACGAGCGGCAGCAGCAGTGGGGCAGCGGTGCGCAGAGCACCGGCGTAACGCTTGACATTGTCCTTGTTAAGGCGGCCGTGCTTGAGCTTATCGAGCTCGAGCTGTGCCATCTTCTTTTCGTGCTTGCGGCGCTTCTTAAGGCCCTTCTCCTCGGACTTGATGAGCGCCTTTTCCTGCTTGGCCAGGAGCTTCTGCTGGCGCTGCTGGGCCTTGGATGCTTCCTTAACCTCTGCCTTGACGCGGGTCTTGGCGGCCTTGACCTCGGCGCGTGCTTCGCGGCGAGCCTTCCTAATCTTCTTCACGATGCTCATAAATTTTTCCTTTACTTAATTGTCTGGGTTCAACTTTACCTTGCTGTTCTATTAAGCTCACCCGTTGTGAAGGATGTGCTTGGTGCTGCGGACCTCGTGGGGTGTCGCTATAGGCTGGTGCAGCGGCGTGCCCATCCGGAGATCCAACCAACTGAGGCCTCCAAGGCCCGGGCCGAAAGGCACGTGGCCGCCGTAGAAGCCGCGATGGCGAACCTGCCGGTCAAGGCTCCCGGCCGCTTCCGGCGCATCGACTTGGAAGGTGATGAGTGGGAGCGTTCTATGGCCACGCTAGAGGCGTTGGCCTATGGATACACACACATCACGGGAGCCATTTTCGCCACCGACGAATGGAAGGTAGAAGTAGACCTTCTGCTGCGTGAGGGTGAGGCATATACGCCGATCATCGTCTCGAATCACCGCGTAGCGCGCCGTAACGAAAATGCGCGCACTCTGGCGGTGCCCACCCACAGGGTAGGCCTTAGTGAACCACTAGAGGTGCCTTATAAGCTGCGGCATCATTCCGTCGACGGCTATCGTCTGGCATTTGCCGCGCGTGCGCTGGAGGACCTTGATCTAAATTCGGGCCGGGGCGGAGCGATTGGCCAGGATCGCTCGCGGGTATTTTTCACCGACACCGCACGTTTCGACGTCGCGAGTGCGTTGGCGCAGCCTTTGCCCACGGGTCCACGCCGCGTCAAAGAGTGCGCAACCTGCCGTTTCTGGAAGCTGTGCGAGCCTGAGCTGCGCGCCCGCGACGACATTTCGTTGTTCCTGCCGGGCGATCGCGCCAAGCCCTACCGCGAAAAGGGCATCGAGACGGTGCAAGCGCTTATCGACGCCCAGTTGGGCGAGCCCTCCCAGCTCGCCAAGGCCTGGCGCGTGGGCGAGCCACTTTTGCGCCGCGATAAAGCTACACAGAGCGCTCAGCCCGGACTCACCGTGCCACGTGCCGACGTCGAAGTCGATGTAGACATGGAGGCCTACCTGGACCAGGGCGCTTATCTCTGGGGTGCTTGGTATGAGGGTGAGTACCACGCTTTCGTGACCTGGGAACCGCTCGGCGGGCGCGCTGAGGCTGCTAACTTCGCGGAGTTCTGGGAGTGGCTGATGGGCCTGCGCGCCCAGGCGCATGCCGCGGGCAAGACCTTCGCGGCCTATTGCTATTCCGCGCACGGTGAGAACCACTGGATGCGCATGTCCGCCAAGCGTTTTGGCGCCCCACAGCTTGAAGAGGTCGAAGAGTTCATCGCCTCGCCCGAGTGGGTCGACATGTTTGTCCACGTCAAGCGCAACTTTGTGGGCCCCTATGGGCTCGGCCTTAAGACCGTGGCTCCCGTTTCCGGTTTTCAATGGCCCGAAGACTTCGACGGCGAGGAATCCGTCAACGCCCGCCGCGAAGCTTTGGCAGGGGATATGGAAGTTCGCCAGCAAATCCTCGATTATAATTCTGGCGACGTGCAGGCCACTCGTGCCGTGCGCGACTTCATGAGTGTCGGCGCGCCGGGCGTACCTGCGCTTTCTAGCATCTAGCCTTTGGGGCTTTATCTAATCTCTCTAGCATCCTCCGATCCTGGATACGCCGGAACCGCCGCTGTAAGCGACGAGTCTGCGTATTAGAACAGCAGCAGTGGTGCCAGGATGGCAGCGCCTATGCCCACTTGGTGCCACGGAATGGTGGTCTCCGGGGCAGGGCCCTCGGCTTTCTTCTGCAGCACTGCTTTCTGGGCTTTCACCGCGCGTACGATGAGCACCGGGTAAACCGCGAGGGAGCCGATGCACAGGAGAGTGGCAACCAGCGTCACCCAGACGGTCGTCGAGGACATCCAGATCGCCACGCCGCCGTTGATGAAGGTGGCGCGCAGCAGGCCCAAGCGGTTGAGCTCCTGCAGGCCCGCACGGGTGGCTGCCGGGCCGCCGCCCATTGTGATGGGAAGCAGGTAGCTCATCACGCCAAAGAGGAGCTGCGCGGCAAAGCCCACCACCAGTCCAAGCGTGGGAATGCCGGGCTCAGGGCTAAAAAAGTGTTGCACCGTGTAGTAGGTCAGCGCGCCTACCAGCCAGAAAGCGGAGCACAGAACGGAGATCGAAGGGTAGTTCACACGCCCGCGCGGCTCCTTAGCCACGTTGAGTACGTTGGTGACCCAACCTTCAAGGCTTAAGACCCAACCCACGCAGTAGACCACGAGGCCGAACTCCGGATGGTTAAAGATGGTGCCGACCAAGGTGACGATGACGCCGAGGGCCAACAACAGGAAGCTCGGGCGCATACGCTTGTTGACGCCCTTGGTGCGCCAGATGGACGGGAACAAGATGGTCAGCGAGCCGGCCGCGGCCAAGCCCACGAAGCCAGCGACGTTGGCCGTGACGTGGGCGATGAGCAGTTGTGGGTGAGCAGGATGCACCGAAAGCAGCGCGCCCAAAGCAGCGCCCACCGCGAGGAAGAAGGCGGAGGCGACGTAGGCGGCAACGACGGGGCGGAAGCGTTTGCCATTGCTTCCACGCCACTGGCCGGACAAGGAAACGCCATGCCAGGCAATCATCGCAGCAACTATTGTGGCGCCGACCTGGGTGAGTATCCAGTGCTGTGACCACGCATGCAGAAGCAATTGACCGATAAGCACCAGCACAATGCCCGCGTTGAGCACGTAGATGCGGGTGAGCTGGGCGGGCCGGGCGGAATCCGGCAGGCGGGTTTGCACAAACTTCTCAGAAAGGTGCTGGGACCACACCACGATGGAGTTGCTCAGAATGCCCAGCGTGAAGATGTGAATGAGCACCCAGCGCGCGTTCGGGATAAAAGTGTGGATAGCGCCTGCAACGATGAAGACCATCATCCAGATTGTCACGGGACGCGAGGCCCGGCGATGCCACGTGCGCGCTGACCATTTATCCATAAAACACGAGTTTATTCGTTTTTTCTCAAGGTCAAAGTCAGGCCTGTCAGTACCAGCGCCGCGCCGCCGTAACAGGCGATGAAGCCGGCCCAGGGCAGGGCGTCGAAAAGCAGGCCTGCCACCGCGCCCAGGACGGAAGAACCAAAGTAATAACAAAAGACGTACATGCTGGAGGCCTCCGCACGGTCATGGGTGGCCAGATGGCCGACCCAGCCAGAAGCTGTGGAATGCGCGGCAAAGAAACCGACCGTCAGCGCCACGATGCCCAGCAGAACTAACGGAAGGGGCCCGGCGCAGGCAAAGATGCCGAGCGCGAAAAGGAGACAGGAAGCAAAAAGCGTCTTTCCATGGCCGATCTGCTGTACCAGCCGGCCTGCGCGAGCCGAGGCCCACGTGCCGCTCAAGTAGAAGAGGAACACCGAACCCGCCAGCGCTGGCGCCAGGCCAAAGTGCTGGATGAGCCGGAATCCTAAGAAGTTGTACATCGAGACAAAGGTGCCCATCGCCAGAAATGCCACGAGGTATAGCTCCACCAGTTTGCGGTTTCGCAGATGGCCAAAGATGGCGCGTAGCTCGTTGCCAAAGCGCAGTTCCTTAGGGGTGAAGTTGCGCTGTGCGGGCAGCAACAAGATGCAAACGAGGGCGAAAAACAACGAGACGCAGGCTGAGCCGAACAACGCCCATCGCCAAGAGCTGAACTCCACGATGCTGGTGGGCACGAGACGGCCGGTTAGCCCGCCGATGGAGGTGCCGGCGATGTAGAGGCCCATCGCGCGGGCGAGATCGGTGGCAGAAAGCTCCTCAGATAGCCAGGCCATAGCCGTGGCTGGGGCGCCGGCAATCACCGCGCCCTGCAGGCCACGCAAAGTAATGAGCAATGCTGCGTTTGGGGCCAGCGGTACGACCAAGCCCAGCAGCGTCGCACCCACCGCCGAGACGATGAGCAGGCGGCCGCGTCCGAATCGCTCCGAAAGGATGGAAGCGGGAATTACGCATAGTGCCAGCGCGCCAGTGGCCGCCGACACCGTCAGAGCGGCCTGCGTGGAGCTGAGCCCCATCTGTTCCACCAGCGTGGGCAGTAGGGCTTGGGTGGTGTAAAGACAGGAAAAGATCGCCAGCCCCACGAAGAGCATTGCGAGCATGGCGCGCCGGGTTCTAGTCATATAAACAGCATGCGTGGCGGAAATGCATGTGTAAAATGTCTGAAAATTAGAAATTTAATGCAGACTGCGCATATAGAAAAGTGGGTGCGGGAGTGAACCTGGATGACGTTCGTGGCATCGTCGCCGTTGCGGAGCTCGGGCAGGTGGGCGCCGCGGCTGATGAGCTAGGCATTTCCCAGTCTGCGCTCACCCGCCGAGTGCAACGCATGGAGCGCGCGCTGGGGGCAAGTCTTTTCAACCGCGTGGGGCGCAGGCTGGTGCTCAATACCCGCGGTGAGGCATTCGTAGTGCAGGCACGGAAGATGCTCGCCGCCGAGCGCGCCGGGCGGGATATGGTGTCCCGGCTCATGGACCCGGAACGCGGCACGGTTCGCCTAGATTTCATGCATTCGCTGGGCACCTGGATGGTCCCTGACCTGGTCAAGGCTTATCGCGCACAGCATCCGAACGTGGATATTCGTCTGCATCAAGGCGCGGCGCAAGAGCTGGTCGGCCGCGTGGTCGCGGGCGAGTCTGATCTAGCGTTGGTGGGCCCGCGGCCTACTTTGCCCGAAGCGGCGGAGCCGGCAACTAGCGCACAGGTGGGATGGCACCAGATCGAGAGGCAGCGGCTGGGGCTCGCCGTGCCCGAGGGGCACTGGGCCGCAGGCCGCGCGGAGGTAGGAATCGCCGAGTTCCGCGAGGAACCCTTCATCGGCATGCTTCCCGGGTATGGCACGCGCATGCTTCTCGACGCCCTAGCAGACAGTGCAGGCTTTAGCCCACGGTTGGTCTTTGAGTCGATGGAGCTAACCACTGTGGCAGGACTCGTTGCCGCCGGCCTGGGTAGCGCGCTTCTGCCCCTCGACGACCCCTACCTGCAGGTAAGAAACCTCGTTCCGCTGCAGCCGCCCGCCTACCGCGAGCTTGGCCTCGTCTGGCGGCAAGGAGATGAGGCTCCGCCGGTCGCGCAGTTCCGCGACTTCATCGTGGAAGGGGCCTGGGCTAAAGGCAGGGTCTAACAAGGGCTCGAGAAGTAGGTGAAAACAAAAAGAAAGCCGGCCTTCCTGCCAATCAAAGGCGGGTAAAGGCCGGCTCTAAAAGCGTGAATTAACGCTTACTTGGAAGCTGCAGCGAAGCGCTCAGCAACGTCATCCCAGTTGAATACGTTCCAGACTGCCTTGACGTAGTCAGCCTTCACGTTCTTGTACTGGAGGTAGAAAGCGTGCTCCCACATATCCAGCATGAGCAGCGGGGTGAAGTTGATGGAGGTGTTGCCCTGCTGATCGGTCAGCTGCTGAACGAGCAGGCGGCCAGCGATGTGGTCGTAGCCCAAGACAGCCCAGCCGGAGCCCTGCAGGCCAAGAGCCGCAGCGTTGAAGGCCTTCTGGAAAGCCTCGAAGGAACCGAAGTCGCGGTTGATAGCCTCTGCCAGCTCGCCGGTTGGCTCGCCGCCACCGTTAGGGCCAAGGTTCTTCCAGAAGATGGAGTGGTTGGTGTGGCCACCCAGGTTGAAAGCAAGGTTCTTGTACAGAGCGCGGAGGCGGTCAGCGTTGCCCTCACCCTTAATCTCAGCGTCGATAGCCTCGAGAGCAGCGTTTGCGCCAGCAACGTAGTTAGCGTGGTGCTTGGTGTGGTGCAGCTCCATGATCTCTGCGGAGATGTGTGGCTCGAGTGCGTCGTATGCGTAGTCGAGTTCTGGAAGTTCGTAGACAGCCATTGTTAATTCCTTTCTTTGGGTACGGTGCCCAATGATAGGAGCGCTGAAAGTATTCCGCCACAATTTTTCCACCCCGCGCTACACTCGTCCGCATCGAAGAGCAGGCCTTGGCCCTAAACGGTGGCCAAACGGCCCGAAGAAAATTCGTGAAAACCATCAAATAACCATCAAATTCAAAGTGAAACGAGGAAGAAAACATGTCGTGGTTGTTTAAACCAGAACCGAAAATCGTTAGCCGGGAAGATGCTCTGCCGGGGCGCGCGGAACCGATCTTGGAGCCGCAGCCGCACGCTGTGTTGGGCACGCCGATTACCGGCCCCTGGAAGGAGGGGCAGAAGTCTCTCGTGATCGGCATCGGCTGTTTCTGGGGTGCGGAGAAAATGTTCTGGGAAACCCCCGGTGTGGAGTCCACGTCCGTTGGCTATGCCGGCGGCACCACCCCAAACCCCACCTATTACGAGGTCTGCCGCGGGCTGACCAATCACGCGGAGGTCGTGCAGATTACCTATGACCCGCAGCAGGTAACCCTGAAAGAGCTCGTGGTCAAGGCTTTGGAGGCACACGATCCAACGCAGGGCTTCCGCCAGGGCAATGATGTGGGAACGCAGTACCGCTCGGCCTTTTATCCAGAGACCGAGGCCGAGCGCGTGGAAATTCAGGGCATCGTTGACTCTTACGCGGGCAGGCTTGCCGACGCCGGCTTTGGTGACACCACCACTGAAGTAGTCGTGCTATCTGAGACCGACGCAGGAGAGTATTACCTCGCCGAAGACGAGCACCAGCAGTACCTGCACAAGAACCCACACGGCTACTGCCCGCATCATTCCACCGGCGTGAAGTGTGGCTAAGACCCAGCCATGCTGGGATAGAGCGAGAAGCGTTTCTTAGCTAAAAACGCTTTTTTACCTGGTGCCGGAAATCGGAAGGCTTGTTGAGCTGGTCGCGCTCGACGAAGGCGCGCATGCGCTCTGCCAGTTCTGGCGTTAGCTGCGTACGCGCCTGTGAGCCGAGCACGCTATCCCAGTACCAGAAGGTTTCCTCGAAGTAGTTATGCCCGTGCCCGCCAGGGACGTTGAGCGAATTGAGTTGGTCGAGAGCTACTTGCCAGAAGGTGATGAACGGCACCCATGGCAGGCGCCTGAAGGTATCTGCGTACAGCGTCCTTGGGGTGGGTTCCTGGATCCAGTCAGGGCGCATGAAGATAAGGCGGCGATCCCACCAGACGATGGCGTCAGAGGCGTGTTGGCCAAAGACCACGCGGGGACGCTGCCAGCGCTGGTATTCGTTGCCAAAGGCGTCGTGCTCCATGTGTTCTGGGGTGGAAGCGAACCTGACGTGTTGCCCGGCGTCGATAAGCGGTAGCCGCTCCAATGAACCGCGGTCGCGGCTACGAGCCAAACGGCGGGTAAAAGCCGTCATCCGCGGCGGGCCGGTAAAGACCGCGCCGTCGCAAGCCGCCAGCAATTCCTCCAAGTCCCGATAGTTTTCAACGATGCCGTAGCAGCCCAAAGACTCCCCGGCGAAGTAAAGCTTCGGCCGGTTATCCTCCGGCATATCGTTGATGCGTGATTGCACCGCGGCGATGAGCTCGCGCGCAGCATTGATTGGTGCTTTGCGGTCCACGACGTAGCAAAAGACCGAAGGAAGATAGGAAAACTGCAGTGTCACGGTGGCGCAGTCGCCATGGGTCAAAAACTCATACGCGGACACCGAGTAGTTGTTGATCCACCCGGAACCTGCTGGCAACTCAATCACGATGGTGTCGCGGCGGAAGGCACCGGTGCGTTCCAGCTCGGCGAGCGCCTGTTGAGCGGCAGCGATGGGGCCGCGGCCTTGGACCAAGCCAATGAAGATGCGGATCGGCTCGTGCGCATCAGAGCAGAGCATGACGTCCTTGATGTCGTGCGCGCGGGGGCCGCGATCCAAAAAGGCGCGGCCTTGTGAGCCCACGGCAGTCCATGGCTCCAGGGACCACGGGCTGCCGGAGCGCTCAGGCTCCCACGGCATCACAGAGCCGGGATAGACCAGCTTATTAAGCTGCAGCGCCTGCATCGAGGCGTCGTGGATGAAGCGCCGCCACAGCATGCGGTCACTAAACAAAGTCATGAGATAACCCACGGTTGATCCGGCCAACGGCCACGCCAGCCAGCGTGGCAGCCAGCGTTGGGCCTGGCGGGAGAGCTGGGTGACAGTGAGCTGAGCGGCCTCGCCGATGACGAGCAGGCTGCCATAACCTAGGATTCCGATGGCGATGCCGAGTGCTGCCGACTGGGGGCCGCGTTCGTTGTACTTGTTGACCAGCTTGGCCTGCTCGCTCTGATTACGCAGAGAGCGCACGCCCATCAAAAGAGTGACTGCGCCCAGTGCGAGGTGGGTGCGGCTGCGGGTGGTGGGGCCAACCCTGTCTTGCGGGCGCTTACCGATGTAGCGCAGCCCGCGTTTAGTGATAAACGCAGCGGTGGTTGCCGTGAAATGTCCGGCTGCCTGCCCGATGGCGACGTTGGCGGCCGTGACCCACCACGGGCGAGGAAGGAGCGAGGGTGAGACCGCCGCCCAGGTGGCAATCTCGGCGGCGAAGATGCCGGGCGCCATATTTTGTGGCAAACGTCTCCTGCCCGTCATGCGTACTCCAGGGGTAAGATCGCTTAGCACTTCCAGGCCGAAAACCGCAGCTGAAAGGGTATGTATGGCTGCGGTGCGGGCGAATTTGCGGGCGATATCACGCATGCGAACCATTCAACCAGCATCCTCACCCTCGTGCAGGGGATGTTTGATCGGGCATAAATGATGTGAAATCGGACAGTCCCTTGTGTGAGATCGGGCGTACAACAGGCGAAGTTGGGGGACTCGGGGCACAATAGGGCTCATGGGAAATCATGTAGGAAACAAAGTCGTACTCATCGGCGCAGGTGATGTTGGAGTTGCCTACGCATTCGCACTCGTTAACCAAGGAACCGTCGACCACCTGGCCATCATCGACATCGACGAGAAGAAGCTCGCCGGCAACGTGATGGACTTGAACCACGGCGTGGTCTGGGCGCCTTCGCGCACCCGCGTCACCAAGGGCACCTACGCGGATTGCGCTGATGCCGCAATGGTGGTCATTTGCGCCGGCGCCGCGCAGAAGCCGGGCGAAACCCGCCTGCAGCTGGTGGATAAGAACGTCAACATCATGAACTCGATCGTCTCCGACGTCATGGCCAACGGCTTCGATGGCATCTTCCTGGTTGCTTCCAATCCAGTGGACCTTTTGACCTACGCAGTGTGGAAGGCTTCCGGCCTGCCGCATGAGCGCGTCATCGGCTCCGGCACCATCCTGGACTCCGCGCGTTATCGCTACATGCTCTCGGAAATGGATGACATCGCTCCGACCTCCGTCCACGCCTACATCATCGGCGAGCACGGCGACTCTGAGCTCCCGGTTGTCTCTTCGGCCAATATCGGCGGTGTGTCCTTGTCCCACCGCTCCGAGGAGGACCCGGGCTACAACGAGCGCATCGAGAAGATCTTCGAAGATACTCGCGACGCTGCCTACACGATCATCGACGCCAAGGGTTCCACCTCTTACGGCATCGGCATGGGCCTGGCACGCATCACCCGTGCAGTCATCCAGAACCAGGCCGTCGTCCTGCCAGTATCCGCTTACCTCCAGGGCCAGTACGGCGTTGAGGATGCCTACATCGGTACCCCAGCGGTGATCGACCGTTCCGGTATCAACAAGGTCGTTGAGCTGGCGCTCGACGAGCACGAAAAGGAGCGCTTCCGCGCTTCCTATGAAACGCTCAACAAGATCAAGACTGAGATTTTCGGATAGTGAAAATTGTCGCGCACAGGGGATACTCCGGTAAATATCCGGAGTTGTCCCCTCTTGCATTTGCTAAGGCGCTGGAGCTGCCGATTCACGGCCTCGAGTGCGATATCCGCCTGTCCCGGGACGGCAAGGTCGTGGTCAACCATGACGCCACCCTTGACCGCACCGCGGGCCGCCCAGGCCGCATCGCGCAGATGGATTGGCAGGAATTGCGCCAAGTCGGAATCGGCGGTGGCCAGCGCATGATGCTGCTCGATGAATTGCTGGAGATGCTGGGCGATAACCCGCATCACCTTTACATCGAAACCAAGCATCCCTCCGGCCAGGGTGATGTCCTTGAAGAACAGCTGGTGCTGCGCTTGCGCTACGCCGGGCTTCTCGATGACCCCCGCATCCACATGATTTCCTTTTCCCACAAAGCAGTCCGGCGCATGCAGTCTCTTGCCCCGCAGGTCGATCGCTTCTATCTACGTCGCGACTGGGAGCGGCACTTCCCGGATGTTTTGCTTTCCCGCCCAACGGGCCTGGGCATGTCGTTGTTGCGTGCCAAATTGCGCCCCGATGACATCGGGGCCTTTGGGCTTCCTACCTATCTGTGGACGGTGGATAAACCGGATGACATGAAATGGGCGTGGTCCAACGGAATAGACATTTTGGCCACGAATCAACCAGAAGTGGCCCTACACGCCATCGAGCTCTAGCCAGCAGGTAGATTGGTGAACATGGCCAAGAAGAAAAAGAACAAGGAACAGCTGCCTGAGGGAATGTCTCGCCGTCAGGCCAAGCTAGCTGCTCGCGCCGCAGAGCGCGCGGCCCTAGAAAAGGATGCCCGTCCATTCGGCGGCTTGAGCGCTGAGGCTTCCCTCGTTGCGATGCAGGAATTCGTTCCTTCCGCGACTGCAAAGCTCTCCCTCAAGGGCTTTGACAAGAACGTTTATGTCGCCACCGTTCTGCCGGGCGCTTCTGCCGCACTCATCCGTGACGATGAGTTCGGCGGCGACGCATTCGTGGGCTTGCAGGTACAGTCCCACACCCACAACCCGGGCCGCGACCTCGCATTCGCCCTGAACTGGGTAAAGAATAATGAGCCGGGCTCTACCCTTGAGTCCACCGCGGCAGACGGCTCCGAGCCGGCTCTTAGCGAGTTGCTTGAGGAATCTGCAGACTTGGACATTAACGTCTACCAGGATTTCTCTTGGTGGATGCCAGAGGGCGCTCAGATCACCCCGCAGGTGGCGCAGTCCATGCAGATGGCAAACGACTCCGTCATCGAGTCCCACCAGGTAGGCAACGACATCGAGGGCATCGCCTTCTGGGCAAACGCCGGCGGCGGCAAGGCGCACATCCGTTGGGTACGCCCGAACGATGATGAGAACGCCTTCTTGAACGCCCTGGCCCGCGTTGCAGCACGCGGCGAGCTGAACCTTGGTGAAAACACCAAGTTCGCCGGTGTTTTCCGCACCCACGGCCTCATCGCGCCGGTCTTTGACCTGCAGCCAGAGGTAGCATTCGACTCCTACGAGGCAGAGCTTGCCCGTGTCGACAAGGCGCTCGCCGCAGAGATCGACAACGACGAGAACCTGAACTCCGACGAGCGCAAGCAGCTCGAGAACATCAAGTCCCGACAGGTCACCCTGCGCTAGAAAGTAGCTGTTTAGTACTTCCCGCGCGGACGATGCGCCTACAAAAGACACAAAGAAGGGGAGGCACCTCCGATGAGGTGCCTCCCCTTTCATGATCGCTGCTTTATCGGGAGCGGTCTTACTTCAGCGAATCCCACAGCTGCTGGGTTGCTTCTTCATCCCAGAGCACCACGTTGCCCACCGTGGTGTCCTCGAAGCCGCCGATTGGCACGGTCTCCGTCTCCACGCCGCTCGCCATGGCCAGCGCCACGCGGGCCAGGTGCCAGACGTGGTCTTTTTCGCCCACGATGAATGAGCTGGCGGTGTGGTTGACCAGGGAGATGGTCCTAAACGGGTTGATCAGCGTGCTCGGCGAGGTGATCTTATCCAGCAGCGCTGCGAAGAATTCACGCTGGCGCTGGACACGGTCAAGGTCACCCATGGCGGTAGCGCGCGTACGCACATAACCCAGAGCCTGCGGCCCGCGCAGTTCCTGACAACCCGGCTGCAGGTTGATGCCGGCGAGCGGATCATCAATCGCTTCCTTGACACAGATATCTACACCGCCAACAGAATCGACCACGTTGGCCAGGCCGCCCATGCCGATTTCGGCATAGTGATCGATGTGCAGGCCAGTGGATTGCTCCACGGTTTCCGTCAGCAGCTGCGGGCCACCATAGGTAAAGGCAGCATTGATCTTGTCCATGCCGAAGCCGGGTACCTCGACGTAGCTATCGCGCGGAATGGAGACCAGCTTGGCCTTGCCGGAGGTCGGAATATGAAGGACCATGATGGTATCGGTACGGCCAACGCCCACGTCACCGCCGGTGCCGAGCTCTGCCTGCTGTTCCTCCGTCAGCCCCTGGCGGGAATCGGAGCCCACCAACAGCCAGTTGGTGCCCGCCGTATTGGAGACCTGCTGTTCCGGCATCGCCTCGATGCGGGTCAGGCGCGAATCCGTCCACAAGGTAAAGACCAAAGTCAGCACGAGCATGATCGCCACGAACCAGCCCAGGCAGCCCAAAGACTTCTTAATCGGGTTTACCTTCTTGCGGCGGCGATGCGGACGCTGCGGCTTTACGCCCCTTGTGCCTTCAGGTGAGCGATAGCTGCGCGGTACATCCGGCGTTGCGCGCCGAGGCGCGCGCTGTGGCATAGGCTGTTGCTCGAGCCGGGGCGGCGTGCGCCGTGGCGCGCCCTGATTGCGCTCCATGTATGCGCCCACATCAAAACGGGTTTCTTCCGGGCGGGGAGAGGTTGGGCGGGAGCTAGGGTTACTCGCTGCAGATCCTGCCCGCGGTGGGCGCGGCGCTGCTTGGCGACGCCGCACTGGGCGCCCAAATCGGTCCCTTATAGGTTTGCCGTCAGCACCGAGCACGTAGTCTGCGGCCGAGCCTGCGCCGGAATCTGCTCCGGAGGCGGGCACAGGGCTATCACCTGCGCGGCGTGCCTCGCGATGCGGGTCTCGTCCAGATTCAGTCATGCGCTCAACTCTACATCGAATTCACTCCTGTCCCATATGTGTACATGCGTTTGTCCACATGCGTGTGTCCCGAACTGGGCCGTGAATAAACAGAATACGCAATCTAGAAAAGCAGGGCATATCCCACGAAAGCCACGGCGTCGATGAGAAAGTGCGCGATGATAAGCGGCCAGACCTTGCCGGTCTTGGCATAGAAGTATCCGTAGACCAGCCCCATCACGATGTTGCCGAAACCTGCCGATACACCCTGGTAGAGATGATCAGAACCGCGCAGGATTGATGACGCCGCGAGGGTGGCCGGCAGCGCCCAGCCTGATTGGCGCAGGCGGGTCATAAACCAGTAGACCACCACGACTTCCTCGGCAAAGGCGTTCGCGGCTGACTTCAAAAGCAGCACTGGCATTTCCACCCAGGCATTATCGAAGGAGGTTGGGACGACTTCCTTGGTCCAACCAAAGTGCAGCGCAGAGTAGTACAGAGCGAGCCCCGGCAACCCGATGAGCGCGGCCAGGCCTGCGCCCTGCAGCCAATCCCTTACACGCGGGAAACGCTCAAGCATCGCCGCGGGTTTGTTTCGGACCGAAAGCAAATAGAGCGCCAGCGCGCCCCAGGAAAACAGCACGGCGGCGGAGCAGAGCTGCAGGCCCAGGTCCAGCCACGGGGAGACAGATTGGCTCGAGTTGATGGTCACCGATTGCTCGTTCAGCGGTGCTGGATTGAGCAGGTCATCGATGAGCCGCAGCACCGAGCGCACGCCCGAAATACCAAAACTCAAGGCCAAGACGATGAGGATTTCCGTCAGCGTTGCTCGCATCGCCTGGGGTCGAGCATCCTTGTGTAGATTGCGCGTCATGGGTGCAGCACTTTCGCGAGGCCGAGCAGCTCGGCGTCGTCAAGCGTGATGCCTCCCAAATGCACGCCCACCGGCGGATGGTCTGGCACCTTCCAGGGAATCGAAACCGCGGGCAGCATCGCGACGTTGAACAGCGAGCCCCACGGCGACCACCGCGTTTGTTCGTCGAAATTCTCCTGGTGCGGGAGGGAGGTGAACGCGCCGCGCCTGGGCGGATCATAGGCCAGCATTGGTGTGAGAATGGCGTCTACCTGCCAGTACTCCGCTAACAACGCTGGCAGCTGCGCCGCGTGTTCGCGCGCCGCCGCGTGCTCCGCGTTGCTAACCTGCATCCCGTGCTGGCGAATCCACTCGGCATAGCCGGTGGTCTCCGGCAGCTTGGCCAGCTTGCGCATGAATAGGTGCTGGAAAGCCCGGAATGTCTCGCCTGCCTGCGGATAGGGCGAAATCGACACCGTTTCAAAACCCTGGCCTTCCAAGGACTGCGCTGCTTCATTGACCGCCTGCAGCATGTGCGGGGCAACGGCCGTGGAAGCAAAGAGCGGATCGACCAGCACGCCTACCCGTGCGCGTGGCGTCCGTGGGCGCAGTTCGTGGAGAAAAGCGGCGTCGTCAAGAGTGCGCGCAATAAAGCCCTGCACTGCCAGCTCCTCGCCGGAGGGCTTGAAGCCCACCACGCCACAAGCCGCAGCGGGCACCCGGATGGAGCCGCCGCCGTCCGAAGCATGGGCCGCACGCAGCAACCCTCGGGCCACCTGCACGGCCGCACCGCCCGAGGAACCACCCGGCGTCTTTCCTGGATAGAGCGGGTTATCCGGATGTGGCAGGCCCACCGGCTCCGTATCTATCCGTAGGCCCAGCTCCGGTGCCGCGGACTTACCCACGATGCGCGCACCCTGCTGCTCCAAGCGCTCGATGAAAGGATCGCTGAACTCTGGGAGATAGGTGCGCTGCGCATGCCCCATGGTAGTCGGCATGCCCGCTACATCGTTGAGATCCTTGGCGGAGAGTATCCACCCGCTCAACCGGCCTTCCGCCTGCGGTGCGCGCTCCAAGTCGAGGTGGGTAAATCCATGTTCTTCGGCGCTTAAATGCCCAAGCGATTCGCGGAGAGCCGCCAAGCTGAAATCCGGGGAAAACTCCATGGCGCCACAGTCTAGTGGGCTAGGGTTGCCAGCATGAGCAACGCAACAAAAATTGCTTTCCTTGGCCCCGCCGGTACTTTCACCGAGGCTGCCCTGCAGCAGATGGCCAGCGAATTCGCCGCCGTGGAACCGCTGCCAGTGGACTCGCCCGCGGCAGCTGTGAACGCGGTGCGCGCAGGTGAAGCGGACTATGCCTGCGTTGCCCTGGAAAATTCGGTCGACGGTGCGGTGACCGCCACGTCCGACGCCCTGGTCGATGGCGACGCAGTGCAGATCTATCGCGAAGTCGACCTGTCTGTTGCGTTTAGCATCATGGTTCGGCCCGGCACTAAGCCCAATGACGTGCGTACCTTCTCCACCCATCCGGTGGCCTTTCAGCAGGCCCGTGGCTGGTTGGCAGAGAATCTTCCCGCTGCCACGTTTGTTGCCGCCAGCTCCAATGGCGCCGCAGCCCAGGCGGTAGCTGCGGGGGAAGTCGATGCGGCAGCAGCGCCGGCCCGCGCCGCGGAACTCTTTGAGCTGGACACGCTTGCCGATGCCGTGGCCGACGTCCAGGGCGCCACCACCCGCTTCGTCCTCGCGGGGCTGCCCGGAAAACCAACGACCCGCACCGGTCGTGACAAGACCGCAGTGGTCTTTACCCTTCCCAACGAACCCGGTTCGTTGGTCGGCGCACTGGAGGAATTCGCCCACCGCGGCGTGGATCTTTCCCGCATCGAATCGCGACCTACCCGCACCGGACTCGGCACGTATAGGTTCCACGTGGAACTAGTAGGCCACATCGATGACGAACCCGTGGCCGCAGCGCTGCGCGCATTGTGGTTGCGCGCGGAAGAACTCGTCTTCTTGGGTTCGTGGCCCTCCTATTCGGATAAGGGCACGCAGCCGCGTGATCTATCGCGCTTGAAAGCGGCAGATGAATGGGTAGCGCGGGCACGGAAGGGCCAATAGTGTAGGAAACTATGAGCGGAAGAATCTTTCTCGTGCGCCATGGCCAGACCTACTCCAACGTCGAGCACCTGCTTGATACACGCCCGCCGGGAGCCGAGCTTACCGAGCGTGGCCGTGGTCAGGCCACGGACGTGGGCCAAGAGCTTGCGGAGCTAACCGCAGGCCGCAAGGTGCGCTTTTATTGCTCTATTGCGTTGCGCGCCCAGCAAACCGCGATGCTGGCGGCGGAGTCTTTTGCCAAGGCCACCGGCCAAATCCGTGTGCCTGTGGAGGTGAAGACGGGCATCCACGAAGTTTTCGCCGGCGACTTCGAGATGGACGGCAGCGAGGACGCCCACCGCTCCTACATGGTGGCGCTGCGCGGCTGGCTCGACGGCGACGAGAACGCCTGCATGGAAGGCGGCGAGACCTACCGCAACGTTTTGGAGCGCTATCAGCCGGTGATTGAAGAAATTGCCGCTAACTTAGGCGAGGACGAGGACGCGGTCGTTGTCAGCCATGGCGCTGCCATTCGTGTGGTCAGCCGTCACGCCACCGGAGTCGACGCGGACTTCGCCTACACCGGGTACATGGCAAACGGACGTTTTACGGTGATGGAACCCAACGGCCAGCCCTTTGGCAAGTGGACACTGAAGCGCTGGGCAGATACCGATATGGAAGAATCCAGCAGCATCTAGCCGAGGGCGCTAACCCCAGCCCAGATGGTGTAGCTCGTGTTCTTCTAGCCCGAAGTAGTGGCCTAGCTCGTGGAAGACAGTCACCTCGACTTGGTGCGCCAGCTCTTCTTCCGTGTTGCACCATTCCTGCAGCGCACCGCGGTAGATGAAGATGGTGTCGGGGAGAAAGCCCGTGTGGTCGAAAGTGCGATCCGGAAGGGCCACGCCCACGTAGAGGCCCAACAGGTGGGGATTTTCTGCGTTGAAATCCTCCACCAAGATGGCCAGGTTGCGCATCCGCTGGACGAACTCGTCCGGGAGTTTATCGAGCGCATCGTTGACCATCTCATCGAAGCGCTCTTCGCTTACTAAATACACCTGCTGCTCGCTATCGCTTTTTGTATTGCCGATTTGCTCGGTTTATTACTGCGCGGCAGGTGCCGGAGCGTTAGCCGCCGAGTTATTGTCTGCTGGGGCGCCTTGTGCGTTAGGCGCTGTGGTGGGCGCTGCGGAAGGCTTGCGCACCGGATTGCGCTCTGGCTGGACTGCTGGTGGCGCGCCGTCGATAGTCAGAGCGTCACGGCCGCCGGTGGCTGAGCCGGTGATTGCGGAGAAGTGGCCATCGTTTGGGTGCATCAAAGAGCAGTTCACGGAGCGGCTGCCACCGTTCCATGCGGCCTCGCTGACCGAGCCCCAGAAGGGCTGCAAGGTGGACTGATAAAGGTTTTCTTCCTCGCCCAGGTACTCGATGGCGGCGGCCGTACAAGTTTCGTTGAGGTAGGAATCCAGTTCCTCACCGTTGGGGTAGCCACCGGTGAAGTGTTCGCCTAGGTTCACGATGGATACGGTCTCCAGCTGGTGCGGCTGCGCACAGTCCACGGTGCGCACGACCTGCTTGTCATCGATGCTGCGGCATTCGCCAGGCTTGGCGACGACCGCCTGATCTACCGCTTCCACGTTGCCGGTATTTAGCTGTGGAACGCCTGCCTCATCGGTGGTCTGTAGGCCACAGAGTAGGGTGCGATCTCCTTGCTGCCATGCTGCCTGTGGCGGCAGGACAGATGCAATGTCGTACTTGCCGTTTGGATCCCATTTGCCGTGCAGGTAGCCCAGGGTGCTGGACTCGCACAGCTCATCGCGCAGGGCATTCTGGCGCGTGACGTCGGGACGTTCGGCGTCGGGGCCGAACTCGCTGGTGGGGTAGGTGCTGAGATCCTCGCGGGCGGCAACCTCGAAGCGGTGTGGTTTGTCGCAGGAAATTTCTGCGAAGTTAGAGATTTCTCCCTTGCCGTCGATGTCCCAGGATAAGCAGGTGCCGGACTCGGCCGAGGTAAATGCAACTACCTCCGGCTCGGCGGAGGGCTGCTCTGCTTTATTGGGAGCGGACTGGTTGCCAGTATTCGGGCTAAGCAGCCCGTATGCACCGAGAAACGCGGCGGCTGCGAGGGTGGCCACCAAGAATAAGCGGACGGCAAACGATGAGCGCCAAGGAGAATTCTTACTCATAAGGCCTCCCATAGTACCCGCCTGCCTGGGATTCTTCTTATCTCTTAGGTGTCGAGAGCGCGGCTTACCCGCGTGGTAAGCCGGTAGCGGTCGGTGCGATAGACCGAAGAACACCACTCAACTGGGCGATCGCCCGAGCGGGACTTGCGGATGATGTGCAGCAGTGGGGTGCCGGGCTCGACGTCGAGAAGCTGGGCTATCTCCGCATCCGCCGCAATCGCCGTGACCGTCTGGTCCGCCTCTGTGATCGGTAGATCGAAGTTGGAGTCCAGGATGGCGTAGACCGAGTTGTAGATGTCATTTTCCAGAAGGTTGGGAACAAAGGCAGAGTTATACCCGCCGTCATCGATGGAATAGGGCTCCCCATCGCCCAAGCGAAGGCGGCGCAGGTGGGTATGCGTCACGGAAGGATCGGCGCCGAAGAACTCGGACACCTCATCCGGGGCTGACGCGCGGCCGCCCAAGAGGATTTTGCTGGAGGCCTGGACACGTTGGGCACCCATTTCATCGGAGAATGAGGCCAAATGCAGACGAGATACTAGGGGATTAGGGGCGACGAAGGTGCCTTTGCCGCGCACGCGCCGCAGGCGTCCGGCGGCAACCAAATCACCGATGGCGCGGCGCACCGTGATGCGAGAGACGCCATAAGTCTCTTCCAGAATGCGCTCACCTGGGAGGATGTCCCCTGGTTTCAAAGTGGTGTTGCACAGCTCGGTGAGGATGTCACGCAGCTGGGCATGCTTTGGGACGGGTCCATCGGTGATTATTTGTGCGGTCATAAACACATAATAATTCGCTGGTTATTACCACTGCAAGGGCAGCTTAGTGCGCTAAACTTTTAAGCGTGATTGATCTAAAGTTCCTCCGCGAAAACCCAGACGTTGTCCGTGCCTCCCAGGTAACCCGTGGTGAGGATCCAGCTCTTGTTGACGAGCTTCTGGCCGCCGACGAAGCTCGCCGTTCTGCCATCCTGGCAGCCGACGAGCTACGTTCCGAGCAGAAGGCCTTTGGCAAGAAGATTGGCCAGGCCTCCCCAGAAGAGCGCCCAGCCTTGCTGGAGGGTTCTAATGAGCTGAAGGAAAAGGTCAAGAAGGCCGAGGCGGAACTGGCTGCTGCTGAAGAAAAGGTAAACGAGCTGCAGTTCCAGCTCTCCAACGTCGTGGAGGGCGCGCCGGCTGGCGGCGAGGATGACTTCATCGTCCTCGAAGAGGTTGGCACGATCCCAGAGTTCGACTTCGAGCCGAAGGATCACTTGGAACTCGGCGAGTCCCTTGGGCTTATCGACGTAAAGCGTGGCGCCAAGGTGGGCGGCGCCCGCTTCTACTACCTGACCGGTGACGGTGCCTTCCTGCAGCTGGGCATGCTCATGCTCGCGGCACAGAAGGCGCGCGAGGCTGGCTTCCAACTGATGATCCCGCCAGTTCTGGTTCGCCCAGACATCATGGCTGGCACCGGCTTCTTGGGCCAGCACTCCGATGAGATCTACTACCTGCCGGCAGATGATCTCTACCTCGTCGGTACCTCCGAGGTTGCGCTCGCGGGCTACCACAAGGATGAAATCCTGGATCTCAGCGACGGCCCAATCAAGTACCCCGGTTGGTCCTCCTGCTTCCGCCGCGAGGCTGGCTCCCACGGCAAGGACACCCGCGGTATCCTGCGTGTTCACCAGTTCGACAAGCTGGAAATGTTCGTCTTCTGCAAGCCGGAAGAAGCAGAGCAGATGCACCAGATGCTACTGCAGATGGAAAAGGACATGCTCGCTGCGATGGAGCTGCCTTATCGCACCATCGACATCGCTGGTGGCGACCTTGGCTCGTCTGCGGCCCGCAAGTTCGACAACGAGGCATGGGTTCCAACCCAGGGCTGCTACCGCGAGCTGACCTCCACCTCGAACTGCACCACCTTCCAAGCGCGTCGTCTGCAGACCCGTTACCGCGACGAAAACGGCAAGACCCAGTACGCCGCAACCCTCAACGGCACCCTGGCCACCACCCGCTGGCTCGTTGCCATCTTGGAAAACCACCAGCAGGCCGACGGCTCCGTGGTTGTCCCAGAAGCGCTGCGCCCATTCGTGGGCAAGGATGTTCTGTGTCCGCGCTAAAGCAGATTAGTTAACAGTTATATATACGTCCCCCGGGTTTTCCTGACCCGGGGGACTTGTCGTGCTTAACTAGTAGTTGTTTTGTCCGAGCTACCTTTAGCCTTCACAAAGTCCCGCATATTTTAACCAGGGGGAAGAACTATGAACGCCGTTAAAGACTTCTTTTATCAACGCATTGTCACCCTGGCACGGGGCGTTACTATTGCGCAGGGGCTTAAGTTTCGCACCTGGGGCGAGGAGAATATCCCGGACAAGGGCGGCGCGGTGCTCGTGGTCAATCACACCGGTTACATGGACTTTGTCTTCGGAGGTTTTCTACCGCATAAGAAGAAGCGCCTGGTGCGCTTTCTGACCAAGGCCGGCGTCTTCAAGACCCCAGTCGTGGGCCCACTGCTGAAGATGATGGGCCACATCCCGGTAGACCGTATCGATGGTGGAGCTTCCATCCGCCAAGGCATCGAGCTGGCCAAGGCCGGCGAGCTGGTCGGCGTCTTCGCCGAGGGTACGATTTCCCGCAGCTTCGAAATCCGCAGCATGCGTGGCGGCGCAGCCCGCATCGCTTATGAAGCCGGCGTGCCGATTATCCCGACGGTCACCTTCGGCTCCCAACGGTTGTGGACCAAGGGACAGAAGAAGAACCTGGGCCGCAGCAATACCCCGCTGCTTATCCGTGCCCTCGAGCCTTTTAAACCGACTGGCGACGTCGAGGCAGACACCGCCGAGATTCGTCGCCGCATGCAGGAAGGCCTCGAGATGCTCTGGAAGGACTACGAGGCGGAGTTTGGTCTAATGCCGAAGGGCGCTTTCTGGGTTCCAGCCCGCATGGGCGGCGGAGCGCCGAGCCTGGAGGAAGCAGAGCGCGAGGATAAGGCGGTCGAGTCGGAGCGCTACCGCGTGCGCCGCCTGCGCGATGACCTGATGGGGCTCAAGACTCGCATCTCCGAAGCCACCTCTGAGCTGGTCAAGGACCGTCTGGCCATTACCGCAAAGCCGGCCAGCGGCGAGGTGGAGGAGCTCAAGCGCACCACCCCGGAGACACTCGAGTGGATCAAGGAAAACCTCAACATCGTCATCGAGGAGGCCACTCGTGGCTTGGGTGAGGGCCGCGACAAAGTCACCGAAATCATGGGACAGCTCAAGGTTGATGTGGCTGAGACGCAGGCCAACCTCGCCACCAGTAGCAAGGAAGTCTTCGCGGGCTCCAAAGTGGAGCAGGGCTTGTTGAGCGCTGCGACCCAGTCGCGCCTTATCGTCTCCCGCCTGCCACACCGCATGAAGGCGCACTTCACGCAGATCCCGCGCATCGTTGTGGCAGATGAATCCACCTTGAATTATGAGGATGGTTCCGTGACCAAGCGCCTGCATGATGCATTCGCCGGCGTTTATCCGGAGTCGCAGATGCTGGTGCTGATGTCCCCGCAGGCGGCGGCTTACCCAGACTCCACCTTTGCCAATATCCAGCAGGAACTTTGGAGGATTGAGCATCAGGGCGGCGTCGTCAAGCATGGCTCCGAGGTTATTGCCATGCATCCGCTTTCCGACGCCGCCGTTGCTGCCATCGAAGCACACAGCGACATTGTCGTCGAATGGGCCTACGAAGGTGGGGAAGTGGTCTCTGGTCATATCAAGCGCGAGCTGCGTGAGGTGAAGGACGTCCTGGGTGAAGTACCCGGTGCCCGTTTCGTGGACACCCCAACGGGGCTAATCGTGGTTGCAGATGAGGCATGTCGTTGGGTTGCTACTGAGCAGATTCTTGAGCTAGTGGGGGCGGCCCCGCGTGAGGTGACCGTCTTTGCTGGTGAGGCAGGAGACGAGGTTTTCTTGGACCACACGCAGGTGGTCGCGCTGGAGACTGCACCCATTGAGCTGGTCAAAGAAGCAGGTTCCGTGACCTACTCGGCAGAGCGCGCTGGCGTCTCCGAGGTGCTGGAGGCGATGGCGAAGTTGAATAAGAAGAAGTAGACCTTAAAAAGGTTAGGGAAACCGCAAGGAGCGTCTGGATATGACCGGGCGCTCCTTTTTATTTGTCTGTCTACACCCCCCTATAGGGGTATAATAAGTTTCTTTCCTTTATAAAAACTCATGGAAAATGGTGGTTACGGTGGCGAAACTTACGAGTGAGTAGTGCAACAGCGCGCTTTCTGTCGTGACCCCTAACATAAGATTTAGGAGAAAAGATCTTCAAGGCCCGAGGCGGGGAATGGACCACTTTGGGCGACCATGAGGCTCCACCTGTCACCGTAGCGCGCGCCGTGCGAGAGCACGGCGACTGTATTGCGATGGCATAAGGGGCAAGTTAAGGAGATGAGTTTAGTAATGACAAAGCTAAGCAATCAGAGTTTCAACCCGGAATACTTTGAAAAGGCATGGGAGAACTACTCCGATGAGGAATATGACGTCGTCATCATCGGCGGTGGCTCCGTTGGCGCAGGCGCAGCAGTCGACGCCGCTACCCGTGGCCTGAAGACCGCAGTTGTCGAGTCCCGCGACTTCGCAGCAGGTACCTCTTCCCGCTCCTCCAAGATGTTCCACGGTGGCCTGCGCTACCTGGCGATGTTCGACTTCCGCCTGGTCGCCGAGTCTCTCCATGAGCGCGAGCTCAACATGTCCACCCTGGCTCCGCACCTGGTCAAGCCGCTGAAATTCATCTTCCCGCTGACCCACCCAGTCTGGGAGCGCGTGATGATGTTCGGCGGCTTTACTTTGTATGACCTCATGGGCGGCGCAAAGAGCGTTCCGATGCAAAAGCACCTGACCCGCAAGGGCGTGCTGAATGTTGCCCCGGGCCTGAAGGATCACGCAGTGGTTGGTGGCGTGCGCTACTACGACACGCTTGTCGACGACGCTCGCCACACCATGACCGTCCTGCGTACCGCCGCCGAGTTCGGCGCCAGCGTCCGTACCGGCACCGAGGTCGTGGGCTTTGAAAAGGACCGCGGCGGCCGCATCACCGGCGCGCATGTCCGTGACGTTGCAACCGGCCGCGAGACCACCATCAAGGGCCGCGTCTTCATCAACGCCACCGGCGTGTGGAATGACAAGATCCAGGAGATGGCCGGCGTGGAGGGCAAGTTCACCGTCCACGCTTCCAAGGGCGTGCACATCGTCGTGCCGAAGGACGCCCTCGACGCCGATGCTGCACTGTGCTTCGTCACCGAGAAGTCCGTACTCTTCGTTATTCCATGGGGCGAATACTGGATCATCGGTACCACCGACACGGACTGGGAAAAGGGTCTATCTCTGCCGGATCCGGCACCAACCAAGGCCGACATCGACTACATCCTGGATCAGGTTAACCAGCGCGTTTCCCGCACCATTACCCGCTCCGACATCGTCGGCGTTTACTCCGGCTTGCGCCCGCTTTTGACCGGTAAGTCCGACACCACCACCAAGCTGTCCCGCAACCACGCCGTGGCCAAGGTTGCTCCGGGCCTCGTCTCCGTTGCCGGTGGCAAGTACACCACCTACCGCGTCATTGGTAAGGATGCCGTTGACCTGGCCGTCAAGGAGCTGACTTTCGACGCTCCAGAGTCCGTCACCGAACGCACCCCAATCCTGGGTGCCGAGGGCTACCACGCTCTGGCTAACCAGGTACCGACCTTGGCTAAGCGCTACGGAGTGCACCAGGACGTCATCGAGCACCTGCTTGGCCGCTACGGCTCCCTGCTGGGCGAGGTCCTCGCTCCGGCAGAAGAAGACGCTGAGCTGCTGAAGCCGGTTCCAGGCGCAGAGCAGTACCTGTGGGCTGAGGTGCGCTACGCCGTCACCCACGAGGGTGCACTGCACCTGGATGACATCCTTTCGCGCCGCCTGCGCATCGCCATTGAGTACGCACACCGCGGCGTCGATTGCGCCGATGCGGTGGCCAACTTCGTCGCTCCGCTGTTGGGCTGGGACGATGCTACCAAGCAGGCAGAAATCGCCGCATTCAAGCAGCACACCGAAGCCGAGCTGCAGGCAGAAGCAGCACTGACCGACCAAGAAGCAAACGACATCCTCGTGCGCGCGGCAGGCAAGCCGCAGGTATAAGGACCATTCAAGAGAAAGACTAAAAGCATGACCGCAATGGATGCTTTCCTCTGGGAGTTCATCGGAACTGCCCTGCTCCTCCTGCTGGGTAACGGCGTGTGCGCCTTGGTTACCCTGCGCACCTCCGGTGCCAAAGGATCTGACTGGATTGTCATTGCCCTGGGCTGGGGCATGGCAGTTTTCGTGGGCGCCAGCGTGGCGGACCCTTCCGGCGGCCACCTCAACCCGGCCGTGACCTTGATGGTTGCCATCAACGGCGGCCTTGAGTGGAACCTCGTTCCTGCTTACATCGCAGGCCAGCTATTGGGCGCAATGCTCGGCGCATTGCTTGCTTGGGCGGCCTTCAAGCAGCTTTTCGACGCCAATAACCTCGACGAAGCTGGCAATGAAACCGGTGCGAACGCCTCCACCGGTGGCATCTTCTTCACTGGCCCTGCTCACCCGAATAACTTCTGGAATGCGGTCACTGAGTTCATCGGTACCTGCGTACTGTTGATGTTCATTGCCTTTGGTCCTTCCGGCGGTGAGATTGGTGCACTGAAGTATTTCGCAGTCGCATTCGTCGTCGTTTCGGTCGGCCTTTCCCTGGGTACCCCAACCGGCTACGCCATCAACCCGGTCCGTGACCTGGGCCCGCGCTTGATGTACGCATTCGTCCTTCCCATCAAGGACAAGGGAAGCGCCAACTGGGGCTATGCCTGGGTGCCAATCGTCGCCCCGCTGCTTGCTGCAGTAGCCATCGGTTTCCTTTCCATGGCTTTGGCTTAAATACGCATCTCACCGCATCTTTGAAAATACGCAAGGAGTAAATCCATGAGCGAAAACAAGTTCGTAGCAGCAATCGACCAGGGCACTACGTCCACCCGCTGCATCATCTTCAACCACGACGGCGAGCAGGTCTCCGTCGGCCAGTTCGAGCACGAGCAGATCTTCCCGGAAAAGGGTTGGGTTGAACACGACCCGAAGGAAATCTGTGACAACACCCGCCGCGCCGTCGGCGAGGCTTTGGCCAACGGCGACGTCTCCGTCGAGTCAATCGTTGCGCTGGGCATCACCAACCAGCGCGAGACCACCGTCGTGTGGGATAAAAACACTGGTGAACCGGTCTACAACGCAATTGTTTGGCAGGACACCCGTACCACCCAGATCTGCAAGGAGCTGGCGGGGGAGGAAGGCCCGGACAAGTGGCGTCGCCGCACCGGCTTGGTCATCAACTCCTACCCGGCAGGCCCGAAGGTCAAGTGGATCCTCGATAACGTCGAGGGCGCTCGCGAGCGTGCCGAGGCTGGTGACCTGCTCTTCGGCACCATCGATACTTGGCTGCTGTGGAACCTGACCGGTGGCGCCGAGGGCGACGGCGACCAGCCGCCAGTTCACGCAACCGACGTCACCAACGCATCCCGCACCTTGCTCATGGACATCGAAAAGCTCGAGTGGGATGAGGAACTGTGCAAGGAGATGGGCATTCCTACCTCCATGCTGCCGGAGATTCGTCCTTCCCTCAGCGACTTCCGCACTGTGCGTGCCCGCGGCTCCCTGGCTGGTGTGCCGATTCGCGCCATCCTCGGCGACCAGCAGGCAGCAATGTTCGGCCAGGGCTGCTTCCGCCCGGGTTCTGCAAAGAACACCTACGGCACCGGCCTATTCTTGCTGCTGAACACCGGTACCACCCCGAAGTTCTCCGAGAACGGTCTGCTGACCACGGTGTGCTTCCAGCGCGAGGGTGAACGCCCTGTCTACGCGCTCGAGGGCTCGGTCTCCATGGGCGGTTCCTTGGTGCAGTGGCTGCGCGATAACCTGCAGATGATTCCGAACGCGGCCTCCATCGAGAACATGGCCCGCTCCGTCAAAGACAACGGCGGTGTTTACTTCGTGCCGGCCTTCTCCGGACTCTTTGCGCCGTACTGGCGCCCGGATGCCCGCGGCGTCATCGTTGGTCTTACCCGCTTTGCCAACCGTAATCACATCGCCCGTGCGGTTCTGGAGGCAACTGCTTACCAGACCCGCGACGTCGCCGATGCTATGGTTGCCGATTCCGGTGTGGAGATCACCGAGCTGCGCGTCGACGGCGGTATGACCCACAACGAGCTGCTCATGCAGTTCCAGGCGGACATCCTGAACGTCGAGGTGCACCGCCCGAAGAACGTGGAGACCACCGCAACCGGTGCTGCCTTCGCCGCTGGCCTGCAGGTCGGCTACTTCGAGGATCTGAAGAGTCTGGACACCGGCAGCGGTGAGTTCAAGGTCTGGAGCCCGAAGATGGATGAGGAGGAGCGTTCCAACCTCTACAGCGAGTGGAAGCGCGCCATCAAGCGTTCCCTGGCTTGGGAAGACTCTGAAGACGACGACGTTATTCAGTAGGCAACCCTCCCGCTAGCTCCCGATGAGCTAGCGCGCTCTAGGTCCCGCATCTTTTTTGGTGCGGGACCTTATTTCTTGCAGGAGGCACTAATTGCCTGCGGGCGCGAAGTAGACTGTGGGGCATGGTTGATTCCTTATGGGCGCCGCGCCTTATTGCCAGTGACATCGACGGAACTTTGTTGGATAAGAACCATCGCGTCACCAAGCGAAACCGTGAAGTAATCGCCCGAGCCGTGGCTTCGGGTGCGTACTTTGCGCTTTCCACCGGGCGCCCGTTCCGCTGGATTGCGCCCGTGCTGGAGCAGCTGCCCGTCCGCCCGGTATGCGTGACGTCGAATGGCGCCGTCATCTACGATTCCGCGGAAGATAAGCTCCTCAATGTTCACGCGCTCTCGCCCGCCGCCATCACAGAAGTTATCGCCGTGGCGCAGGAGGTGCTCGACCCGCTTGGGGGAGCAGGCTTCGGCGCGGAACGCGGCGGGACCTCGCTTGCCGACCCCGTCGAAGAGCTTTTTGTGGTGGAGCCCCGCTATTCCGAGAACGCGCTTTTCGACGGCTTTGGGGTCGTTTCCATCGATGAATTAGCGGCTGAGCCCGCGGTGAAATTGCTTATCCGTAACACGCAATTTAGCGCCCCTGAACTCTACGATCTGATTGCTCCGCGGGTGGACCCAACGGTTGCTCACGTTACCTATTCGATGACGGAGGGCATCCTCGAAGTCGCTGCCCCCAACGTGACCAAGCGCAAGGGCGTGTCCTGGCTGGCGGAGAACTTCGGCATCGAACGTAGCGACATAATCGCTTTTGGGGACATGCCCAATGACATCGAAATGCTGTCGTGGGTGGGGCGCGGCGTCGCCATGGGCAATGCGCATCCTGCCGTGAAGGAGGCCGCTGACGAAGTCACCATGGCCAACCATCAATCGGGCGTGGCAAAGGTGCTAGAACAATGGTTCTAGCACCTTAATCCTGCAGGGGCTGACACCCCCTGCCAACTAGTCGGTGAAGACGTTAATCTTCTCGGTTGCTGGGTCGTACTGGATGTAGCCACCCTGGAAGTCCACGCGGATTTCGCGGCCGTTGCCGGTGGAGACCTCGTCGGAGGTCGGCAGGCCGAGTTTGGTGGAGTTGTCGCCCTCGGACCAAGCCTCAGCGACCTTGCCCGTCAGGGCGTGGGTGCCCGTTTCCTTGGAAGAGAGAACAACGCCGTTTTCAAAGAGCTGGGAGACAATGCCCGCCTTGAAGTCCGGGCCGCCTACTGCGAGGCCGAGAACCGGGCCGAAGGCGTTCAGGATTGCCGTCCAGGACTGCTGCAGGCTCGGGTTGCCGGAGATCTGGACGACCTTGGAGACAATGTTTGGAATCTCCGAGGTGGTCAGGCCACCGACGACGGTCTTATTGCCGTCGACCTTCTGGCCCGAGCGAGACAGGAAGATGCCGACCAAAGTCGCGGCGATACCGGCAACCGCCTGGACTACTGCAACCGGCACCTGGACGCCGCCCAGGGAGGAGGTAGCGCCGTTCGTACCGGTGTTTCCGCCTGGGTTTCCGCCGGTGTTTCCACCCGGATTATTGGTACCCGGCGTCGTGGTGCCGGTATTCGTCCCAGTGTTCGTGTTGGTGCCATCGTTGGATGGCAGCTGCGCACCGGAGCCGGCAGTGCCGTTCTTGATGGACTGGTATTTGCGGTAGGTCGCATTGCGGATATCGCCCCAACGTGCCACGGTGTACTTGCCTGGGCAGGCGGTGTAGTGCAGGTCATTGTGGCCGTGGAAGGTCGGAACGTGAGCAACCGTTCCTGCTGGGAAACGGGAGCCGTTGAAGCCGCCGGAGACCAGGTCGGTGGAGCCCTTCGGGTTGATGTTGGAGATCGCGGCCTTCCAGCCAGCGATTTCCGCCACGGAATTCAGCATGGCTTCCGTCGGTGCTGTGGTTTCGTAGTTACCAATCATGGAGATACCCCACGTGTTGGTGTTAAAGCCGCCAACGTGTGCGCCCTGCACGGCCTTATCGAGGCCGCCGTAACGGCCCTCATAGATGGTGCCGTACTTATCCACCAGTGCGTTGTATCCGATATCGCACCAGCCCAGGTTCTGCGCGTGGTAGTGGTAGATTCCGCGCACCTGCGCTGCAGCATCAGCCTTGGTGTAGTTGTTGCTGCCCGCGGTGTGGTGCAGGGTCAGTGCCTTAACGCCGTCGTCGTAGTCTGGCCCCATGCAGCGCTTAGACTCGTCCGCACCCCAGCCCGCGCGGGAGACGACCCTTGGCATGCCGTCGGTGACGGCGGTCTGCTCGATAGCCTCGCCAGCCTGCGCATTGCCGTCAATGAAGACAGCCTCCATGCCCTCGGTGCTGGTGTTGTTTGCCGACGCGCCAGATTCCTGTGCGCCAGATTCCTGTGCGCCGGAATCCTTAGTGTCCATCTCCTGCACGTCAGCCACCGGCGCAATGTCACCGACGTTGTACGGCAGCGGCGCCGGGTGCGGGTTGGCTGCTGCTTCCGCGGCCTGTTCAATCACGGACTGATTGGAGTCCTCCGCCGGTGCGGAAGCAGGCGTCTGGCTTGCCGACGCCGCCGGTGTCGAGGGTTCCTGTGCCGCGGACCCCGGGGCCTGTGCACCATCTTCTTCCACGGGGGTTTCCTCGAAGCTCTTGTCCAGGTTGGTGCCCGAGACAAGATCTACGTTGTTGATGGAAACTTGCACGTCGTTGGTGGTGTCGGTGTAAATCAGCTCGGTGCCGTTAGTGGCGTTCGGATCGTCGTTGGTATAACCCGAGTTGTCCATGCCGTACCACTGCGACCACGAACCGTCAGCCTGCTTCGCGCGCACGAAAGCGGCGACGTCACGAGCGCCCTTCCAGGTCACAGCGAACATGGAGAAAGGCTCGTCGCGGTGGAATTGCTTGACGGCGCGGGGGCCGTCGCCTTCGCCCTGGGCAGAGATAGCAGCGTCATCGACAACGACGGTTTCGCCGTCGCCAAAGCTCGTCAAGGCGGAAGCTACTTCGATGGGGCCGGAGCCGTTTTCTTGGGTGCGCAGCACTTGGTGGCCACCGAAGGCGGCAGCCGCAACCATCGAGACAGAGGTGACAGCAGCGATGATCGGAGTGGACCACTTCGACTTGGTAGGAACGAGACGGCGTCGTAGTTGCACGTTATCTCCCTTGAGGTTTTGCGTAACGCGTGCGGGTGGTTTAGACAGCTCAAACCGAATTACGAAAGTTAACAGTTGCGCAAAATGTTACTTTTGTTGTTTCTGTTAATCCTGTTCCGACACGCGTCAAAAGTGCATTCTTGATGAAGTTCTTTGTGGGTGTCATCCCCGGCGAGAAGGGCGATCTCCAATAAGGTGGGGTACATGACTTCTTATGACCTCATCGTTGTTGGATCCGGATTCTTCGGCCTGACCGTTGCAGAACGTGCGGCCTCTCAAATGGGCAAGAAGGTGCTCATTGTCGAGCGCCGTAACCACCTGGGCGGCAACGCCTACTCGGAGGCGGAGCCGGAGACAGGAATCGAGGTGCACAAGTACGGAGCGCACCTGTTCCACACCTCTAACGAGCGCGTGTGGAACTACGTCAATCAGTTCACTGATTTCACCGACTATCAGCACCGCGTCTTTGCCATGCACAACGGCACCGCGTATCAGTTCCCAATGGGTCTGGGCCTTATCAATCAGTTCTTCGGCAAGTACTACTCGCCGGATGAGGCACGCCAGCTCATCAAGGATCAGGCCGGCGAGTTCGACGTTGATGAGGCGCAGAACCTGGAAGAGAAGGCCATCGCTCTTATTGGTCGTCCGCTCTACGAAGCATTCATCCGCGATTACACCGCAAAGCAGTGGCAGACAGACCCGAAGGAGCTGCCAGCAGGCAACATCACCCGCCTGCCTGTGCGCTACACCTTCAATAACCGCTACTTCAACGACACTTACGAGGGCCTGCCGGTAGACGGTTACGCGGCATGGCTGGAGAACATGGCGAAGCACGAGCTTATCGACGTCCAGCTGGACACCGATTGGTTCGAGGTTCGCGAACAAGTTCGCGAAGAGAATCCGGATGCGCCGGTTGTTTACACCGGCCCGTTGGATCGCTACTTCGACTTCTCTGAGGGTGAGTTGGGCTGGCGCACCCTGGACTTTGATCTTGAGGTTTTGCCGACCGGCGACTTCCAGGGCACCCCGGTGATGAACTACAACGATGCTGACGTTGACTACACCCGCATCCACGAGTTCCGCCACTTCCACCCAGAACGGCAGGATAAGTACCCGAAAGATAAGACTGTCATCATGAAGGAATACTCGCGCTTCGCCGAGTCTGGCGACGAGCCGTACTACCCAATCAACACTCCAGAGGACCGCACCAAGCTCGAGGCTTATCGACGCCGCGCTGCCGCCGAGGCACGCGAGAACAACGTTCTTTTCGGCGGCCGCCTGGGTACCTACCAGTACCTCGACATGCACATGGCCATTGCCTCCGCGCTGAGCATGTTCGACAACAAGCTGGCCCCGTTCTGGAACGAGGGCAAGGCGCTTGAGCAGGAGCGCGGCCACTAAGCCGAACTCCTTCAACACAACACTCAACACACCACCCAACACACCACACTGTGGAGTGTTGGGTGGTGTGTTGTATGTAGTGTTGCGCAGGCCGGGAAAGCTATGATTGACCTGCGAAATCAACCCTTACTTTGAGGATTTTGGACGAGGAACACGTGCGAACACTACACAACACACCACAGTGTGTGTAGTGTTGTGTGTAGTGTTTGAGGGTGTTCAGGAGCGTTGAGCGCTGATAGGGGTGAGTGATTGTGGTCTGGGACGATGACCAGGCGGAGATCGCCGAGATCATTGGAAGCCTGCGATCTCAGGGCACCGATACGCGCGCTGTCGAGGTCAAGGCAGCTGCGGGAGGTTTTCCCAAGAAGCTCGTTCGCTCTATCTCTGCCTTTGCTAACGGAACCGGTGGAATCATCATCTTGGGGCTGGATGAAGACAACGGGTTCGTTCCGGTACCAGGCTTCGATGCTACTGCCATGGCGGATGCCCTGGCTGGCGCATGTGCAGACCTCGTGACCCCGTCGGTTCGCGCCCAGATCGACATTGTTGAGTGGGAGGGTGCGAGCATTGTCGTTGGCACCATTCCCGAATGTGCTCCTTTTGAGAAGCCTTGCTGGGTCATTTCTCAGTCGAAGTATCACGGCAGCTATATCCGGGTCCATGATGGGGACCGCGCACTAAAGCCATACGAGATCGACCGGCTGGAGGAAAACAAGACCCAGCCGGAATGGGATCTGGAGCCGGTTCCGGATGCTGACATCGACGATCTGGATCCTGACATCGTGGCCGAGATCTTGGCCCGCGAGCGCTCCATCCATGAACGCATCTTTGGACGGTTGAGCGATGAAGAGGCGATGTTAGCGCTCCACCTGATTACCCGGAACGACAACGGAAAACTAGTGCCAACTCTGGGCGGACTTATGGTAGCGGGCACTTACCCGCAACAGTTTTTCCCGCGGCTCAACGTGACCTTTGCGGCATATCCCGGCACCGATAAATCGGCCGGGATGGGCAAGCAGCGCTTCCTCGACAACGAAAGTCTGGTGGGGCCCATTCCGGTGCTGGTCGAGGATGCCGTGCGGGCAGTCCGACGCAATATGCGCGTCGGAGGCGTAATCGAGGGAGTCTTCCGTAAGGACCTGCCGGACTACCCTCCGGAGGCTGTGCGTGAGGCAGTCGCTAATGCGCTTATGCACCGTGACTATTCGCCGCAGGCGCGGGGCACGCAGGTACAAGTGAACCTGTATGTCGACCGGCTGGAGATCCTCAACCCCGGTGGTCTTTATGGAACGGTCACCGTTGATCGATTGGGCACTGCGGGTATGTCTAGCGCGCGCAATCAGCATTTGTCTGCGTTGCTGGAGGTGACTCCTGCCGGTGACGGAGATGGGTACGTTGCGGAAAACCGTGGTACCGGATATATCGAGATTCTCGACCAACTGGAGCGGCAGCTGCTGCCGCCGCCGGTACCAGAGGATTCATTAACCGAATTTGAACTCACCTTTGCGCGGCGAAATCCGACTACCCCGGAGCGCACCGCGGCGTTGGGGGGCGGAACCCGCGGGCGCGTGCTCGACTATCTTCGCGAACACAGGACAGCGTCCAGCCGCGAATTGGCAGGGGCTGCAGGGCTGTCCCTCAACGGCGTGCGCAGGACCATCAACGAACTTGTTGAGGAAGGCGTTATCGTGCGCACTGAGCCGCTGAAGAGCCCGAAGCAGCGCTATCGGCTGCAGGGCTAATCACGGTGTTCAACGTCAGCTTGTTCGCGCGCCGCCGCTGAATACCTTGGCGCGAATTTCTCCATCTGTTCAAGCACGAGCTTGATGGCCTCCGGCGCCTTGTCCGGTGGATACTTGTAGTCGCGTAGCAACCTGCGGACCGAGCGTCGTAGTTTCGCACGTACGTCATCGCGTACTGTCCAGTCGGTCTTTGCATCGCGACGCAGCATGGAAACGAGCTGGCGTGCGATTTCAGCAAGAACTTCGTCGTCCATGAGCTCGGTTGCGGATTCGTTTGTCGACACCGCGTCGAAGAAGGTGAGCTCGTCATTGCCTAGTGGCGGGGTGAATTGTTCACCGCGTTTGCTTTCCTTGACAATCTCCTTGGACAGGCGGATGAGTTCGGCGATGATTTCAGCGGCCGTGAGTTGTTGATTGGTGTACCGATTCATCAGCTCGGTGATCCGCTCGGAGAACTGCTTGGAGCGCAGCTCGTTGTTTCCTGTGGCGGTGCGGGCTTCCTGCTGGAGCTGGCGGCGCAACGCATCGATGAGCAACGAGACCTCAGAGGGGGATTGTTTGTCTTTGAACAGGTCGACGGTGAGATCCTGCAAGTTCGGAATCTCAATCCCGGCCTGGCGGTAGATGTCGATGACACCGGTGGCCTCAGCCGAATCAACGACCAGCTTGCCTAGGGCGTTGCGGATGGAGTCGCTAATCGGCTCGCCATTGGCCACGCGGTCGCCCGCATCGAGCTTGATGAGCCAGTTCTTGACCTCGGAATAGAACTGCACGCTCGGACGGAATTCATCGGCGGCAGGGCTGTTGGACGCAAGCGCCCATGCACGCGCGAGCCTTCCAGCCTGACGCTTGAACTCATCAGCGACGGGACGCGCGTTTGGCTTCTCGGGGTCGTAGTTGCCTTCGGTTCTTGGATTGCGAAGGAAACCAGTGACATCGAGCAGGGCACGGCGAAGGTTGGCGTCATCGATGGAAGCGGTGTTCTTCCATTCGATTCCCACAATGTCGTCGAGACGAGCCAGGAATCCCTTCGCCAGAGTTAGTGCTTCCTCAACGTCCTGGCCTGTGACCTTGGTTCCGTCGTCGGAAGGGTTAAGGGTGAACTCCGCAAGAGCTTTTTCCAGGTTCTCCACCAAGGGTGCGTAGGCCACGAGGAGACCGTCTTGCTTGTCGCGGAACGTGCGGTTGACACGGGCGAGCGTCTGCATCAGCAGCGCGCTCTTGAGCGAGCGGTCAATGTAGAGCGTGTGTAGCGGCGGTGCGTCGAAACCGGTGAGCATCATGGACTGAACGATGGCGATTTCCAGCTCGTCGTCGACGTCCTTGATACGGTTCTTCACTGCCTTGAGCGCGCTCGGACGGCGCATATGGACCTTGAGCTCATCCGGGTCGGACGGCGCGGCAGAGTAGATCACCTTGATTTTTCCCTTGTCATCGGCATCCGAATGCCACTCAGGGCGCAGCGCTACGATCTTGGAGTAGAGACGCGCTGCGATGGAACGCGTGGCGGTGACAATCATGGCTTTGCCCGGTGCACCGATGAATTCCCGCATGTTTTCGCGGCGGTCTTCCCAGTGGCGAACAAAGTCCTCAGCGAGCGCATCCAAGCGGTCGTCGGAACCGTAAATGATTTCCAACGCGGCGACAGAGCGCTGAATCCGGTCGCGCTCCACCTCGTCGAGACCCGTGAGCACTTCCTCGGCAGAGTCATCAATATCGTCATCCGTGATTCCAGCAATGCGCTTGAGCGGGATGAGGCGCGGCTCGAAGTAGACGGGAACGACGGCACCGTCCTCGACGGCGCGGTTCATGTCGTAGACATCCACGTCGTCACCGAAGACCTTGCGCGTATCGCGGTCCCACTCCTTGAGCGGGGTACCGGTAAACGCCAGCATGGTGGCATTCGGCAGTGCATTACGCAGGTGCTGTGCGTAACCATCGGCGGCGGTATCGCCAAAGCCATAGTGGGAACGGTGTGCCTCGTCGACGATGACCACGATGTTGCTCCGGTCAGAGAGCAACGGGTGCTCGGTCTCACGCAATTCACCCTGGCCGTTCAAGCCAAACTTCTGGAGCGTGGAGAAGTAGATGCCGCCGGAGGTCTTCTGCGACAGCAGCTCACGCAACTCAGCACGCGACTCGATATTGCGCGGTGCCTCCGGCAGGATGGTGGACCGGTTGAAGGTTTCGAAGAGCTGCTCATCCAGCTCGGTACGGTCATTGAGCACGATGACGGTCGGGCTGAGCATCTCCCGCCGACGCATAATCTTGGCGGTGTAGAGCTCCATCTCCATGGACTTGCCCGCACCCGTCGTGTGCCAGATGACGCCAGCGCGCTTGTCGCCGCGCGCCGCCGTGATCGTGGAACCTACAGCCTTGGTCACCGCGAAGTACTGGTGCGGCTTGGCAATACGCATGACCAGCCCCTCGGCCGTGTCATCGAACGCCGTGAAGTCGCTGTAGAGCTGTCCAAAACGTTCCACATTAAACAGACCATCAAGCAACAGATCCAGCTGCGTGACCGGCTCGCCGGCCACAACCATGTTGTTGGGGTCTACCGGGCTGCCGTCTTCATCCACGTTCCACGGTGCGAAGTGGTTCCACGGAGTAAACGGCGTGCCGTACTTGGCGCTGAGGTCATCCGAAGGAATCACAATATTGGCAAAGCGGAAGGCCATGCCGAATTCCTTGACGTAGGTCTGCAGCTGGTTGTGGGCGCCTTCGATTGAGGTATTAGCGCCCGTCTTCTTCAGCTCGATGAATGCCAGCGGCATGCCGTTGACGTAGCAGACCACATCAAAGCGACGCTCTCCATCAAGGTTCGCAACGGTGACCTGGTTGAGCGACAAATAGTCGTTCTGGTGCGGCTGTGAGGACAGGAAATAGATGGTGGGGTTCTGGACGTTGCCCTCGTGGTCGATGTACTCGATACCACGGTAGCCTTCCACCAGAATCTGGTGAATGCGCCGGTTCTCCGCAATTGCGGACTGCGACTTCGGCGTGATGACCTCACCAATCGCCTGGTCGAGGTACTCCTCCGGTACATCTGGGTTGAGGTTGCGCACGGCATTGCGCAGTCGCCCGCGCAGCACTATGTCATTCCACGTGTCGCGCTCGCCGGAGCCCGGCGCAAAGTCCGGGCCATGCCCAGACACCCACTCCAGTTCAGCCAGGTGGTCCTGAACAATGAGCTCGAGGGATTCTTCGCTCAACATGATTATCTCCTTTGATAGTTGTAGGGGGGATAGGGGTTGCTTAGCTTTCCGATGCCGCCTCATCCGCAGCGTCCTCCGCCTCACCGACCGTAATGCGGCCGCTCATGAGGAGGGGAAGCAGCTCGTCGCGGGTGCGAGCGAGTTGTAAATTCTGGATCTCAAGGCTTGTGGCAAGTTCCCAAAGTGAGTTTCCGAATTGATTCGTTTCTTCCGACATCTGGGCGGGGACTTCGACTTCCTGGTCTAAATCGCCACGCTTAATATGCCCCATCGTTGTGGCCTTACCAGCGGCAATCATTTGGAAATATTCGAGCTGAGCGTCGATTGCTTGACGGAGAGCCCATAAATCCAGTTGTCCATTGGGAACCACTTTGAAGATGTGTTGATTGACAATTGCCTGGTCATAGGGCCAACGCTTGGTCATAAGGGTACCGGACCAAGAAAATAGAAGGTCGCCCGGATTTACCTCGTTGTCTGGATCTGCATCGAAGTCGCTGAATACGGTCTTTCCGCCAATGCCAGAGTTCATTTCTGCAATGCGGACGACAACCCGGCCGGTTCCAGACGCGCCTTTAGTGAATGCTTTGCCATTGATGAATGAAGCCAATGAGCTAAGTGGAGCGTCAATATTGCCAAGAGAAAGTTCTTTTTGCCAAAGGGCTCTTAGGATTTCATCGATTCTTGAAATTGACGTTTGGTTTGCAACTATTTTGTCGTCGAGGGATGCCAATGTCCGCCCGATTGGGCGTTGAACTTTAAGTTCTGGAAGTGTTATTTCCCAATTGGGCAACGTGGTGATCGGCAGACGGTTTACGGTTGCCCCGTATAGGGTGTTTTGGGCAATCTTTTGCTGCCATTTCGGGGAAAGCCAATAGTAGAGTAGGAAGGTCGGATCGACGACTTCTGGGTTCGGTCGAAGCAGTGCCATACGGCGACCGAGGGCTGCATCGATGTCAGGCGGCATTAACGCGGCTTCCCCGAGCCGAGTTTCATAAGAAAATAGAAGGTCGTTTTCTCGTGGCGTTACTCGACGAGTCCAACGCTGAAAGTCTTCGTCATCGATGAAATCGGATTCGTCGAGAATTAAGCGTCCGTTTTGGAGTGAGCTGATGTTCAGGAAGTATTTCCCCTCTTCACGTCGTTTGGGTGTCGCGTGAGGACCATCAAAGACTTCACCAATTTCGCGGATTCGTAGCTTTGGCATTACTTCAACCTCCCCAGTTGTTCGCGCACGACCTGATCGAGGTGGGCGGCGTCGTCAAGCGCGGCGGTGAGCTCGTTGGTGAGTCGGGCAATCTTCTCGTCGATGGGCTCGTCGTCTTCCTCGGCCTCGGCGAAGCCGACATAGCGACCGGGGGTCATGGCGAAGTCGGCGTCGCGAATGTCGTCGAGGGAAGCGGACTTGCAGAAGCCGGCAATGTCTTCGTAAGTCTCGTCCTTCGGGGCGGAGGCGCGGCCGCGCCACAGGCGGTAGGAGTTTGCAATCTTCTGGATGTCCTCGTCGCTGAAGGTGCGCTCCGTGCGGTCAATCATGTGGCCGAGCTCGCGGGCATCGATGAAGAGCACCTGGTTGGTGCGGTCAATGGTGCCCTTGGAACCGGCCTTCTTGTCCTTGGCGAAGAACCAGACGCAGACCGGGATCTGCGTGCCGCGGAAGAGCTGCGCAGGAAGTGCGATGACGCAGGAGACGATGTCGTCTTCGACCATGGCCTTGCGGATGTCGCCTTCACCGGAGGAGTTCGACGTCATCGTGCCGTTGGCCATGACAACACCGGCCTCACCCTGAGGGGTGAGCTTGGAGATAATGTGCTGCATCCATGCGAAGTTGGCATTGCGCTTGGGCGGGACGCCGTACTTCCAGCGAGTGTCTTCCTCGTTGCGCGACCAATCCTTGATGTTGAACGGTGGGTTGGCCATGACGTAGTCCATCTGCTTACCCGGATGAATGTCGCGAGCGAAGGTGTCGGCCCAGCGCTCACCCAAGCCAGCAGAGCTAATGGCGTGGATGGCCAGGTTCATCTTGGCCATGCGCCACGTGCGCTCGTTGAGCTCCTGACCGTAGATGGCCAGAGCAGTGCGGTCCTTCTCTGCGGTCTCGAGGAACTTCTCTGCCTGCACGAACATGCCGCCTGAGCCACAGCATGGGTCGTAAACGCGACCCTGGGTTGGCTCCAGGATTTCTACGAGAGTGCGGACGACGGGGCGCGGGGTGTAGAACTCACCGCCACGCTTGCCCTCAGCACGGGCGAACTTCTCCAGGAAGTATTCATAGACCTCACCCAGCAAATCGCGTGCGCGTTCCGGACCCTCCGCAGTGAAACGCGTGGTGCTGAATAAGTCGATGAGCTCGCCCAAACGACGCTGGTCAACGCTATCCGAGGCGAAGTTCGTGGGCAGGGTACCTAATAGCGACTCATTGTCCAGCATGAGCTGCTTCATCGCGTTATCGATGAGCTTGCCAATGGACTGGTACTCCTGGCCGGCGTCGGCCGACTTGCCCTTCGAGTTGTCACGCAGGAAGGTCCAACGAGCGATGGGGTCGACCCAGAAAACGTTCTTCTCACGGTAAGCGTCGATATCCTCCAAGTCTTCCTGGATGTACTCTTCGCTATCTCCGCGCTCCTCGCCTTCGGCACGCAGCTCCGCGCGCCGGGCATCGAAAGCATCAGTGACGTATTTGAGGAACACCAGTCCTAGGACGATGTCCTTGTACTGGGATGCGTCCATGGAACCGCGCAGCTTGTCTGCTGCCTTCCATAAAGTGTCCTTGAGCTCTTTGAGGGTGGTGGCGGAGGCAGACTCTACGTTCTGCTCATCCTTGACCGAGTTAGTCATTTTTCTCCTTAAATATAACGGTGTTTGTGCGTTTGAATGTTGAACTCTGTTATTAGCCTGGCGGGGATTGCGCACGAGATTCTGCGATGGTGACAGCACCGGTACCTATCGACATGACGAGGCCGTGCTCAAGTTCATCGAGGCTATGTAACTGTTCTAAGAGCTGCTGGCGTCGTGCGCGGAGCTGGTGCTCCACCGAGCCGAGGTGCTTCGCATTCCCACGTGGAAAGACGGGGAAGTACACCGATCCCAACTCGGAGGAGACAGCTTCGTTAATAGCCTTCTCTACGAGGTAGGGAATGCAGACCTGTTCCAAGGGAGTGTGGCTGCGTCCACGGAAGGTGCGGCATCGTAGTGCTTGAGCCGGTGCAGTGACTAGCTTGCCGCCTTCCTCATCGATGAGTGCACGTGGTCTTGGGCTCTTGATGAAGACCACGTCTCCCGGTTCTGTGAAGGTGCCGCGCGGTGCAATGTCTTCCAGCCGGAGACGATCGATGCAACGTGAGCCCTGTGGAATGCTCCCCAGAATTTCGGGTTCACCGATGAGTTCCAGTTTTGCTACTGCTTCAGGGGCGAGATCACGTTCGGCAATGCGGGAGCCGCTGAGTTTCTGCAGCACCCCAGTGCGAGCGTTGGTCGCGGCCTTCCACGGTAGGTACTCAAGGCGCGTTGCCCCCGATTCAGCGCGCATACCAATCTTTGGCGGCGCGTCCTCCAACCCTGCTGAACTGATGTCTAACCCTGCTTGATGCGCGGTGTGCATGAGATCGGCGGCGGAAGACGTCGACGTAGAAGAAAAGACCGAGTCATCGAGAGAATGAGTACGACTGCGCCAGGCATCAGCGGCGCGAAGAATACGACCGCGGACAAAAGTGTGCTTGCGTGCTTCATCCGGTGTGGTGAGCATGGTTGCCCAGTCTGAGACGAGACCGGGTGTCTTAAGGTCCGGCACGTCAGCGATAACGGCAGCAGCATCGGCAGGGTTGCCTATGGCCTCGCGATTAGGGCGCTTGAGAATCCATAGTGCGCCCTGCTGCTGTCCGCGGCCTGGAAAAATGCCTCGGGGCAGCCGTGCACTGTAACGCAGCGGTGCAATTGCGCCGGTTTCAGTCGGTGCGAGGAAACGCCGTCGGACGACCTGCGCTAACGAGTCCTCGATAAGCATGTCTGCGGTGGAAATGCAGAACATTGCGCCGCGTTCGTTCAAGTTGTCGAGCAAGTCCTGGAGGTGCTCGAAGTATTCGGGCGCATTTTTGAGAGGTGAAGGAGCGGCGAGGACGATGAGAGAATTCGCTGGGATCTCCTCGTTAGCGTCGATGAATTCCACGCTTCGGCACGCTAGTTCGGCCCAATAGAGAGAGTCTGGTGCGCAGTCCTTTCGATATCCGATGTTGAGCGCCGGCGTTTCTTCGAGTTCCCGGGCGAGTCTAGTGACGAAACCTAGGCTGTATTCATCAGTAGGGATGATAGGTGGAGTTGGGTTCTCTAGCGTGAGGGCTTCCGATACTGCTTGCATAGCGCGGGAAGTAAATCGGGAAGAGAGTGTTACCTGGCGCTGAGCACTGAGGTCATCTGCAAGACGGGTGAGCGCGGCCGCGGGCCCGAAAGCTGCCTCGGCTACCTGCTCTGCTGCTTTTGCGATGTCAGCTTCAGAGGTATCAGAAGGAACGTTGTCTGCTGCGCGCTGGTACGCCGCGCTAAGAGAGTCGATTACTGCAGCAGAGGGCGAAAAACCCTGAGGGGAGGAAGCCGTGTTGCAGTTCAAAAGGCTCAAGGCCGCGCGTGCCGGATTGCGGAGCAGCATTCGGTAGAGCGAAGAATAGAAGAGGGCATCTTTAACGGCTGTGTCGCGGCGGCCGAGCTTAGTGGCTCGCAGCC
>NZ_KV814037.1:50028-163869 GCF_001813815.1 Corynebacterium sp. HMSC076D02
GATGGCGTAGTAGGGGTGGCCATCATGTTCTCCGCAAGGGGAGGGGAAAGGCGCGATGGATTCTGAGTTAAAGCGCTGAATCCACTCGTTGACCGCGGGGCGCGTAACGTCGGTCAGCCGGGCGACATCGGCGAGTGTCAGTGTTGCGGTCACTTGAGGCCTCCTTTCATAGGGTAGTGATGGGGAATAAGGGCGAGCGGTCATCGCTGACTGCTCTGTCCAATACGTTAAATGAACTCGAGTAAAGTTCCCAGCTTTTAGTCTGTTAATCGTCCTGAAGGGGGCTTAAGGCTGGTTAATTAATGCTAAAAGAGTGTTACCCGAGATTGGTTTGGTTGTGTGGGGATCGGGCTTCAAAAGCGCATGACTTGCTGACGTGTTCGGTCAGGTCCGGTGCTAAAGCGGGGGATTGATGCGCACTCTGTGGCCGATTTCCTGCTTGTGAATGTGTTGGCTCGGGCTGTCTGTCGACGTCGAAATGTGCATGGTTATCGTCTCTGCGCTGAGCGTGTTCGACAACAAGCTGGCTCCGTTCTGGAACGAGGGTAAGGCGTTTTGTCGGTACTTTGTCGGTTCTGTGCGAGCTGCGAGTCGGTGTTGAATACAGGAGTGAAACTCCGTAAGGTTAACGCTAGGTTAACAAACAGAGAACAGAAAGTGATTGGGTGAGTACCATGACGCATCTCAATGATCACCGCCTCGCGACCTTGCGCCAGGACCTCCACGACCTGTACGGCAACGCTCACGCTGCTGCGGAAATCGACGCCGAGGTAGACGCGGCAATCGCGCGCCATACTGCCGGTGCAACGGTCGAAGAATTCATCCCTGTTCTGGTTGAACGTGAGGTAAAAGATTACTTCGGCGAGCACCGCCTTCACGTGCGCTTTTCCGCTGGCGCAAATCAGGCCTTGGCACAGGAAGTTGTAGAGCTCGCCAAGAAGTATGCTGGCGACGCCTTGCTTGTCGACGCCGCGGCACCCCACGAGGAAGCCGACCCCGAAGGCCGTATGGTCGAAATGCCTGATTTCATCGTCTACCTAGGCCGCGAGATTCCGCGCGACGAGCCGGGCAAGGACATCAAGATCTGGGACATCGCAGAGGCTAACACCGAGGAAGAAAAGCGCGAGCTGCACGACGACCTCGACGCCCGCGTGCTTTATATGTTGGGCAAGCTGGGGATCGAGCCAGTAAGCGATAAGGCCCCTGTCGAGGCCTAATCTCACAACTAGAAGCGATAGGCCGGTGGCAGGTTCGCAGAAATAGCGTTGTTGGACACCCAGAACTCGGCGTAGTTATAGGGCATGTAGTGCGTGCCCATGCCTGGATGCCAATCCTGCTCGCCTAGTTGCGGCGGGACTGCCCGCTGGTGATTGAGTTCGCCGTGGGCATAAAGCCGCTCGGGCAGCGCGCCGATGATAGGACGGTAGTCGGCTAGAAGGCGCGCAAACTGTGCCGAGAAGTCCGAGCGAGAAAGATTCTTCTCCAAGAGCTCAATTCGCTCGAGAAGGGCGCTGATCGCGCTCGTCGCCGGAAGGTCTCCGCTTTCTACCACTGCAGCAGCTTTCTGCATATCTGCTTTCAACCATGCCAACTCAGTTGACCGCGTGAGTTTTTCGCCCTTAGCCATGCGCTGAAGGTCATCCAGCTGCGCCTTCGCAGTGCTGAGTCGGTGCAACTGGCGGTAACCCTGCGTAATTGATCCGCTGTGTTGGAAAAGTAGGGAAGCGCTAGCCGAAGGATCCAACGAATCCAGTGCCACAATGTTCGGCTTTCCCCGGCGATAGTCAGCCTTGATTTGTTCCCATTGAGCCTTGAAGGCTTCGTTAATCAGCGGGGTATTAAGTCCCGCGACGATTTTGTCGCCCTCGATGATGAACTTCGTGGCCGCTGGTAGAGCACTGCGGTTGAAATCCAGCTGTTCGAGGAGTCGACGGGCGGTTACCCTGCGCGAATACAGAAACGAAGCCACGAGCATCGTGACCGCCAGCACTGATATCGCGATGAAGATGCTCCAGCCTGGAAGCCCCGTGGTCGATTCGCGGGAGATAGAGGGATCGCCCGCAGCCTTGGCCGCTAAAAGCAGGCCGACGGTGTAGTTGCCGCCCCGCATCGGGGCTTCCATCTGGTCCAGAATACCGTCCAGGCGTCCCGGCGCCTCGATGGAAATCGCCTCGCACACGTCGGTACTGCAACGGGCAGTCGATGACACTGGCTCCAAACCAACGCCGATGAGCAGCGTTCCTTCCCTAAGACTGCGTCCATCCGGGTTCAGCAGGCCGCGGGCGTTGTCTCGCAGGTATTCCAATGCATCAGTCGATACATCCTCGTGGTTGTGCTCATAGGTGAAGTACAGAATCCGGCTTACCTCAGGAGGTAGGTCGAGTGCCTCCGATTCCTGGCGCAGAGTTGATTCATCCGAGGGAGAAAGCAGATTACCTTCATCAAAAATTTCCACCGTGGGCGTAGCGGCGTGTGCCGTTGCTGGCAGCGTCACCAGCAAGAAAGCTACGGCAAGTAGCTGGAAAAGATATTTCATTTGATAAAAGAGTCCGCTCTTAAAGAGATAGAGAATGCGAGCGCATTTATGGCTCTTTAGGCTCAGATTAATCGTAATGCTCACGGCCGGATTGTGTTAAATACGCGTCACTGCAGCCATGAATCCGTGTGGGAGCGAGGTTATCGTCCACAAACCACTAGGCTGTTTGACTGAATATTGTCATAAAACCGTTTGGAGAATCGAAGTAATCGTGACTGCCAACAATCCCTCCGCCAGCGCCGCTGGCAGCGAAACCCACGTTTTCGAACCTGTTCAGCGAATCTTGCTGCCCAAGCGCGGCGAGCCTTTTGACGTCCGGATGCTCTATCTCATCGAGTCCGAGCAAAACCGCGAGCGCCTGAGCTGGACCAACCGCACTGCGGTGACGATTCCAGCGGGTGAAGAAGCTTCTTTCGAGACCTACTTCAACGCTTTCCCTGCTTCCTACTGGCGCCGCTGGTCCCAGCTGAAGTCCATCGTGCTCTCCCTCGAGCTCGAAGGCCAAGCCAACGTCTCCATTTACCGCTCCAAACAGGACGGTCAGCGCATCTCCGTGGCCAACCACCTGGTCGGCAGCGGTCACCACGACTTCGAACTGCCGCTGAAGAACTTCGAAGACGGCGGCTGGCTGTGGTTCGACATCACCGCAGAGAAGGAAACCGTCCTTTCTAATGCGGCATGGTGTGCACCGCACGCCCCACAGGCACAGATCCTGCCCGATGGCACCGAACTGCCGGCTTCGGAAAAGCGCGTTGCCGTGGGAATTCCTACCTTCAACCGCCCAACCGACGCCGTCGCAGCTCTGCAGGCTCTCGCCGAGGACCCAGTGGTTGACGGCATCATCGACTACGTCCTTATGCCGGACCAGGGCAACCAGCACCCAGCAGACGAGCCAGGCTACGAGCAGGCCGTCGAGCACTTCGGCCCGCGCTTCCGCGAGTTCCGGCAGGGCAACCTGGGCGGCTCCGGCGGCTACTCCCGCATCATGTACGAAGCGTTGGAGAACACCGATTCCCCGTTCATCCTCTACATGGATGATGACATCGCCATCGAGCCTGACTCCATCCTGCGCGCAGTTCAGGCCGCGCGATACGCCGCAAAGCCGATCATCGTTGGCGGACAGATGCTGAACCTGCAGGAGCGCTCCCAGCTGCGCACCACTGGCGAGCAGGTCAACAAGCACGACTTCATGTGGGGCGGGGCGCCGCACGCGGTCTACGACCACGACTTCGCCAAGTACCCATTGCGCGCTATTGGCGACGCCCAGTCGCACCTCGACCCACGTAAGTACGACTCCCGTGCTCTGCATCGCCGCGTCGACGTCGAATACAACGGCTGGTGGATGTGCCTGTTCCCACGCGTAGTTGCCGAGTCCAATGGCCAGCCGCTGCCGCTGTTTATCAAGTGGGACGACACCGAGTACTCCCTGCGTGCAGCCGCTAATGGCTTCCCAACCGTGACTTGGCCAGGCGCTGCCATCTGGCACATGGCCTGGGCAGACAAGGACGACGCCATCGATTGGCAGGCGTACTTCCACCTGCGCAACCGTCTCATCGTCGCTGCGATGTACCACGACGGCGACGTCAAGGGCATTACGAAGTCCATCTTCAAGTCCACCCTCAAGCACACGATGTGCATGGAATACTCCACCATGGCCATCCAGCTGGAAGCTATGAAGGACTTCCTCGCCGGCCCGGATCACCTCTTCGACATCCTGGAATCCTCCCTGCCGCGCATCGCGGAAATCCGCAAGAACTACTCCGATGCCGTCATCATCGAGTCTGCCGACCAACTGCCGGCTCCGACCGGCGCGCCGGGCGTACCGACCCGCAACATCGGCGGCCGCCTCGGCAAGGTCAAGAAGCTGCCATGGCTGCTGAAGTCCGCAAAGCACCTGGTCACCAAGGAAGACCGCGCGCACTACGAGGCGCCGCAGCTCAACCTCACCCCAGACGAGGCGCGCTGGTTCACCCTGTCCCGCGTGGACTCCGCAACAGTTTCCACCGCAGGTGGCACCGGCGTGGCCTTCCGCAAACGCGACCGCGATCTGGCCACCGACCTCGTCAAGCAGACCCGCGGCCTGCTCAAGGAGATCGAGGAGAACTTCGACGATCTGAAGGCGCAGTATCGCGCCGCGATGCCGGAGCTGACCTCCCGCGAATCCTGGAAGAAGGTATTCGATGCCCAGTAAGCTTTCTGTAGCTGAATCACACGTTCTGGAAAGCATCCAGAACGCAGCTTTCGACGTTCCTGGAGTTGTACCTGCCGCCCGCGGCCTTAGCCACTTGGGTGAGCATGCCCTGGGCTGGATGGGCACTTCCGCTCTCATGTACGCGGTCAATCGCGCGGACAAAGCGAAGGCTCGCCAGTGGGCATACGTCGGCGCGAGTGCTTTTACTGCCCATGCGGCCAGCGTTGTGTTAAAGCGCATCGTTCGCCGCAAGCGTCCCGATTACCCGTACGTGCGTGTGGGCGTGGCAACGCCGTCTAAGCTGTCGTTTCCTTCTTCCCACTCGACGTCGACAACCGCGTTCCTCGTCGCCGTCGCACATCTTTTGTCCACCCCAGCGCCGCTTGTCGGCGTGCCCGTGATGATGGCTTCGCGTATGGTGCTCGGAGTGCATTATCCAACGGATACCGCGGTTGGAGCTGCGATCGGCGCAGTCACCGCAGAGGCATTAACCCGCTACGAAAGGAAGACCGCGTGAGCGATTCCCACCACGACGACGGTACGCAGCGCGTGTTCCACTCTGAACCGCATACCGCAGGCATCGACACTGGCCGCAAGCGTAAGCCGCCGAAGAACCTCGCCGACGGAATGGTAAAGGCCCTCCGCCCAAAGCAGTGGGTCAAAAATGTCCTCGTCCTCGCTGCTCCAGCAGCAGCGGGTGCGGACGCACTGTTCCATTCGCGCGTGCTTCTCGACGTCCTCCTTGCCTTCATCGTCTTCTGCATGGGCGCGTCCTCGATTTACCTCATCAATGACGCACGCGACGTCGAAGCTGACCGCGCGCACCCGACCAAGCGTTTCCGCCCGATTGCCGCTGGCGTCCTACCAGTTGGCCTAGCCTACGCCATGGCGGCAGTGCTCATCGTTGGCTCCATTGCGTTGTCCTTCCTGGCCACCGCTGGCCCACAGCTGGCAATCGTGATGGCTGTGTACATCGCTTTGCAGCTGGGCTACTGCTTTGGCTGGAAGCACATGCCGGTTATCGACATCGCGCTGGTTTCCTCTGGCTTCATGCTGCGCACAATGGCCGGTGGCGTTGCCGCGGGCATCGTCTTGTCGCAGTGGTTCCTGTTGGTTGCGGCATTCGGCTCGCTGTTTATGGCTTCCGGTAAGCGCTACTCGGAGATTCTTCTTGCGGAGCGCACCCGCGCCAAGATTCGCAAGTCCCTCGAGGGCTACACGCCGACCTACCTACGCTTCGTCTGGACCCTTGCGGCTACCGCTTTGGTCATGTCCTACTCGCTGTGGGGCTTCCAGCTTTCCAACGCCGCCGATGGCCCAGCTGGCGTCTGGTACCAGGTTTCGATGGTTCCGTTTACCATCGCTGTGCTGCGCTATGCCGCTGACGTCGACCGCGGCAATGGCGGCGCTCCCGACGAAATCGCCCTGGAAGACCGAGCACTGCAAGTCCTTGCGCTCGCGTGGCTGGCCTGCATCGCTATGGCGGTCTACATCATGCCGATGCTGTAGAGAACAGGGTTCTCTACAGGGGCAGAGCGCTCTACAGGAACGGAATATGACACCATAAGGAATGTATTCTGGCAGCACAAAGCCAGGAATATAACCAAATAAGATGGGTAATGTTAAACTTTTACCCCGTGAATAACACTAATAACAAGAATCTGGTCCGGCTCAGTGCCGTGGCATCGGTGATTGTTATTAGTGTTTTTTCTTTTTGGGGAGGCTTTGTCCGCCGCTGGATTTCCGACGACGGCCTCATCGTCCTGCGCACCGTACGCAACCTCGAAGCCGGAAATGGCCCCGTGTTCAACATGGGCGAGCGCGTCGAGGCTAACACCTCCACGCTCTGGCAGTACCTGATCCTGCTGCTGCGCTGGATCACTAGCGCCGACCTCGCAGGCATTGCCATCTACTTAGGGCTTTTCCTTTCTGTCTGTGCGATGGCGCTCGGCACATTTGCCACCGCTGGTCTTGTTTCGCGGGGCAAGAGCGCAACCCTCGTCGCTCCTGCCGGCGCACTGGTCTACCTCGCGTTGCCACCAGCTCGCGACTTTTTCACCTCCGGCCTCGAATGGGGCCTAGCCATCTTCTATCTGGCTGTGCTGTGGTGGATGCTGCTGAAGTGGGCTCGGGGCGTCGATAAGCATGCGGCGAATGCCAGCGACTCCATGCCATATTGGCTGGCTGTCTGGGCTGGTCTGTCCTGGCTCGTGCGCCCAGAGCTCGCTCTCTATGGCGGGCTGGTTGGTGTGCTGCTGCTGGCTGCCCACCGTAATTGGAAAGCATGGCTCGGCATTCTCACTGCGGCGCTGCCATTGCCACTGGGCTACCAGATTTTCCGCATGGGCTACTACGGCCTACTTACCCCGCACACTGCGGTGGCGAAGTCCGCATCCGGCGCAGCGTGGAGCCACGGTTTTAACTATTTGGGCGACTTCGCTCTGCCGTATGCGCTCTACTTACCGCTCATTGTCCTCGCCGCGTGGGCGCTGTGGAGCCTGCGTCGTGAACTGCGTCCCAGTGGGTTTCGTACTCCGGCCACCGCAGCCTACCTTTTGCTCGCGGCCGGTCTTTTACATTTGATTTATGTCCTGCGCGTCGGCGGTGACTTCATGCATGGCCGAATGCTTTTGTTGCCGCTTTTCGCCTTGCTGTTGCCGGTCTTCGTCCTCCCGTTGCGTTCGATTCTTGGGGGTCTAACCGCTGCTATCTGCGCGATCTGGGCAGGCGTGATTGTTCTGCGTGGGCATTCCGTTGACTGGGATGATTTTTCTCGCCCGCTCAACATCGTCGACGAGCGTGAGTTCTGGACGCATGCCACCAAGCACCAAACCGGCCACCCGCCGCGCTCGGTGGAAGACTTCGACCACATGCGCTTTATTGAGCACTACCAAGAGGGCATGGATGAGCTCGAAGCCGGCGACGCCCTTGCCGTTCTTTATGCCAAGAAGGGTGAGGAGAATGCCTATGGCTGGATGGGCATCGAACGAGACCCCAGCATTGATGAATTACCCACGGTCTACTTCATCAACATGGGCATGACTTCTATGAACGCCCCGCTCGAGGTGCGCGTGCTCGATGACATCGGCTTGGCGACGCCGCTCGCCGCCCGCCAACCACGCATCGCCGACGGCCGCATCGGTCACGACAAGAGCCTGCCGACATATTGGCAGGCGGCGCAGACCGCGGTGGACATTGACGAGCTGCCATCCTGGTACGACAAGGAAGAAACCCGGAAGGCGCGCAAAGCCTTGCAGACTGAGGACTTCCAGAAGCTGTTTGCCACCTACAAAGATCCGCTTGATGCGAAGAGATTTTTCGAAAACATCAAATTCGCGCTAACCGACGGCCGCACCCTGACTTTTTCCGAAGATCCTGGCGATTACCTTGGGAAATGATAGGGGTTTAATCTCCGTTACGGCGTGGCAGCTTCCCTAAACTGCCCTGCGCCTACCCAGCTAACGTGGTTCTGGATGGGACTTTGCTGGCTAAGTGGGTTAAGCTGCTAGAGATTCCTCGTTATATTTCTGTGACGTTAACGTTTCCAGATGTGGCGACGATATGTGTCAGTAGCACTAAATTTTTCTATCTAGCTCTTGTTGAGAAGTACATAAAGGAGAGACATGACTTCACTGAGTTCGGGTCTCAAGGCGCGTGTTCTCACAGTTGTGATGGCCGTTGCGGTCGCGCTTGGACTCGCTGTTGCCGCCGGTAGCCAGGAAGCGTCTGCTGCAAACCGCGACTTTTTGCGTGCCGATGCCACGGGCACCTGTGACTGGGATGCCGTCGGTTGGTGGGTGCAGCGCTGTGACGTTTGGTCCCCAGCAATGGGCCGCAACATTCCGGTGCAGATTCAGCCGGCTAAGAACGGCGGCAACGCTGGTCTGTACTTGCTGGATGGCCTGCGCGCGACGAACCGCACCAACGCTTGGGTCAACGACGTAAATGCTGCCCGCACCTACGAGCCGCACAACATCACCCTCGTAATGCCGGTTGGCGGAGAGGCCTCCTTCTACGCTGACTGGGAGGGCCCGGCTACCTACAACGCTGTTTCCCCGATCAACTACAAGTGGGAAACCTTCCTGACCTCCGAGCTGCCAGGCTACCTGGAGCGCAACTTCGGCGTTGCTCGTAACAACAACTCTCTTGCTGGTCTGTCCATGGGCGGCACCGCAGCCATCACCCTGGCCGGTAAGCACCCAGACCAGTTCCGCCAGGTTCTGTCCTACTCCGGCTACCTGACCACCACCTTGCCGGGTGCGCAGACCTTTATGCGCCTCGCGCTTCTCGACGCCGGCGGATTCAACATCAACGCAATGTACGGTTCTCTGGTTAGCCCGCGCCGTTTCGAGAACGATCCGTTCCGCGTCATGGGCGGTCTGCGCAACACTGACATCTACATCTCTGCAGCTTCCGGTATCCCAGGTGCAGGCGATGCAGGTTACTTGCCGCAGCATCAGCTGTCTGGCGCCGTTTTGGAGATGTTCGCTGGCGCTACCACCCGTATCTGGGAGGCAAAGGCTCGTGCAACTGGTCTGCGCGTGACTTCCAACTACCCGATGCAGGGTCTGCACAACTGGGCACAGTTTGGCTACCAGCTGGAGCGCTCTAAGCCACAGGTCCTTAATGTGATGAACGCTTGGTAAGCATCTAGGGAATTCGTTAGGAAATCGCTCCGGCGAACTGTCCTAGATGTCTTCTTAACCGGCCGCAGGTTTTCCTGCGGCCGGTTTTGTGTTTTTGGCGTGTTCCTCTATGAAAAGTCTCAAGTTCAACTTAAACTTGAGCGCACAATAGACAGCACTTCGCGGCCTAGATGAGGAAAGTCCGGAGGAGGGGAACCTTCGGAAAACCACGCCTAGTCCGCTACCTCGACATTAAAACCTCGACTTCATACAAGGACTCATCTATGCGTAAAAATGCGTCTGCATCCAGCCTGCGCTCTCCAGGTTCCCCGACCAAGGCTCGTAAGGGTCTGGCCATCGCAGCTTTGCCTACTGCTGTAGCGGTGGGCCTGTCTCTCCTGCCGAATGCAACGGCTCAGTCCTCCCTTGGTTCTTTGACACAGAACCTGGGTAGCTCCAACCTATCTGATGCTTTCGCTCCTGGCACCCCGCCGGAGCGCACTCCGATTCAGACCGAGTACCCGGAGGTTGAGGGTCTTCCGGAAGGCGTCGACATCTCCCGCGTGGAATACCTGACCAACCGCAACCTGCGCGTCTACATCAAGTCCGCAGCGATGCCGGACAAGGAGCAGGTTGTCCAGATCCAGCTTGCTCGTGACTGGTACTCCAGCCCGGATAAGAAGTTCCCAGAGGTATGGGCACTCGACGGCCTGCGCGCACGCGATGACGAGTCCGGCTGGACCATTGAGACCGACATCCAGACTCAGTTCGCTGACCGCAACGTCAACCTCATCATGCCGGTGGGCGGCGAGTCTTCTTTCTACTCTGACTGGCAAAAGCCGGACAATGGCCGCAACTACAAGTGGGAGACCTTCCTGACCAGGGAGCTCGTCCCGATTCTCGATAAGGCTTACCGTTCCAACCAGAAGCGCGCCGTTACCGGTATCTCCATGGGCGGTACCGCGGCTATGAACTTGGCGGAGCGAAACCCGCACCTGTTCCAGTTCGTTGGTTCCTTCTCTGGCTACCTGGACACCACCACGCAGGGCATGCCTGAGGCTATCGCCGCAGCCCAGATGGACGCTGGCGGATACACCTCTACCAACATGTGGGGTCCGCACTACTCTCAGGATTGGATCGACCACGATCCGAAGCTGGGCATCGAAGCACTCAAGGACATGAAGGTCTACGTCTCCGCCGGCTCCGGTAAGGACGACTACGGCAATCTGAGCTCCGTGGCAAAGGGCCCTGCAAATGCTGCTGGCGTTGGCCTCGAGGTCATCTCCCGTATGTCTACCCAGACCTTCGTCGATTACGCGAAGCGCGCCGGTGTGCCAGTTGTTTCCCGCTTCCGCCCATCTGGCGTTCACAGCTGGGAATACTGGCAGTTCGAAATGCGCGAGGCTTGGCCAGTCATGGCCGACGCCCTCGGCATCGCTAAGGAAGACCGCGGCGCAGATTGCACCCCGGTTGGAGCTATCGCAGAGGCAACCAAGTCCGGCATCCTAGGCTCCTGCCTGAACAATGAGTACGACGTCGCCGGCGGTAAGGCCGAGGATTTCCAGGCGGGTACCGCTTACTGGTCCCCAGAGACTGGTGCACACGCCATCTTCGGTCGCATCGGTGCACGTTACGCAGAAAGCGGCGGCCCGACCTCCTGGCTGGGCTTCCCAACCACCGGCGAGACCAAGACCCCAGACGGCAAGGGTCGCTTCGTTCACTTCCAGCACGGCTCCATCTACTGGACCGCAGAAACCGGCGCTTGGGCTATTCCAGGTGACATGGTTGAGGCATGGGGCAAGAATGGCTTCGAAGGCGGCGACCTGAAGTACCCAACCGGCCCAGTCACTAAGGTCGGCGAGGGCTTCGCACAGGACTTCCAGAATGGCGTTCTGACCCGTAACCCGGATGAGTCCCACTCCATCGTCCACGGTGCTATCGGTGCCAAGTACAAGGAGCTGGGCGGCCCGTCCTCCCCGCTGGGCTTCCCGAAGGGTGGCGAAAAGCCAATCAAGGGCGGCTTCTTCCAAGAATTCGAGCACGGCAACATCTACTGGTCCGCTGAATCCGGTGCGCACTACATTCTGTACGGCGCAATCATGGACGAGTGGGGCAAGCGCGGTTTCGAGCAGGGCGAGTTCGGCTGGCCAACCAGTGACTACAACCAGATCGCAGCCGGCGGCATCTCCCAGACCTTCCAGCACGGTGAGATCCGCGAAATCATGGGCAGCGTTCAGGCGGAAAAGAAGTAATCATGCGTACCTCCTTCCGGGTTCCTGTAATGTGCGCAGCCTTCATGGCTGCAGCACTCGGCCTCAGTGCCTGTGGTTCCGCAACGGTTGAAAGCGAAAACTCTCCCGAACAGACGAAAGTCGCCCCGCTCGAGCGTTCTTCGCAGCCTGCAAGTGCTTCTGAAAGCGCTTCTGCGAGCGCCTCTGAATCTAGCTCGCAGTCGGCGGATTCTTCGGACGAAAAGTCCTCTTCAGAATCCAGCGCTGCTTCGGCAAGCGATGAGCCTGAAGACCGTGGCGCCCGGGAAATCTCCGCTATCCCTTCGCCTCGCCAGACTCAGGGACCTGAGCAAGATTTCCTAGCTGCAGTTCAGAAAGCTGGAGTAAAAACAGAAGGTGCAGAAGATCAAATCATCGGTGCAGGCCAAGCTGCATGCAACGAAGGCGATGCCGTAACCATCCCCGCTGTTGCAGGTCAGCTCATCGAGCAGGGCCGCGCACCTTTGTCACATGAGGAGCTAACCGCTGTCCTCACGGACCAAGCGCGCGGCACCCTGTGTGCTAAATAAGGTAGAAATTTATGCGAAAAACACTCACGGTTGTTGCCGTCCTTGTCGTATTAGCTGTCATCGGCGCGGGAGCGGTTCACTTCTTAAACGCCAACAAGGCACGAGAATCCAACAACCTGAGTGAGCCGGTGCCCACCGAGCAGGGCGGGGGAGTCGAGGCCCCTGCCCAGCCGGATTGGTGCCCGCGCTTCGAAGTGATTTCTGCCCCTGGCACTTGGGAATCTAAGGCCGATGATGACCCTATCAACCCGAGCGCCAACCCCAAGTCCTTCATGCTTTCCATCAGCAACCCGCTGAAGGAGGCCTACGTTCCTGAAGACGTAAAGGTCTGGACGCTGCCTTATACCGCGCAGTTTAAAAACATCAACGCTCAACAGGAGATGAGCTACGACGAATCCCGTGATGAGGGTACCTCTCGCCTCGAGGGCGAGCTGACCACCATGCACGAGAACTGCCCAGCCACCAATTTCATCATCGCCGGTTTCTCTCAGGGCGCTGTCATTGCGGGCGACGTCGCAGACCGCATCGGTGGTGGCAATGGCCCAATCCCAGCCGAGGCTGTTTCGGGCGTTGCGTTGGTGGCAGATGGGCGTCGCCAAGCAGGCGTAGGCCAGAACCCCGGTGTGCCCGTTGCTGGTGTCGGTGCAGAGATTGCTCTGCAGCCGGTTGGCATGCTCATCCAAGGCATCGTTCCTGGAGCATCCATGCGCGGGCCGCGTGCAAATGGCTTCGGCTCCTTGGCAGATCGCACCTTCCAGATTTGTGCACCTGATGACTCTATCTGTGATGCCCCACTCGATGGCCCAAACGGCCTTGAGCGCGCACGCGGGCTCATTGAAGCAAACGGTGTGCACGCGATGTATGCCACTAACTCGAACGTGATTCCGGGTACCACTGCCAACCAATGGGTCGTCGGCTGGGCGCGGGAAATTATCGACCGCACCTAACTCCGTTCAAACTTAAAATGGCCACGTTATGTAACGCTGCGCGTCTCCGAGATGATATTTTTAATGTCAAAAGTAAACAATCTAAGCCCAAAAGGAGATTAGATGGACCTCCAAGCATTGATTGGCCAGTTCTTTGACGGGAATGGTCGCATTGTTCTGCCGCCTCACTTGACCCTGCCGGGGCTTTGTGAGCACGTCTTTGAAATGGAACAACAATCAGGAGTTCCTGATCGCCCGGTTTTGCGCCAGTGGCTCTTTGATGATGACCCAGCTGGTGCCCCGCGCGATTTCACGCGCTCAGAAGTAAACAAGCGAATCAAGGTCGTGGCCGCGCGCCTGCAGCAGGTCGGCGCAGTAGGGGACCGCGTGGCTATTCTTGCCGGAAACTCTCCGGAGTACCTGTTTGGCTTTATGGGCGCGATGTATGCGGGAATGACGCCGCTGCCACTCTATGATCCGAACGAGCCGGGGCACTCCGAGCACCTGCGCGCAGTCTTTGGAGATTCGAATCCTTCGATTGTTCTGACCAACAATGTTTCTGCAGCCGCAGTTCGCCGCTATTTCGCAGACTTGCCGTCGGCGCAGCGCCCACGCGTGATTTCCATCGATTCTCTGCCGGATTCGCTCGCGGCTTCGTGGAAGAATCCAGTTGAGCAAGGCGCCGGTGAGGGCGCAGCAGCGCCCGTCGACGCTCCCGCTTTCCTCCAGTACACCTCCGGCTCTACCCGCACTCCAGCGGGCGTGTTGCTGACTAACCGCTCGATTTTGACGAACGTACTGCAGATTTTTGCTGCGGTACACATTAAGATGCCGCCGCGCATCGTTTCCTGGCTGCCGTTGCACCACGATATGGGCATTATTTTGGCTTCTTTCGCCACCATTTTGGGCTTGAACTTCGAGATGATGACACCGCGTGACTTTGTGCAGCAGCCGAAGCGTTGGGTACGCCAGATTAGCCGCCAGCCAGGCGATGAGAACTTCGCAGGAATCTATGCCGTGGTTCCGAACTTTGCTCTGGAGCTAGCTGCTCGTTATGGCGCACCGGTTGCGGGTGAGGATATTGATCTATCGCATATCGATGGCATTATCATCGGCTCCGAACCTGTAACAGAGACTGCAGTTGATAACTTCTGGGAGGTCTTTAGCAAGTACGGTCTCAAGCGCGAGGCTATGCGTCCTTCCTATGGTTTGGCAGAGGCAGCGTTGATGGTGGCTACTCCGCAGGAAGGCGAGCGCCCGCTCATCACGCACTTCAACCGTGAGCAGTTGACGGCAGGCAAGGCCGTTGTGGAGGCTAAGTCCGATCAGACGGTGGCTTTTGCATCAAATGGTCAGGGCATGCCTGCTCAGTATCTGACGATCGTGGACCCAGAAACCAAGGCTGAGCTTGCCGACGCCCAGATCGGCGAGCTGTGGCTGCACGGCGACAACATGGCAGCCGGTTACCTAGGCCGCGAGGACGAGACAGCTTCTACTTTCCGGAATACTTTGGCTACGCGCCTGCCGGAGGGTTCCCGCGTTGTTGGGGCGCCGGAAGATGACAAGTGGATGGCCACGGGCGACCTTGCCACCATCGTGGATGGTCACCTCTACATCACGGGCCGTTTGAAGGACTTGATCGTGGTTGCGGGACGAAACCACTACCCACAAGATATCGAGGCGACCGTCCAGGAGGCCTCGGCGCATGTGCGACCAGATTCCATCGCTGCCTTCTCTGTGGAAGGTGGCAGTACCGAGCAGCTAGTGCTGCTGATCGAACGTGCTGATGATGCAGATTCTGCAGGCGATGAAGCAGCGACTGAGGTTATTCGTACCGCCGTCTCGAAGGCACACGGTATTACGCCGGAGGTCATTCGCTGGTTTAGCGCGCATGAAATCAATCGCACTTCTTCTGGGAAGATTGCACGCCGTGTAGCGAAGAAGCACTTCCTCGCGAGCTAACGCGGCGCTTTTAGCTTTCTCACCTCTGCTGTATTGCACTGCCATATAGCAGAGGTGAGTTGTTATCGTGACAGAAGTTAACAAAATGAGACAATAAAGCGATAAAGATTGCATGCATGCGGCAACCAGTGCTGTGCAGAATTGTGCGGAAACTCCCCATTTATAGAAAGCTAATTTAGATGACTGTTGAAGAACTACGAGGCTGGCTACGCAATTGGGTCGCGCAAACCACCGGCCTATCCGCTGAGGAAATTACTGATAGCAAGCCTCTAGAAAACTTCGGGTTGTCCTCCCGCGATGCAGTGGTTCTCTCCGGTGAACTGGAGAACCTACTCGGGATGAAGTTAGAACCGACTGTCGCTTATGAATACCCGACTATTGCACAGCTCGCTGACCGTCTGGTCAACGGTGTAGCATCCTCGAGCAACTCCGCGGCCGATTCCAGCAGCGGTACCGCCTCCTCGCGCAATGCCGGCATCATTGGCGGCGATATCGCGATTATCGGTGAAGCTGGCCGTTTCCCCGGCGCGCAGAACGTCAAAGAGTTCTGGGACATGTTGGTCGAAGGCCGTGCCGGAACCGGCCCGCTACCTATGGGCCGCTGGTCGGAGTACGCCGCAGAGCCGACGGTCTCGGAAAAGATCGCTAACCAGAACACCGATGGCGGTTACCTCGAAGACATTGCTAGCTTCGATGCGGAGTTCTTTGGGCTTTCTCCCCTCGAAGCCGCGAACATGGACCCTCAGCAGCGTATTCTTCTCGAACTAGCTTGGGAAGCGCTCGAGGACGCAGGACTTCCAGCCAACCAGCTACGCGGCACGGCAACGGGCGTGTACATGGGCTCGACAAACAATGACTACGGCATGCTCATCGTCGCTGACCCTGCAGAGGCGCACCCTTATGCCATGACCGGCACCTCTTCTGCAGTGGTGGCGAACCGCATCTCCTACGCGCTGGACCTGCGTGGCCCTTCCATCAACGTGGACACTGCATGCTCTTCTTCGCTGGTCGCTGTTAGCCAAGCCGTCAATGACCTGCGCACAGGTGCCTCTGACGTAGCTTTGGCCGGCGGCGTTAATATCCTCGCTGCTCCGCATGCCTCGACTGGTTTTAGCGAACTTGGCGTTATCTCCCCGACCAGCGCTATCCATGCTTTCTCCGACGACGCCGACGGTATCGTCCGCTCTGACGCCGCCGGCGTTTTGGTGCTCAAGCGTCTCGCCGATGCCGAGCGCGATGGCGATAACATCCTCGCCGTCATCAAGGGCACTGCCGTTAACTCCGACGGCCACTCCAACGGACTGACCGCCCCGAACCCAGACGCGCAGGTTGACGTCCTCGAGCGCGCCTACGCCGACGCTGGTATTGACACGCAGCTAGTCGACTACGTCGAAGCACACGGCACCGGCACCATCCTCGGAGACCCAATCGAGGCCACCGCCCTTGGCCGTGTTCTCGGTTCCGGGCGCGAAATGGCAGCGCCGATGCTTCTCGGTTCTGCGAAGTCGAACATCGGTCACTCTGAATCTGCTGCCGGCGTAGTTGGCCTCATTAAGGTCATCGAGTCGATGCGCCACGGCGTCATCCCGCCAAGCATCAACTTCTCCGCCCCAAACCGCTACATCGATTTCGACAACGAGCACCTCGAAGTCGTCGAGGATCCCCGCGAGTGGCCGGAATACTCGGGCCAAAAGGTCGCCGGTGTCTCTGGCTTCGGCTTCGGCGGCACCAACGCACACATCGTTCTTACCGACTACCGCGGCCTGACTGCCGAGACCGCAGCGCAGGTCAACATCGACGAGGGCGCTCCAGTCTCCCTGCCGATTTCTGGCCTTCTTCCATCTCGTCGCGCGGCTGCTGCAGGCCAGATCGCTGACTACATTGAGCAAGAACATCCTGACCTGCTTTCTCTCGCGCGCACGCTTGCGCGCCGAAACCATGCGCGCTCCCGTGCAGTGGTGACGGGCGTCAGTGAAGAAGACGTCGTCAAGCGTTTGCGTCAGGTAGCCGACGGCAAGGTCTCCATGGGAATCGCCTCTGCAGATTCCCCGTCTGTACCAGGCCCCGTCTTTATCTACTCCGGCTTCGGTTCCCAGCACCGCAAGATGGTTAAGGATGTGCTCGAGATTTCTCCAGCGTTTAAGGAACGCTTGGAAGAACTCGACCGAATCGTCGAATTCGAGTCCGGGTGGTCCATCCTCGACATCGTTGCCGACGACGCCCAGACCTATAACACTGAAACCGCCCAGGTAGCGATTACCGCAATCCAGATTGCTTTGACGGACCTTCTTGCATCCTTCGGCGTTCGTCCGGCGGGTGTTATCGGTATGTCCATGGGCGAAATCGCCGCTGCCTACGCTTCCGGCGGTATCACTGCAGAAGACGCCATGCTTATCGCCGCTCACCGTTCCCGCTTGATGGGCGAAGGTGAAAACTCGCTCGGTGAGGAAGAACAAGGCGCAATGGCTGTTGTCGAGCTTACTGCTGCTGAAATCGAAGCTCTGGACGGCAACATTGAACCTGCCGTCTACACCGGCCCTGGTATGACAACTGTTGGCGGTCCGCGCCCTGAGGTCCTCGCTTTGGTGGAAAAGCTGGATGCAGAAGGAAAGTTCGCACGCGCGCTTAACGTGAAGGGTGCAGGACATACCTCGGCTGTGGACCCAATTCTGGGCGAGCTGTATGCAGACATCGCTGGTATCGAACCACGGCCGCTGCACACGACGCTGTACAGCTCTGTCGACCGCGGTGAAATCTACCGCCCAGGGGCCCTTGTCCACGATGAGGATTACTGGATTCGTATGACTCGCCAGCCGGTCATGCTGCAGGATGCTACGGAAGCTGCTTTTGCCTCTGGACATACGCAGATTGTGGAAATATCACCGAACCCAATTGCGTTGATGGGGCTAATGTCGACTGCCTTTGCGGTTGGTAAGTCTGATGCACAGTTGCTGTTTAGCTTGAAGCGGAAGGTCGATCCGACGGAGTCTTTGTTGGACCTTCTGGCGAAGCTGTATGTGGCTGGTGCGCCGGTAGACTACACGGCGGTCTTTGGTTCGGGCGCGCTTGTCGACGCCCCGCATACCCAGTTCAAGCGCCAACGCTTCTGGACGAATGCCCGTCCCTCCTCTGGCATCTCTGGTTTGCCAGGTGCGCGAGTTAACCTGCCGGAGGGCAAGGTTGCGTTCTCGACGAATGCAGACCAAGCTCCTTCTGCTCTGGCAATTTTGGAGGCAGCTGCAGAGGCGGTTACTCCGGGGGCACAGATTGTGGCTTCGGAGGAGCATGGTGACTTGCCACCGCAGGGTGAGGTAACCACTGTGGTGTCGAAGTCATTGGGCGGACTGTCGATTGCGGTTTACTTTGTGAACGGTCCGGCTACGCAGCTGGTTGCAGAGGGTTTCGCTTCCGCATTGAACTTGGCTGAAACCGGCATTCCGGGTGTGGCTGCGATTGCCGAACCTGCCGCACCGAGTGCACCGGCATCCTTTACTGACGTCAGCGACGTAGAAGCTGTGCGTTGGGACCCATCGAAGGAGACGGTGGAGGAGCGGCTTTCGCTGATCGTCTCTGAGTCAATGGGCTACGACGTTTCTGACCTGCCGCGTGAGTTGCCGCTGATCGACCTAGGCCTGGACTCGTTGATGGGCATGCGTATTAAGAATCGCGTGGAAAATGACTTCCAGATTCCACCGATGCAGGTGCAAGCGCTTCGCGACGCCTCTCTCGCCGATGTCATCACCATGGTCGAGGATGCCGTCGCCGGTAAGTCTGTTGCTGGTGCTGCCGAGACCAGCGCCGTGGACGTCGGCGCTGGAGAAGTCGGCGCCGTGGACGCCGGCAATGCAGGAGCCAACTCTGCAGAATCTAGCGCTGCGGAGGTTGGCGCTGTAGAAGCCGACGCTGAAAAGGACGGCGTCGACAAGCACGATGCAGAAAACAGCGCTGAAGGCGTGGGTGTTGCCCCTCGTGATGCCTCTGAGCGCATGGTCTTTGGCACCTGGGCAACCTTTACCGGCAAGGCAGCAGCGGGCGTGACCTCTCAGCTTCCGCAGATTGATGAATCTGTAGCGGCGGATATCGCGCAGCGCCTGAGCGAGCGTGCTGGCATTGAAGTCACAACTCAGCAAGTCCTCGATGCCGAGACCCTCGAACCTTTGGCGGACCTTGTTCGCGAGGGGCTGGAGACCGAAGTCGAAGGCAACATCCGCGTTCTCCGCGAAGCCGAGGGACCCGCTGTCTTTATGTTCCACCCTGCCGGCGGAACGACGGTTGTCTACCAACCACTGGCGCGTCGTCTGCCAAGTGATGTCGCAGTCTACGGCGTCGAAAGGATCGAAGGCTCCTTGGAGGAGCGCGCTACTGCCTATATCGATGACATCATCAAGTACGCCCGCGGCCGCAAGGTAGTTCTCGGCGGCTGGTCCTTCGGTGGTGCTTTAGCTTATGAGGTTGCCTACCAGCTAGCGGACCGCACAAAGCGCGGTGAGGAAAGCGCAGAGGTTGCTTTCATCGCGTTGCTCGATACCACTCAGCCTTCAGATCCTGCTCCGGATACTCTCGAGGAGACTAAGGCGCGGTGGGGTCGTTACGCTGCCTTCGCAAAGAAAACTTATGGCCTAGACTTCGAGCCGCCATACGAGATGCTCGAGACCATGGGCGAGGATGCCTTGATGACCATGCTCGCAGAGTTCCTGTCTAACACCGATGCATCTGAGCACGGCTTGGCTGCTGGTGTCTTGGAGCATCAGCGCGCGTCCTTCGTGGACAATCAGATTCTGGGCAAGTTGGATATGCAGCGTTGGGCTGATGTTGACGTCCCGGTGATTTTGTTCCGCTCGGAGCGCATGCATGAAGGTGCCATTGAACTCGAACCGCGGTATGCCGAGATTGACCCGGATGGTGGCTGGGGCGCTATCGTTGAGGATCTGGAAATCGTGCAGCTGCAGGGCGATCACCTAGCAGTTCCTGATGAGCCGGCTATCGGTATCGTGGGCAAGCACATCAATGATTGGATCGAGGAGAAGATTCGGTAGTGACTACTACTGCTCATAAGCTGGAAGACCTGCGCCAGCGCCTGGAGCGCGCGCAGGACCCAGGCAGCGAGCGCTCCCGCAAGCGCCGCGATGACGCCGGCCGCTCAACCCCGCGTCAGCGTATTAATGCGCTGCTCGACGAAGGTTCTTTCGTTGAAACGGGTGCCTTGGCAAAGACCCCGGGTGACCCGGACGCGATTTACTCGGACGGCGTTGTCACCGGTTATGGCCGCGTGAATGGCCGCCCAGTGTGCATCTATGCGCACGATAAGACGGTTTATGGCGGCTCGGTTGGCGTTATCTTCGGTAAGAAGGTTACCGAGATTATGGACATGGCCATCAAGATCGGCTGCCCAGTAATCGGTATTCAGGACTCCGGCGGCGCGCGTATTCAGGATGCGGTGACTTCGCTGGCGATGTATTCGGAAATTGCGCGTCGCCAGCTGCCACTTAGTGGTCGTAGCCCGCAGATTTCCATCATGATGGGTAAGTCTGCTGGCGGTGCTGTGTACGCCCCGGTTACTACTGACTTCGTTATCGCAGTCGATGGTGAGGCCGAGATGTATGTGACCGGCCCTAACGTCATCAAGGAGGTCACGGGTGAGGAGATTACTTCCCATGACCTTGGTTCTGCGCGCCAGCAGGAGCTAAACGGAAACGTTAGCGCTGTGGTTGCCTCGGAAGACGATGCTTTCGATTTGGTACGAGACTTGCTGGACCATCTGCCGCTGACTTGTTTCGATGAGGCGCCGGAGTTTGCAGCTCCCGAGGATTCGGAGCTCGAAGATCCAGAGCTCAATGAGTTCATGCCTGACGACACGAACGCGGGCTATGACATGTTGGAGCTTTTGGCGCAGCTAGGTGATGACGAAGAAATCATCGAGCTACAAGAAAACTACGCGCCGAACATGATTACCGCCTTTGGCCGAATTGATGGCAAGGCTGTCGGTTTTGTTGCCAATAACCCGATGCATTTGGCCGGTTGTATCGATGCCGATGCTGCGGATAAGGGCGCGCGCTTTATCCGTATTTGCGATGCTTATAACATTCCGCTCGTCTTCGTCGTTGATACTCCGGGCTACCTGCCGGGCGTTGAGCAGGAAAAGGCGGGGCTCATCCACCGCGGCGCTAAGTTCGCATTCGCGGTGGTGGAGGCAACGGTGCCTAAGGTATCGCTGATTGTGCGAAAGGCTTATGGCGGCGCTTATGCGGTTATGGGTTCAAAGAACCTGACCGGTGATATTAACCTGGCCTGGCCGACTGCGCAGATCGCTGTGATGGGCTCTGCGGCCGCAGTCGTGATGATTGCAGGCAAGCAGCTCGAAGCTGCAGAGACCCCGGAGCAGCGTGCAATGACGAAGAAGATGTTTATGGACTTCTACGACGAGACCATGACCGCTCCTTATGTCGCTGCAGAGCGCGGCTACTTGGATGCAATGGTGGAGCCGAGCCAGTCGCGTTTGGCTTTGCGTCAGGCTTTGCGACAGCTGGCCACGAAGACCGAAAGTGACTTGCCTAAGAAGCACACCATCGCGCCGATGTAACGCCCTAAAGGGGAGCGGACGATAAAGGTGGATGAAACGACCTCAGAAATGAAGGAGAAAGTAAATGTTGCTGTCTAGCGCACTCGATATTGTCGGTGAAATCATCAACTACGTCGTTATGATTTTCAACCATGGCGCAGCAATGTCCAGCTAAGAACTTTTGCCAGAAGCCTTTCTGGCAGCCGAAAGCAGTCTTCCCACAGGGCAACTTGTGGGAAGACTCTTTTTGTATAGCGGGGTTTATATTGCGGGGCTGGGAATTACGACTGGTCTGCCACCGCCGGGCGGCAGCCAACATATTCGACCTCTAAGGCGGGCCATTCTTCCGCGGCCTGTGGGTTTATCGGGTGAATCATCGTTGATGGCGTTGTGGTAGTGGCATAACGGAACCAAATTGTCGATGTTTGTCATTCCGCCGTCTTCCCATCTATCCAGGTGATGGAATTGGCATTCGTTGGCTGGGCGCCGGCAGCCCAGCCATGCGCAGGTGGGATGCTCAGCCGCCAACATGGTGCGCTGTTTTGCCGACGCAAAACGCCGCGTGCGGTACAAGTTAACCGGGCCAATTTCTGGATGAACGAGGGTAACGAAGCCGATGTCTGCGAAACGCTTCTGGATGAACTCTGCGCCGCTTAGCGTTCCGCCATCTGTGGCCAGAAGCTGGATATCGTCGCCGTCACCGCGGGCGATTTTATCTAGCTGTTCCAAGCGCACAATCACGTGCGCATGCAGCTGTGGCGAGCTGGAGCCAGCGCCGCTAAATACTTGGCGGACTGCTCCGAGCAAGTCGAGGCCGGCTGCAGCTTCTTCAGCCGCAGTTGCGGCGGCAGTGGGGTCTTTAGCAGTGGCTTTGATGGTGCCGAATAAATCAGCAATAGCGCGCGGGGAGTCAGTAATGACGAGACTGTGCGGGCCATTATCGCGCCGTAGCACCTTTACCCCGCGGGCAACCTGCGGTGGCTTCCTTAGCTCTTTCAGGCGGGCGACAGCCACCTTGGCAATATCGCGCTCCCTGGTGGCACACAGTTCTTCTCGTAGGCGCCAAGCTTTGCGCTTATCCCTAACGCGGCCGACGTACTTTTCAATCTCTCGCAGCGATTCCAAAGAGTGCGAAGTATTTCGCGCTGCGCGCTGCATGGCGCTGAAAGCAGTCTTTCCAAAATAGATTTCATGCAAGGACAACAAGGACTGCGCAAAAGACTCGGTGGCGCCCATCGCCACCAACTCGCTGCGGTTGTGGCCCGCACATAACGAGACCACGTGCATACCGCGCGCAAGTACCCCGAGTAAGTCCCCCAACTTCATGCCCAAACCATAAACGGGGTGAAGTGGGCCCGCAACCGGAACTAGTGGCGGCGGGAAGCGAGCGCGGCGATACCGCGCCAGCCGAAGAAGAACAGTGCCGACATCGTGGTTGCAACGATAAGGAAGCTGTAGTGCGGAAGGCGGCCGTTCACCAGCATCCATAGAGCCATTCCGCCAATTACAGCAGAAAGCCAAACTACGAGGCCTTCCTTCCAACGACCACCGATTTTTGCAGCGAGGATGATAACCCATCCGAGAAGAGCGCCGACGGTCCACGGCCAGAATGCATCAACCCAGCTACTGAAGGAGAGCCCTCCATGCGCAATGCGGGCGAGAACTGCGAAGATGGCGAGGGCGATGATGTCGATAATCGGTGCTGTGCGCATGAGTGTTTAAGTGTCCTTTCGATTCAGCGCTTGGTAGGTCAGCCCCTTGCTGGCGTAATGCACAAAGTAGATGACCCAGCCAATGATAGTGACCAGAGCAAAGGAAATAAGGCGGTAGATAATCGCTGCGGAGGTGGCATGTGCGGCAGTCAGGCCCGTAGCCACCAGCGGCGCAATGAGGGCGGCCTCCACCGTTCCAAGACCGCCCGGCGTAACCTGCGCCGAGCCCGCCAGCTTTGCGGCGAGGAAAGCGAGGGCGATGCCGGCCATCGTTGTGTGGTCTTCAGCAGCGCGTAGCCAAGGAATTTCTCCAGTAATGGCCCACACGCTGGCCCACAAAGCGAGCATGTCGCACAGGCGGTGCAAGAGCGAGGAGATACAAATGACCGCAAACGGGCCGCGGCTCAAGTGCACCTCGTCAAGGTTGTTTACTTCCTTGCGGACGCGCGCTAGCTTCGCACCCTTGAGAACTCGCTGGTGGTTTAGCCAGCGCTGAATGGTTGCCGGGTGGGATGTAATCCAGAAGATAGCGCCCATTGCCGCCAGCATCAGGACGATGGTGGTCAGCAACGACCCCAATGCCATATCCGCGTTCAAGAAAAACACACCGGCGACGCCGATGAGAGCCAGGAACATCGAGGAAATGATCGATGACAGGAACAGGAAATAGCTGCACAATGCCACCGATGCGCCCCCCCCGCGCTGTACCTGGAATGTCAGGATCGCAGCGAAGGCCGGTCCTGCGGGAAGGGTGGTGGACCAGGAATTGGAGGCCAGCGTAATTGCATAAGTTTCCCGCAGCGGGACCTCAATCTTGCCGGCCTTGATGAGCAGACGCATGACCTCTGCCATGCCGGCAATAGACCCGAATGCGAAGAGTACAACCAGCACGACTGGTAGCGGCTCCGCATGCCGAAGGCGTGTTAGGCCCTCGGCGATAAAACTCAGGTGGCCACGAAAGAACCATCCGAGTGCGATCAGGATGAGCAGCGAAACAATCCAGGTTAACCAGTTCTTCTTCATCGCTCTCCCGTGCGCTTATCGGCTTGGAGGCGCTGCATGAGCTCGCTGAATGGGATGAGGGAAGAGTCTTCCGCGAGGGAACGGCCACTGCGCTCGGGGCCTTCGTCCTCGTCTTTAGATGGCATCGCGGCAGCGGTTGGTTGGGCAGCAGACGGTGCAGAGACCGAAGCTGGCTGGCTGGAAGCTGGGGCGGGTTCGCGGCCGTGACCCAACTTGTCGTAAGCGCGATGGATGAAGCGGGGCGCCCACCAGTTGTCTTCCCGCAGCAAGTGCATGACGGCGGGGACGAGCAGCATGCGGACGATGGTGGCGTCGATAAGCAGTGCAAAAATCATGCCGAAAGCGATGTATTTCATCATCACGATGTCGGAAAAGCCGAAAGCGCCTGCCACTACAATCATGATGAGAGCCGCAGCCGTAATAATGCCACCGGTGTGCGCAGTGCCGATGGCGATGGCTTCATCTGTATCGGCACCGTCCGTACGACGCCTTGCCTCCACCATGCGGGAGACTAGAAAGACCTCGTAATCGGTGGAAAGACCGAAGACGATGGCAATGATAAGCACCAGAATTGGACTCATCAGCGGGCCGGCAGTAAAGCTCAAAGCGCTCGCTCCCAAGCCGTCGACGAACATCAGGGTCAAAATGCCGAGCGTTGCGCCGAGGGAGAGCAGCGTCATCAAAATGGCCTTAATCGGCAAGATGAAAGAGCCGAAAACTAGAGACATCAGCACGAATGTTGCCAGGACGACGTAGAGAGCCATCCACGGCAGCTTGTGGAAAAGGGCATCCAAAGACTCAACCTCCATGGCCGGAGTGCCTCCCACGTAGAGCTCAACGCCTTCAGGGGCTTCCACCTGCTCGAGTTCGTGGACGATACGGGCGTAGTCATCACGGTCCTTGATACCTGCGGCAAGGACGGTGGTGCCGTCCTTCGTTGGAGTAACAGGGCCCATCGGCTTGGTGAGGCCTTCGAGCTGGCGTACTTGCATGACGACGTCGACAAGCTGCTGATTGGTGGCGTTAGTTACCACTAGCTTTACCGGCTCAGTGCGGAAGGACGGGAACTGTTCATTGAACTCGTCCTGAGCCATGCGGGTTTCATGTTGTGGCGGCAGGTAGGTCTCGTTGATGCCGCCGAACTTAACACCAAGAACTGGCAAGGTAAGGGCAATGAGCAGGCCGCAGATGGCCACGGTCATGAGCTTGGCATGGCGCATGGCCCAACGAGGAAGCTTGTACCACACTGTGTCTTCTAAGCGGCGGGCCTTTCGAGAAGTCTTGCGCACGGCGAACTTGTCGATGCGCTTGCCCAGCAGGCCGAAAAGCGCCGGCAAGACGGTCACAGACAACAGCGCTGCCAGGCCAACTGCAGAGATTGAGCCATAAGCCACGGACTTCAGGAAGGCCTGCGGGAACAGGAAAAGACCAGACAACGCCACGGTCACCATGCCCGCGGAAAAGACCACGGTTTGGCCGGCTGTGGCGGTCGTGGTGGCAACGGCATCGGGGGTCGAGCGGCCTTTATCCAGCTCCTCGCGGAAGCGGGAGACCATGAACAGGCCGTAGTCGATAGCAAGGCCCAAACCGAGCAGCGTTACGACGGCCTGGGCAAAGACGTTGACCTGCTGGAAGCCAGCGAGCACAGACAAAATACCCAGCGAGCCCAAGATAGAAAGGCCACCTACAACAAGCGGCATGCAGGCAGCGACAACCGAGCCGAAGACAATCAGCAGTAGGAGACCAACCAAAGGAAGGGCTGCTTTTTCAGCGCGGGAGATGTCGTGCGCCATGCCCTCATCGAGGCTGTCAGCGACGGCAGTAGCGCCAGCGACTTTGACCGGGATGTCGGTGGCGGTGAGGTCGCTTTCAATCGCGCGGAAGTCCTTCAGCGTCTGTTCGCCGTCGCCTTTGAGACTGATAGCGGCAAAGGCAGTGCTGTGGTCACGATTGACCAAGTTTGGGTTCTTGGTATCGAAGTAACTGGTGATGCCATCGATTTCCTGCGGGTGCTGTTCTTTTAGCGTTGCGAGGTGGTCCTTTGCTGCGGCAAAGTTCTGATCGGGATCAGAAAACAGCAGGATGACGTCGCCGGAGTTATCGCGCCCGAAGGTTTCCTGTTCGATGCGGGCTGCGCTTGTCGACGCCGCGCCGGGATCCTCCCAGCCTTCCTGGCTCATGCGCTCGCCTAAGCGAGTACCGAAGCCGATGAAAAGCAGCAGGATGATGCCAACAATGACGAGCGGGACGACTTTGCGATGCGCATAGGAAAAGCGGCCCCAAGCGTAGAACATGGTCCTCCTAACGCTGCTTGAGTAGGGCGGTGAGCGGGCGGAAGGGTTGCAACCAGGCGCCGCCTTCTGGCAGGTTGTCGAGGTTGATGCGCGGCAGTGGCTCGCGGAAGACGCCTTCGATGTCCTCGAGGTCGACGAATTCGATGTCATCGTGTGTCACGGCCCAAGAGGCATGCTCGTGGAAGCCGAGAACGCAGACGGGCTTGCCCTCGGCTGCGATTTCTTCGAGGAGGGACTGGAAATTCTGGCCGTCGGCGGAGGCGACGATGACGCCTTCGAGTTTGTCGCGGTTGGCCTGGATGTAATCCACCATGTCTGGATCGACATCGTCGTCCTCGTGCAGCTTCGGCTTGGCAAAGACTGCAAAGCCGACGTTACGGATCGCCTCGACCCACGGGCGGATGACGTCAGCGCCGCCGGGGGTGACGTTGGTGAAGACGGCAGCTTCTGGCTGGGCTTCGTTCTGCAGAGCGATATCGACGAGCCAGCGGCCGATGGCATCAAAACGTGGGCGGTGCGCTGCAGTTGGGCGGCCACCGAGGATCGCGCCTAGCCCCATGTCCATGTTGGGGGCGTCCCAGATGAGTAGGTAGGAACCTTGCATTAGATCTTCTCCCACAGGTATTCGGTGATGACGTGGTCTTTGTCGAGGCCCTTGCCCTCGAACTTGGTGATGAGCTGGCGATCAGTCAGCTGCGGGCACTCGGGCCATGGCCAGCCTTTGTAGCGGAGGGCGGGCTCGACGTCGACAAGCTCGTTTATCCACTCGGCGTAACCTGCGTGGTCAGTAGCGACGTGCAGAACACCGCCCTTTTTCAGGCGGGAGGCAAAAAGGTTGAGGGTGCCGGATTGGATGATGCGGCGCTTGTGGTGGCGGGCCTTCGGCCATGGGTCAGGGAAGAAGACACGGATGCCGTCCAAGGATTCTGGCGCAAACATGCGGACCATCACCTCGATGCCGTCGCCGCGGATCATGCGGATGTTGTCGATGTCGTTGCGAACGACAGAGCCTAGGAGCTTGGCTAGGCCCGGCTTGTAGAGCTCGACGGCGATGATGTTGGTGTCCTGCTCGAGCGGTGCCATAGCGGCGGTGGAAGTGCCGGTGCCGGACCCGATTTCGACGATGGTCTTGGCGCCGGTGCGGCCGAACCAGGAATCGATGTCGAGGCGTTCGTCGGCAAGCATTGCTCCTAGGCGTGGCCAGTGCTCTTCGAAGAGGGCATTCTGGTTGTCAGTGAGCGTGCCGCGACGGAAGGTGACGTTGCCGAGGCGTGGGTAATCGAGGTCGTTTTCGAATTCAGCGTTGAAGTCGGTCTGCAGCGGGCGGCCGTGAGGCATTTCGCCGGCTGGGGAGTTTTGAGGATTATCTGCAGTATTCATTGCTCTTTATTGTTCCCTGTGCTTATGCCTCTAACAAAGTGCCGCGCCGCTTTTCGCTGGGTGGTGGAGGGAACTTTACGCGGTGGATATAACCGGGTTGAGTCTCGAGGGGGTGGATTATTCCAGACAAAGCTGCGCCCACTTCTGAACATTTCAGCCCCGTATTGGGGTGGGGTGAGGGGCTGTATGCTGTATGTCACAACGGCATACGCTTGGTTAAGTTGTGGTGAACGGCATGGTTATAACCATATTGGCTTTGAATGCCTAATTTTGACCCTAATTCGCGGCGACGTGGGGTTAATCTTGTGGTGAAAGACCCGTGGGGGACGTGTGCTCCGGCCAAGAACCCGGTAGATGTTCCTCGGCGGTAAAAATCCTCACGAACCGGACCACTAGGAGATTCTTAGATGACCGCCACCATTAAAGGCCTCGTCGGCGAGTTGCCAACGAGCAACGAAAAGCTCATTTCTTGGATTAGCGAAAGTGTTGAACTCTTCCAGCCGGAGCGCGTGGTCTTCATAGACGGCTCCCAGGAAGAAGCAGATCGTCTGGCAGGCGAGCTCGTCGAAAAGGGCACGCTCATCAAGCTGAACGAGGAAAAGCGCCCGAACTCCTACTTGGCTCGCTCTAACCCTTCCGACGTCGCGCGTGTGGAGTCCCGCACTTTCATCTGCACTGAGTCTGAGGAAGATGCGGGCCCTACCAACAACTGGGCACCGCCGGCGGCGATGAAGGAGGAGATGACGGAGGCATTTCGCGGCTCCATGAAGGGCCGCACCATGTACGTCGTTCCTTTCTGCATGGGGCCAATCAGCGACCCAGAGCCAAAGCTGGGCGTGCAGCTGACTGACTCCGAATATGTCGTTTTGTCCATGCGCATCATGACCCGCATGGGAGCACAGGCACTGGAGAAGATCGGTGCGGACGGCGACTTCGTGCACGCTCTGCACTCTGTAGGCGCTCCTTTGGAGGAGGGCCAGGAGGACGTGGCTTGGCCGTGCAACGAGACCAAGTACATCACCCAGTTCCCAGAGACCAAGGAAATCTGGTCCTATGGTTCCGGTTACGGCGGAAACGCCATCTTGGCCAAGAAGTGCTACGCGCTGCGCATCGCTTCTGTTATGGCCAAAGAAGAGGGCTGGATGGCTGAGCATATGCTCATCCTGAAGCTGACGAACCCAGAGGGCAAGAACTACCACGTTGCGGCGGCTTTCCCGTCTGCTTGTGGCAAGACCAACCTCGCGATGATTACCCCGACCATCCCGGGCTGGTCCGCAGAGGTTGTCGGTGACGACATCGCGTGGATGCACCTGCGCGAGGACGGCCTGTACGCCGTCAACCCAGAGAACGGCTTCTTCGGTGTGGCGCCAGGCACCAACTATGACTCCAACCCGATTGCCATGAAGACCATGGAGCCGGGCAACACCATCTTCACCAACGTCGCGCTGACCGACGACGGCGATGTCTGGTGGGAGGACATGGGCGATGCTCCAGCCCACCTCATCGACTGGCTCGGCAACGACTGGACCCCTGAGTCCACCACCAACGCGGCACACCCGAACTCTCGCTACTGCGTCCCGATTGCCCAGTGCCCAACCGCTGCACCGGAGTTCGATGACTGGAAGGGCGTCAAGATTGATGCCATCCTGTTCGGCGGCCGCCGCGCGGATACTGTCCCGCTGGTTACTCAGGCATTCAGCTGGAACCACGGCACCATGATCGGCTCCCTGCTTGCTTCCGGCCAGACTGCAGCTGCGGAGGGCAAGGTCGGCGCACTGCGCCACGACCCAATGGCTATGCTGCCGTTCATCGGCTACAACGCTGGCGACTACCTGCAGCACTGGATTGACATGGGCGAAAAGGGTGGCGAGCGTATGCCGTCCATCTTCCTGGTCAACTGGTTCCGCCGTGGCGAGGATGGCCGCTTCCTGTGGCCGGGCTTCGGCGAGAACTCTCGCGTCTTGAAGTGGATCGTGGACCGCATCGAAGGCAAGGTCGACGCCGTTGAGACTGTCGTGGGCAACACCGCTCGCGCTGAGGACATCGACATCGAGGGCCTCGACTTCGATATCGAGGATGTTCGCGAGGCGCTGGCCGTCAACGCTTCCGAATGGGCTGGAGACATGGAAGACAATACCGAGTGGCTGCACTTCCTGGGCTCCCGCGTTCCTTCCGAGGTGTGGGACGAGTTCAATGCTTTGAAGTCCCGCGTGGAAAACGCCTAATCTTCTTACTTTCCACGGTTGGCTAAGTCTAAAGCAGTTAGCTGATTGCTGAAGAGGCCGACTTCTGGACAGCTTGAGTAACTGAATTCAGGCTGTTTGGGCATCTAGGGTCTGGCTCCGATCATGCATCGGAGCCAGACCCTTTGTGTTATTTCGGGCAAATGGTAGGTCAAACAAAAGGCCTAAAAGGACAGAAGTCGATTGAGCCGCGATAAAAAGAATGGCGGTGAAACAAACTCGTACACCACGCTAACGGGCGCAACCCAATTTTCGCGGATGAGCCAACTGCATCCTTGGATAAAGCTAATGCAGCTGTAGTTATTGTTACTCACGACGACCGTGTTCGGAAACAATGTTCCCGAACGTTTGAATTGGATACATTTTGCGGGGAATCGGGCTCAACGGCGTAGCACGAGGACAAGGTTTGAGGTAAGGAACTCGCGCAGGACGGGCACCCGCGTTACCCACCACGCCCAGCTGGGGTGGTAGCGCGGGAACGTCGCTACTAGCGTCGGACCATCCTCTGAGGCGCCGCCAGGTGCGGCGCCACTGCTGGTGATAGCTTCCGCCCACTTAAGGCCCTCGCGGGCAGAGACCGCGAACAGCGAAGTGCCGAAGACGTTCTTCGGCGGGTGGCCGTGGCGGCGGGTATAGCGATCGCGGGCGAAGGCGCCGCCGACATAGTGCTCCCAGAGGCCGGTCTCATGCCCGCCGAAGGGGCCCAGCCACACGGTGTAGCTGAGCACAACCAATCCGCCGGGCTTGGTCACGCGCAGCATTTCTTCTCCCATATCCCATGGATGCGGGATATGTTCGGCGACGTTCGAGGAGTAGGTGATGTCGAAGGTATCTGCAGCGAAGGGTAGCTGCGTGCCATCACCGCGCACGGCGCTCGCCAGGGCGATTCCCGCCGCGGACATTTCCCCGGCGTCCGGTTCCACGCCGAAATACTGTGCCCCGCGGCGGGCGAAGGCCTCTGCGAAATAGCCCGGACCGCCGCCGACGTCGAGAACGCGCGCGCCGGTGAGTTGGGTGCCGGCGTCGTGGCAAAGGGCGTCGATAAGCAGTGCAGTGTCTTCGGCTAGACCGCCGTAGAAAATCTCCGGCGCAGTCTGCTCAAAGCGGAAAGAGCGGAGCAGGCGCCACGAACGCGCGAGCGTGGCCAAGGCACGGGTTTGTTTCATAACCCACTAGGCTAGTAGTTCGACATGAAGATTCTTTTACTGTGCTGGCGTGATTCCACCCACCCGCAGGGCGGTGGCTCGGAACGCTATCTGGAGCGCGTCGGGGAGTATCTGGCGGCGCAAGGCCACGAGGTGGTCTTCCGCACCGCGCGGCACATGAATGCTGCAAAGCGTGAGCATCGCGAGGGCGTTTTATATTCTCGTGGCGGTGCCAAGTTCAGCGTGTATCCGCGCGCGTGGCTAGCCATTTTGGCCGGGCGCTTGGGGCTTGGCGACGCCAAGAACATCGATGTCATCGTCGATACCCAGAACGGCATTCCTTTCTTCGCCAAACTGGTTTCCAAGGCGCCAACTGTTTTGCTCACCCATCATTGTCATCGCGAACAATGGCCGGTTGCGGGCCCTCTCTTGGCACGTTTGGGGTGGTTCTTGGAATCGAAGGTTGCGCCAAGTGTCTACCACAACAGCCCTTATGTGACGGTCTCGCAGGCTTCCAAGCAGGATTTGGAAGAGCTGGGAATTAAAGGCGCGCACATCATCGAAAATGGTGTCGACCTACTGCCAGAACATGTGCCGACCCTGCAACGCGAGACGGCCATCCATCTGGTGACGCTCTCGCGGTTGGTTCCGCACAAGCAGATTGAACATGCGATGGACACGGTGGCAAAGATGCCTGGCGCGGTCCTCGACGTCATCGGTTCCGGCTGGTGGGAAGCGCAGCTGCGTGAGTACGCCGAGCGCATTGGAGTGGCCTCGCGGGTTCGCTTCCGCGGGCAGGTCACCGAGGACTATAAGCACGCTTTGCTTGCGCTTGCCGACGTCCACCTCATGCCCTCGCGCAAAGAAGGCTGGGGGCTGGCAGTGATGGAAGCCGCGCAGCACGGTGTGCCGACGGTGGGCTATTCCTTCGGGCTGCGCGATAGCGTCATCCCGGGCCAGACTGGCGTGCTGGTCGATACCGAGAAAGAGTTTGTGCGGGCAGTCCGCGAGCTTGTTGCGGATGCGAATTTACGCCGTCAGTTGGGCGAGAATGCCCGTGAGCTGGCAGCACACTACTCCTGGGAGAAGACGGGGTGCGCTTTTGAGAAATTGCTAACGCAGACCGCTCGTGTGACGGCGGGTAGCCAGAAGGCCTGGACGGACCAGCAGCCAGAGCACTAAGCAGGCCAGCGGGCTGGCCACCCAGGCGGCGGTAAGAGCCCACGGAACCTTGGGCGCGGGGGCGGGCGGCTCGGCGACGATGCGGCCGTCAACAACCACCGCGCCCACGCCGAGTTGGGCGAGCTTATCTAAGTCCTGGTCCTGCCAAGCTTGCAGCGCCGCGCGGTAGGCGGGCTGGGCTTGGTCGACCACAACGCCGTCGACGCGCAGTTCGCCGGATTCCAGTTTGTTCACGGCCTTCGAATACGGGTCGACTGCGGTGGTGCCGTCGGACAAAGTGACGAGGGAGGGGCGTTGCGGGAAGAGTGCTAGCCGGCCGTCTAGCTCTTCGACGAGCTGGTGATCAATGCCGCTGGGGCGTGGCGTGAGGACAGCTAGCTCGCGTGGAGTGTCGGGAGCCTGAAGCAGACAGGCGAGGAGTGCCAAGGCCGCGGGGAGGTTAGGCAGGGCGCCGATACCGGCGACGTAGAGGGGTAGGGCAAGTAGCGTTAGCTTAGAGGCGTCGCGAAGCAGGCCCGCGCCGGGGACCGTTTCAATCAGCCACGCCAGCGCGCCGGGGCAAGCCCAGGCAATAAGCGCGCTGCCGAGGCCTACGGCGGCGAGGAGGAGAAGGGGGCGTCGGCAAGCGGGGGCGAGGCGGCGGGCGCCGAGCAGCGCAACAGCTGCAACCACGAGCCCTGCGAGCGCAAAGCCGTGGTGGCGGGAGTCGGGAACGGCGTCGGCGCTCCAGATGCCGCCGAGACCAAGGAGAGCGCCGACGGTGCCCACGCCAGCTTCCGCGCGAGGCGCGAATGCAGCCACCTGCGCGGCAGCCGGACCGGGAACTGCGTTGTTGGTAATCGCCGGCACCAGCCACGGCAGGCACAGCGCCACGCCACCCGCGGCGAGCTTGAAACGGCCAGTAATAAGGGCGATTAGCACGCCGAATACGCCGCCGGTGGGAGTAAGGGAACTTGCCCACAGACTCAGCCACGCGGGAATCGCGCGCTTGTGCAGGCACGCCCATGCCAGAACTGGCGCGAGCCATCCCGCAATTGCAAGGGACCAGTGCCCCAGGAGCAGGCGCTCGACGATGAAAGGATTGGCCACCGCACAAGCCATCGCAGCGGCGGCGGAAAGCGAAGTGCGGGCCCACTTCGCGGCAACGTATGCGCTAGCACTTGCGGAAGCGGTGACGAGCACGCGTGCGAACCAATCGCCGCCCAGCAAAGCCAGCGCGCCGTCCTGGGGCGCATTACGGGCGGGCAGCGAGCCCAGCCCAAAGTTGGAGGCGGTAAAACCGGGGTTGTGGAGTAGAACCATATCGCGCCACACCATCTCGCCAGGCAGGAAAAACGGCCAGCACACTGCCACCACGAGCAGGGCGCCCCACAGCCCTAGGCCCCAGCGCGCGGACCTGCGGCGCGCGGACCTGTGGCGCGCGGGTTTAGGCGCCGGCACGGTGGCGGCGCATGTACATAAAGGCGGCATAGGCCAGCAAGATAACGCCGATGACCTTGCCTAACCAGCCGACGATGCTGAGAATCTTCACGTTGTTGATGGTCGTGCGTACCGTGTCCAAACGTTCCTTCTTGGTGGCATCGGACCAGTTCAAGCTGGCCTGGAAGAGGGAGCGGTCGGCAGTGTCGTCCTCGGCAACCATCTTCTTCGCCTGGTCCTGGTCGGTGGCGAGGAAAATCTTTATGTCCTCATGAGCATCGACGATGGTGCCGGTGGTTGGTTCTACCCATACGTCGCGCTTGACCGTGTAGAAAGGCTCGAGGCTGACGTGCTCGGTGGGGTCCAGCCCGAAGCGGTGTAGCGACTCCTCGTCGAACATCGCCTGTGCCGGGCCGGAGCGCTGCAGCTTCTCTGGGCTCGTGCGCGTGGCTTTCTCATCGGGGGTTTGCTGCTGCAAGATGCCCAGCGAATAGGCCAAGGCAACCGGCTCAATTTCCTGGTGGAAGATGTAGGTCGGAATTGTCTCGCGCTTTTCGGTACCGGTGAAGTCGATGGGCGCTGTGGTCTGCGTCATCGGATCGAAATACGGGTAGCTGCGCTGTTCCGCCTTAGCCGGGAAGAAGTAGCTGATGCCATCGCGCGAAAAGTCGCGGCCAGCCGCAGAGATATTCAGCGGGGCGATATCAACCTGCTGTGAGCTATTGGGCCCTGCTACCGGATAAGCGGATTCGCGGTTGAGCAGCGAGTTTTCCTTGATCTCCGCGATAGTCTGGCCATTCGAGGTGACCTGGAGGAGGGAATCGGCGGAAGCCACGGCGTCGTCGGCAGTAGGCGAGGTGCGGGTGGTGCGTTTGAGCGAAACGTCTCGTTCCTCTGCATAGCAATAGAGTGGAGCATCCTTGGCATCGCAGTCAGGGTTGCCGTGGGCATCCGCTGGCTTCTTGTGTTGCACAGCGCGGCTGACGTTAAGAGCCGTGCCCTGGGTAGGGGCGGTGTCGATGGTGAAGTTTAGATCATCTGGCAGCGGCCGGGCCTGATTGTTGTACAACGGCGGCAGCACAGAACCGAGGAGCAAAAAGATGATTGCCGCGACGATCACCTTCGTCATCCGCGAGCTCCAGTTAATCAGCCGCTTCATTACAGTAGAGTTCCAATCAGTTTACGTGCGCCGTGCATTATGAGGAGGAAGGAAAATTAGTGTGGCTTCCCATTCTTCCTTAAAGAGCCTACCCCGCCATATTTCTGAGTTGGATGGTATGCGAGGCTGCGCCGCTTTGGGAATTGTGGTCACGCATGTCTCCTTTCAAACGGGCACCGGTTGGGGGATTGCGGAGCGTTTCGATTACTTCGTTTCGGTGTTCTTTGCGCTGAGCGCTTTCCTGCTGTGGCGCCGGCGCGCCCTGCACAGCCCGCGGGATTATGCGTGGTCCCGCGTGGGACGCCTGGCGCTTGCGTATCTGGTGTGTGTGGTGCTGGTCTTCGCACTGCTTCCCGACGCCCATTCCGCCACCGCTACCCAGCTATTCAGCAACCTAACGGGCACGCAGATTTATGTAGTCGACGGTTTGGCGCCGGGGCTTACGCAACTGTGGTCGCTGTGTGTGGAGTTCGCGTTTTATCTGGTGCTGCCGCTGCTGGCGGCGGTGATGCGCGGATGGTCGCGGCGGCGCAGGGTGTGGGCCATTGCTGTGGCGGCGGTGCTGAGCTGGGGCTGGGGCTTTGTTCCCTTCGTGGCTGATTACGCCAAGGGGGACGTGAATTCGCAGATTTGGCCGCCGGCGTATGCCTCGTGGTTTGCAGTCGGGATGCTGCTAGCTGAAGCAGAAACTGTGCGCGGGCAGTTTCCAGGGTGGCTAAAACGTGCGCTGCGGATGCGGTGGGCGTGGTGGCTGGTGGCGTGTGGTTGCCTGTGGCTGGCTAGCCGCGAGTGGTTTGGCCCGCGGGGTTTGGCGCATCCGGAGCCAGGGGAGTTCGCGCGACGCATCATGGTGGGCGCGGTCTTTGCGGTGTGCGTGATGGCGCCTGTGGCTTTGGCCCCACGGAAGTCTTCGCTGCTGAGCAGCCAGTGGGGGCAGGCTTTGGGGCGTTGGTCCTACTCGCTGTTTTTGTGGCACGTTGCGGTGTTGTCGGTGGTCTTTCCCTTGCTGGGAGTGCCCCTGTTTTCGGGCAAGGTCGTGGACTTCTGCGTGGCCTTCGCGGTGACGGTGGCGGGCAGCCTGCTGGTCTCGGCCGTTAGCTACGCCGTGGTGGAAGAACCCGGCAGGCGGTTGGTTGGTCAGTTCGCGCGGCGGCTGGGCCACAGGACGCAGGCTAGCGAGGCAGCGCACAAGCAGGTCACGAGGACCGAATCGCCGGCATAGCTGCCGCTGGCCCACGGCGCGCGGGCAAGCATGGTCCCAGCCGCCGCCGTCAGGGCGGCGGCTAAAGGAGCAGCGCTTAGCGACGTCCATCTCAACACCACCCACGCAGCTACACCCGCGAGTACGGCGGGCAGGCCGAGCAGGCTGAGCGTACCCAGGCCGCATACTGCAGCGAGAATGTGGGCGCCGCGGCCATCGTCTGGCTGCCACGGCGCGGTGGGGCGGCGGCGAAGAGAAAGCAGGCAGCCGGCCACGGTCAGCAGGGCCAGCGCGCCGCCTAAGCCAAGCGCGGCCTTATAGGTACGCGCCGCGGCAAAGCTCATGCGGAAGCTACCGCTTCTGCCTGCGGGAATAACAAAAGCCTGGAGGGAAGCGTTGATCTCTCGCGGCGCGAGGTCGATGCTGCCGGCCTCCGAATCGAGGTGGCCCTGCAGGCCGGGGTTAAACGCATTGCCGGTGATAAGCAGCCGGTCCTGCCCCGTGGCTTCGATGGTGCCGGAGGTTCGTTTGCTGGCGGCGGCCGGTGACCAGCCCACCTCGCGCAGGCTGATCCATCCGCCGGTGCTGCGCACGCGGTGGGTGCCGGAGCGGAGGGTGAGGTGCGCACCGGGGTTATAACGCACACCGTCGATAAGCACGGGCTTGCGGGCGTCCAGCTCCAACCGCATGGTGCGGGGCACCGTGAAGTCACGGATGAGGATACGGGTGTCCTGGGCTAGCTGCTGGAAGAAGAACTGGTGGACGTCCGGGGAAGTCGCCGGAACGGTGACCACGCGCTCGATGGGGGAGCCCACGACCTGCGCGTTGGCGATGCCCACGCGCTCGGAAAGATCGATGCGGATGCTGCGGGTATCCCCACCTGGCACGCGCACTTCTCGGGAGCGGTAGGGCTTGAGCTTAACCTTGACCTTCGCGCTTCCCGAGCGCACGGTGACCTCGGTGTGGGCAGTGGCCATGAGCTTGACCACCGGCGCGTGCCACGCCGGCGTATTCGGGTCCTTGTTTAGCTCCAGCCAGCCGGTATCGCCGGGGGCGGGCCACCAGGCGGTGGAATTTTCGCCGTCAACAGCAGCGGTGCGCGAGCGCGCGGGATTGGCGCCGCCGAAGGCATCGGCGTCGGCAGCCGAGGAAGAAGCGCGGACTGTGCCGCCGTGCGAAACCACCTTTGTCAGCGGCCCGGCGGAGGGGTAGTCGCGCAGGCGGTTATTCACCGTCGAGGGATCTCCCTCGGCCAAAGGCGCGGAGATGGGCCCGTCGAGGGTGCCGTAGTTGCGGTCGGTCAGCGTGGGCGTATCGGTGACGATGTCGGCGTCACGATCGACGAGCTCGTAGGCAGGAGCCGAACCGTCACCATGGGCATCCAGGAAGGCCAGGGACTCCCCGCCGCCGGCCACGCGGACGGGATTGGCGGAGGTCAGCGTGCCTACGGCATCGTCGGCATGCGGGAGGATGATGACCTCCACCTCGTCATCAGGGCCGAAAGAGTGGACCTGCCCGCCGTAGGAGGAAGCATCGCGCCAGGCCGCCAGCTGGGAGTCATCGCGGCCGTTCGCGCCCTCTGTAGAGACTAAGTCGTGGCGCAGCAGCACCGCACCGATGCCGAGGCGGCGCAGCGCGGCGCTACCGGTGGCGGGATCTTCGTGGAGGGCTGCCACCACGCCGTCGAGTCCGCGGATGGCCTCGGGCGGGACGAGGGGGATGGCGTCGCGGACGGCCCACGGGACGTCGAGAAGCGGCTGTGCCGGCTCATCGCGTGTCCAACCCCAGTCCTGGCGTGCGAAAGAAGCCTCGGGGAACAGCAGCGTGCGCGTGCCCTGGGCATGGGTGTTGAGGAAGTCCACGGCCTCGTGCCAGTACTCCGGGACCTTTTCGTAGGCGCCCTTGGGAAGTAGACGCCCAGTCCACGCGGGCGAGAAGGACGCGCAGGCAATGGCGGCCACCAGCACCGCCACCGCTTGGCGACGCCCCGGCCGCAACCACTCGTCCCGTACCCGCGGCAGGGGCAGGGCGGAGGTTGCCGCGGCGAAACCGAGCAGCAGTGGGATGCGCACGAGCGGATCGAACTTGTGGAGGTTTCTTAGCGCGGCAAGCGGGCCGTCGAGCGCGTTGAGATACCAGGCGGCGTGGGTGCCGAGGATAGCGATGCCCACGCAGGCCATGACCGGCCAGACTCGCGGCAGTCGTGCTAGGCCGTAGAGGCCAATTGCTGCCACCGTCATGGTGACCAGTACGAAGAAAGGCTGGGTGGCCAGTGCATATCCGGCCGCGCGCTCCGTGTCGACGAAGGGTGCCCAGCTGGTGGTGCCGCGGAGAATTTCCGGCAGGTTTAGCCAGCGGGTGGTGACATAGGAAGACTCGATGAACTCAGTAAATGGCGGGGCGTAGCGCCCCAGCACCAAAAGCGGCACTATCCACCACAGAGAAACCGCCGCGCAGCCGGCCAGCCACACTAGGCCGGGACGCCAGGCTCGGCGGTACAAAAGCACCACCGCTGCCGGAACACAGGCAGCGAGGGTAGCGGTGGCATTGACCGCGCCCATCGCTGCCACCGGCAAAACTGCTGCCGTGGCGCAGCGCCACGTTAGCTCCCGGCGCAAGAAGGGCAGGATGACCCACGGCGCCAGCATGACCGGCCAGGTCTCCGAGGAAATTGCGCCTATCGTAGTCAGCGCGCGGGGCGAAAGCGCGTAAAGCAGGGCCGCAAGAAAAGGCCAGACGGGCGAAAACTCCCGCCTAAGGCCTTCCCGTCTAAGGCCTCTGAACTGCGGAGGAAGGGACGCATAAATCAGCCGGTGGAAGCCCCAAAAGCCCACGCCTAGGACGAGTAACCACCACAAGCGCTGAGCTACCCAATCCGGCAGCGGCGAGGTAAGAAGAAAAAACGGGCCCTGCGGGAAAAGATAACCATAAGCCTGGTTCTGTAACTGGCCGAGCGTAAAGACCTCGGTATAGGCGCTGGTCGCCCCGCGTAGAAAGCCCAGGGGGTTAGCGGTGAGATCGTGCTTGGTATCCGCCGCAACCAAGCCAAAGGGCTGGGTAAATACAAAAACAGCGAGAGCTAAAAGCCCGCCTATGCGCCAGCGGGACTGCGCATTCATTAGTTCCTAGAGCCGTACTCCGGGCCGCCCATTACGGCATCAGAAGCGGAAACTGCACCGTCCGACGGAACTGCATCAGCATTAGAAAACTGCGCGATGCCAATGATGGTGATGACGCCGAGGGCGATGCCCACGACGGTGCTGCCCACGGCGGGGCCGAGGGTGCGCTTGTTGAGGGAGTCCGTCTCGAGTGCCATAAACCCACATCCTAGCAGCTACCTGCTAGAAATTTAGCTATCTTCTTCCTCCGCGTCGTCGTCCAGCTCGGGCGGAACAATAAAGACCGGAAGGCCAGCGTTACGCACGATGTGCTCGGCCGTGGAGTTGGTCCACCAGCCGCGGAAGCCGCTGAGCGCGCGGGTGCCGGTGACGATGATATCGACGTCGAGTTCTTGCGCGGCGTCGACAATAGCGGAGGCAATCGTGGTCACCGACTCCACCAAGTGGGCGCGGCCGGAAAGGCCCAGGTTTTCTGCAACCTCGACTCCTTGCCTACAAATCCGCAGCGCTTCCTCATAGGCCGGATCATCTTCCACCGCTTCCGGCGCCACCGTGGACTGGTGCATGCCAGTACGGCTGACTGCACGCGCTGCCTGACGGGCCATCGGCTCCCACGCCGTCAAAATCTCGACGTGGCGCGGGCGCAGCAGGCGGGCTGCGTGCTCCATCGCGCGGGCTGCCCGAGTGGAGCCGTCGTAAGCAATCAATATCGTCTCACCGTTACTCATGGATGCCATACTAATCCCCTCCGCGGGCATATCGCTGGGAATCGTGCACACTGGAAGGCATGGAGCTTTCCCCGTCCCCGATGTTCTCGGCCCGCACTGCGGCTGCTGCTGTCCTCACGCTTGGGCTTGGTTTTGGCCTGGCTTCCTGCGATAGCGAGCAGCCGGAAAGCACGCAGGAACCCGCAGCGTCGAGCTCGGCGCCTGGTGCGGCGTCGGCAAGCGCGGCACCGAGTACAACCCCCAGCGAAGAAGCGCCTGTGCCCGTGGACCGCCGCCAGCTGGCCGCATCGGTGCTCATGCCGCCCGCGGTGAACTACGACGACGCACTGGCCAAACTGCAGGCCGGCGCCGGCGGAATCTTCATCCCCAGCTGGGCAGACCCGGCGCTGCTCAGCGAGCCAGGACGCGACATTAACGCCCTGCGTGCGGCAGTGGGCCGCGATTTCCAAGTCTCCATTGATTTCGAAGGCGGGCGTGTACAGCGCTTTTCCGAAATCCTCGGCGAGCATCCTGCACCTGCGCAGATGGCCGCCGAGCATAGCCCAGAAGAAGTCGAGCAGATGGGTGCCGAGATCGGGCGCGTGCTGAAAGAACACGGCATCAACGTGGACTTCGCGCCGGTTCTCGACGTCGATGGTGGCGAACTCGAAGTAGTAGGCGACCGTTCCTTTTCCACCGACCCCAAGCAGGCCGGCGAGTACGGCGCGGCTTTTGCTCGCGGCCTGGAATCGGCGGGAGTAAAGGCTGTGTTCAAGCACTTCCCAGGTCACGGCCGCGCTTCCGGCGACACCCATCTCGGCGAGGCCGTGACTCCGCCGCTGGAGGAGCTCTACGGTCACGAGTTTGTGCCTTTCCAAGAGGCGATCCCGGCGGCTCCTGCGGCGGGACTCATGATGGGGCACCTCGTTGTGCCGGGGCTGGGCGACGGGCAAACCCCCGCCTCCATCAATCCCGCGGCGTACCAGCTTGCACGCGAGCAGCTGCACTATGGCGGGCCCATCTACACCGATGACATCGGCGGCATGGCCTCTATCGCAGACACCATGAACGTCCCGCAGGCGGTGGTGGCTGCGCTGGCTAGCGGCGCGGATATGCCACTGTGGTCTACGGATGCTGAATTCCCCGCGGCCGTCGATGCGGTGGTAGCAGCACTCGATGACGGCACGCTCACCGATGCGCAGCTGCAAGCCTCCGCCCAGCGGCTTACAGGTGGAAAATTGCCCGAATAGTAAGAGCTGATCAGTACCTTACTAGGAAAGTTTCAGCTTGAACGATAGTCTTTAAGGCGTGAAAAAGGCAGTAGGAAAGCAAACTGGCAAAGGCTGGCACATCACACTCGGTGTGATTGTCGGCCTTCTCCTCATCGCAGGCATCGCCTATGGGTGGGATGTAATTGCGAATCAGGGCAAGGTCCCGCGCGCGACGTCGGTTGGCGGCGTCAACATTTCCGGCATGGAGCGCACCGCAGCGGTGGACAAGCTGGAGCGGGAGCTTGGCGACGTCGAGACCAAGCCTGTCTCGGTCACCTCTGGAGAGAAGTCATCCCAGTTGGTGCCGAATGAATCCGGCTTAATTTTGAACTATCAAAAGGCCGTGGATGGTATCCCTGATGCTTCCTACAATCCGTTTAGCCGCCTTTATAGCTTCGTGAAATCCACCAAGGAAATCCCGGTGGCCGTGGACGTTGATGCCGCGGCTTTGGACAGCACTTTAGAGCGGGTAAAGAAGGAACTTTCCTTCGAGCCGAAGGACGGCATGCTGGAGCTAAACAACGGCGGCCTGAAGGTAACCAAGCCGGTCCTTGGTCAGACCGTGGATGATGCGGATCTGCAAAAGTCGGTGAAGGAGAACTGGCTGGACCCAGCCGGCGTTGAGGTGGCGCCTGTTGTTGTGGAGCCGGCGATTAACGACGACGCGATTGAAGCAATGCGCACCGGTGACGTCGCGAAGGCTTTGGATAACCCGCTGACCTTGAACGGTGAGAACAATGTCTCCGGCACGCTGCGCAAGAATGAGATCGTGCAGTTTGTTTCCATCGAGGCAAAGGATGGCAAGCTGGAACTGAAGGTGGATGCCCCGAAGGCGCGGCAGTTGTTTGAAGAGCGCATGGATGGCTCGCAGGTGCCAGGCCAGAACGCAAAGATTTCCTTCAGTGGCAGCAAGATGAACGTGACTCCATCGGTCGATGGCTCGATTATCGACTGGGAGAAGACCATGAAGGACTTCGATAAGCGTGTTAAGGGCGACGAGCGCACCTGGGATGCGGACTACAAGCCGGATCCGGCGGAGTACACCACCGAAATGGCGGAGAAGGCAACCTTCAACGACACTGTTTCTGAGTTTTCTACCGGTGGCTTTTCGGGCGCTTCGGGCGAGAATATCCGCCGTGTGGCGGAGCAGGTAAACGGCGCTGTTGTCAGCCCGGGCGAGACTTTCTCCCTGAACGGCTACACTGGCCCGCGCGGTACTGCGCAGGGCTATGTGGAATCCGGCATCATCATTGACGGCCACTCCGGCACTGCAGTGGGCGGCGGCATCTCGCAGTTCGCCACCACGTTGTACAACGCTGCCTATTTCGCCGGTATGGAAGACGTAGCGCACACGCCCCACTCCTATTACATCTCCCGCTACCCGGCGGGCCGTGAGGCAACCGTCTACGAGGGTGCTATCGACCTGCAGTTTAAGAACACCACGAATACCCCGGTCCGCATCGAGACCGACTTTGGCGGCGGCAAGATTGCGGTCCGTTTCAAGGGCGTGAAGACCTACAACGTGGAGTCCGTCAACAACGGCCGTTGGGCCACCACCCAGCCAACCCGTATGTCGGTGGGTAAGGATTGCTCGCCGTCGTCTGGCGCGCCAGGATTTACCACCTCTGATACCCGCATCATCAAGGACCTTTCCGGCCGCGAGGTATCCCGCGAGACCACTACCACGGTCTACGACCCGCAGCCGATCGTCTCGTGCTGATCACGAAGGGCGCCGCAAGCAAAAGCCTGCGGCGCCCTTAAAATTTGGAGCCGACGACGGGAATCGAACCCGCGCCGTAAGCTTGGGAAGCTCAAGTTCTACCATTAAACTACGTCGGCGCAATGCTATAGATGCATTGCCGAAAAGCATAGCACCGCGCATAGTTTCTAAAGCAAATGCCTTGGCAGATGTATCGGCAGAAACACAAGACGCGTAAACTCTAGGCCGTGCTTCTTTCAGATCGTGATATTCGTGCAGCCATTGACTCCGAGAACCTAGCCATCGAGCCATACGACGCCGAGATGGTCCAGCCCTCGTCTATCGACGTGCGCCTAGACAAGTTTTTCCGCGTCTTTAACAACTCGCGCTACACGCACATCGACCCAAAGGAAGAAATGCCGGACCTCACCAGTCTGGTAGAGGTCGAAGAAGGCGATGCCTTCGTGCTGCACCCAGGCGAGTTTGTATTGGGCGCGACCTTCGAGAAGTTCACCCTGCCAGCAGACCTGGCAGGCCGTCTGGAGGGCAAGTCCTCCCTGGGACGCCTGGGCCTTCTGACACACTCGACTGCGGGCTTTATTGACCCAGGCTTTTCCGGCCACATCACGCTGGAGCTTTCCAACACCGCTAACCTGCCGATTACCCTGTGGCCGGGCATGAAGGTAGGCCAGCTGGCGATTTTCAAGATGTCCTCGCCTGCGGAAAGCCCGTACGGTACGGGCGTGCTGGGTTCGAAGTATCAGGGCCAGCGTGGCCCGACGCCGTCGAAGTCTTACCTGAATTTCCGATAGTCTTCACGCTTCGTTTACATAACCGGCCTAACATTCGCGTTTATGCGTATGACGGTTATCGGCACTGGTTATCTCGGTGCAACCCACGCCGCCTGCATGGCTGAGCTCGGCCATGAGGTTATGGGCGTGGATGTGGATGAATCCAAGATTGAATCCCTTAAGTCCGGCAAGGTTCCCTTCTATGAACCCGGTTTGCCGGAGGTTCTGGAACGCAATATTGAGGCCGGCCGCCTTGCTTTCACCACCGACTATGCGCAGGCGGCGCAGTTTGCGAACGTCCACTTCCTAGGCGTTGGAACGCCACAGCGGCATGGCTCTTATGCCGCAGATATGACTTATGTAAAGGCCGTCATTCGAGACCTCGTGCCGCTTCTGGAAGGCGAGCACGTCATCTTTGGTAAGTCCACCGTTCCCGTGGGAACTGCGGCGGAGCTGCAGGAGATGGCGAATGAGTTGGCCCAGGAGGGCAGCCATGTGGAAATCGCGTGGAACCCAGAGTTTCTGCGCGAGGGCTATGCAGTAAAGGACACCATCGCTCCAGACCGCATCGTTTTGGGCGTGCGGGGCGGGCAGTCCCGCGGCGAGGCTGTAGCCCGTGAAGTCTATGCCAAGCCGTTGGCGCAGGATACGCCGTTTATTGTGACTGACCTGCAGACTGCCGAGCTGGTCAAGGTCTCTGCGAATGCGTTTCTGGCCACCAAGATTTCCTTCATCAACGCCGTGTCTGAGATCTGCGAGATTGCGGGCGCGGACGTCGTAAAGCTTGCCGATGCTATCGGTTACGACGAGCGCATCGGCCGTAAGTTCTTGGGCGCAGGTCTGGGCTTCGGCGGTGGCTGCCTGCCGAAGGATATTCGTGCATTCATGGCACGTGCCGGCGAGTTGGGTGCGGACCAAGCGCTGACCTTCCTGCGTGAGGTCGATGCCATCAATATGCGTCGCCGTGACCGCACCGTGGACATGGCTAAAGAGGCCTTCCAGGGTTCGCTGTTAGGCCACCGCGTGACAGTTCTGGGATGCGCTTTCAAACCGAACTCTGACGACGTTCGCGATTCGCCAGCGCTGTCCGTGGCGGGTTCTTTGTCCTTGGCTGGCGCTGCGGTTACCGTCTATGACCCAGAGGGCATGGAAAACGCCCGCAAGGTGTTTCCTACGTTGAACTACGCCGCTGACTGTGAGGAAGCTCTGCGCGAGAGCGAGCTGGTTATTCTCGCCACCGAATGGCAAGAATTCCGCCAGCTGGACCCCGCCGAAGTGGCGGAGCTGGTCACCAACAAACACATCATCGACGGCCGCAACGTCCTCGACGTTGAGGCGTGGAAGCAGGCCGGCTGGACCATCGAGGCGCTGGGCCGCAGCCTCTAGCGAACGGACAGGGCGCTATTAGTAGCGTCAGGTTCGGGACCCGCCTCACGCTGCGGGATGGTCAGCGCTGCGATGAGAGTGGTGATGGGCACTGCTAGGGTCAGTGCCATTGCACCCACGGCGGAGCGCAGGAGCTCGGTGGCTACGAGGTCGCTGGAAAGAATCTGGCCCGCCGGGCGCTGAGCTGCTGTAATCAGCATGAGCAGCGGCACTGACGCGCCGGTATATGTGAGGACGATGGTGTAGACCATGGAAGCGATATGGTCGCGGCCGACCTTCATGGCGGACTTGAACAGATCCGCAGGGCCTGCTTCGGGGTTGAGCTCATTGAGCTCGCGGACGGTGGAGGCCTGCGCGATGGAGATATCGTTGAGGCTGCCCAGCGCGCCGATGATGAATCCGCAGAGCAGGACACCCACGATGGAAACTCCGGGCATGTAGAGCAGGAGCTTGAGGTTGTCTTCGGAGCTAAGTCCCTGCAGGCTCGTTGAGTTGATAGTGGAGCTGGCCAGGAAAGCCGCCAGCAGCAGGGCGATGAGTGCACCGCCCAAAGCAGAGGCGGACTTCCAGTTGAACCCGTGCACGAGTGGTACAACGATGAAGATGATGGCGGCGCTGGTTACCAATGCCAAGCCCAAGGGGTTTGTGCCCTCGACGAGAGCGGGAAGCAAGTAGAAGAATACGATTGCGAGCGAAATTGCCAGGCCAATGAGCGAGCGCAATCCGTGCCATGCCGCGAAAGCAATGATGACGATAGCGGCGATGATGGCCCAGAGGACGAGGTTGCCGCTGCGTTGATAATCGGCGAAGGCATAGTCTACGTCCCCGTTGGGGCCGGTGGCCTCGGAGAGCAGGATCTTGTCACCCTCCTGCAAGTCTGGGTCACCCGCGACGCCAAAGTGCACCAGCTGGGTCATCTTGCCTGCGTTGTCCCCGGAGGTGATATCGATGAGGGAGCGGGTGCAATCGCCGCCTGGCTCCGCCGGAATGAGTGGTGGCTTGTCGAAGGCCTTGCCGGTCTGATCCGACTGGCAGATGGCGTGGTCGACAGTCTTGACCGTGCCCTCGGCCTGCGGGTGGTTCAGAGCGTAAGTCTGCGAGAACTCTGCGCTCGTGTGATCTACCGGAGAAGTGGTAGGGCGCAGGAAAATAGCGCCGATGATGGTTACAAGGACGGCCAGCGCAAGCCCGATAAGCAGCGCGAGACGCCACGGGTTTTGGTTCGTCGCTAAATAAAGGCGGCCTCCACTAGGAAAGGAGACCACCGGCTTGGAAGCCGTCGTGTGTTTGCCCATGCAGCTTATTGTGAACGATTGTCAGTTCAAATGGCAACTGCGCACAAAAATTGCAAACAAATACGAGGCCTTTCACTTAGAAAGGCGGCTTGAGCTACTGGCGGTAGCTGGCCAGGAAGTTGCCGAGGCGCTCGATAGCGTTTTCCAGCTGGGAAGCCCACGGCAGGGTAACCACGCGGAAGTGGTCCGGGTTTGGCCAGTTAAAACCAGTGCCCTGGACCATCAGGATCTTCTCCGAGCGCAGGATATCCAGCATCAGCTTGGAATCGTCGTGAATCTCGTAGACATTCGGATCCAAGCGTGGGAAGCAGTACAAAGCACCCATCGGCTTGGTGACGGAAACGCCCGGGATCTCGTTGAGCTTCTCGTAGGCCACGTTGCGCTGCTTGAGCAGGCGACCGCCCTCGCCCGTGAGCCCGTAGATGGACTGTCGTCCGCCGAGAGCTACCTGGATTGCGTGCTGTGCCGGAACGTTCGGGCACAGGCGGGTGCCCGCCAGTAGGTCGAGACCCTCGATGAAGCCGCGTGCATGGCTCTTCGGGCCGGTCAGAACCATCCAACCAGCGCGGTAACCAGCCACGCGATAAGCCTTGGAAAGACCGTTGAAGGTAATCGTCAGCAGATCCGGAGCGAGGGACGCGATCGAGATGTGCTTCGCGCCGTCGTAAAGAATGCGATCGTAAATCTCATCCGCCAAAATTAGCAGGTTGTACTCACGCGCTACGTCTACAATGCGCTGCAGAACCTCGCGGGAGTAGACGGCGCCCGTTGGGTTATTCGGGTTGATGACCACGATGGCCTTAGTCTTTTCTGTGACCTTCGCGCGGATATCCTCGATCGAAGGATTCCAGTCATCCTCCTCATCACACAGGTAGTGCACCGGCGTACCGCCCGCTAGGGAGGTGGCGGCAGTCCACAAAGGGTAATCGGGGGCTGGGATGAGTACCTCGTCGCCGTCGTTAAGCAGCGCCTGCGTGGTCATGGTGATGAGCTCAGAAACACCGTTGCCCAGGTAGACATCGTTGACGTCGAAGTGCGGGAAATCCTCCAGCTCGTAGCGGGTGACAATCGCGCGGCGCGCCGGAATGATTCCCTTCGACGTGGAATAGCCCTGGGAAGTCGGCAGCGCTGCGATCATGTCGCGCATGATGACGTCCGGGGCATCGAAACCGAATACGGCAGGATTGCCGGTGTTCAGCTTGAGGATGCTGTGGCCGTCGAGCTCCATGCGCTCCGCCTCCGCAGAGACCTCACCACGGATGTCATACGCGACGCCCTGAAGCTTGGTGGATTGGTCAAAAATGCGGTTGTTCGGTGTAGTCATGGAAAGTATTCTGCCACTTACAGACTATAAATGGGTCAACCGGCAGGCTTATTCTTTATTCCATTGCTCAAGCTTGCGCTTGGCCAGATTCATGGCCTCGCTGGTCAGCTCACCTGCTTGGCGGCGCCTCTCCGCCCACTGCGCTTGCTCCAAAGCCTTCTGCTGGGCGCGCTCTTGGGCCGTTAGCTGCAAAAGCTCGCGGCGGTGCTGGCGCTCAATCTTGCGCGGGGAGGGCTGGTGCCAGGACTTTGGGCCGATTTTGGCGACGTAGAGCATAATCCATAGCGCTGGGATGAGGAACAGTGCGCCCACGCCGCTGAGGAGAGCAATCGTGCCGGCGGTTTCGGAAACGACGAAGCAGGTGGTGGCGGCGAAGGTTAAGGCCATCGAGCCAATCAGCGCGGTGGCCAGGCGCGGCTTTTTGCCGGCTTTGTATGCACGCTCGACCTCGCCGCGGGAATAGACCTTGATTTCGGTGGCAGAAACCGCCGGGATGTCTGTGAACAAGGGGACCAACTCGCGGCGGGTGGTGGCGCGCATGACGTCGTCAGAGCGCTGCTCGAATTCCTCCATGCTGAGCCTGCCCTCGCCGACGGCGCGGGCGAGATCGTTGATGGCGTCCGTCTTCTCTGCGTCGGAAAGCCGCATTGAAGAGGAAGGATCGAAGGGCGAGGAACCGTAGCTGTGAGTCACAAATTCTACTATAGGAAAACTATTTGCCTTTGTGGTCAGCTGTTAGTGATCAGCTTTCTTCTGCTTCGATTCCGGCTGAGGTTTAGGCTCTGCGGGTTCGTTTTCTTGCTTGCCTTTGACCAAGCTAGATAAGAGCGGGAAGAGCACTACAGTCAGCGCGCCACCGGCAACAAAGATAGAGGCGGTTTCGGTATCGACGATTTTGGAGCTGACCGCGATGGTCATGACAGCGACGATGATCGGAAGACCCGTGGCGGCGTAAAGGGCGACCTGCAGGCGCTCGCGGGTGGTTTCGATATCGGAGCCGGTGTGGTGGATGTTCTCACGCAGGAATACCGGCAGGCCGCGGGTGACCAGAATCAGCGCGGGGATGCCGATGACCTTGAGAGGGCTATTGGCGATGACGTGCCAATCGATGGCCATGCCGGAGACCACAAAGAAGACGGGGATCAGCATGGAATAGCAGACCACATCGAGGCGGGTTTCGAGGCGCTTGTGGAACTCGTCCGGAATGATCCGGTTGAGGATGATGCCTGCGGCGAAGGCACCGAGGACGATGTCGAGCTCGAAGACCGAGGTCACGGCCATGAGGATGGCCAGGATCAGGATGATGAGGCGGAGGATGGTTTGGTTTGTGGAACCTGCGCCGGAAAGGAACGCCGTCTTGAGCCACGGCACTGCGACGATGAGCGCGCGCGGCATGACCGCAACGACGACCGCGATGATGATGAAGGCCAGCAGAATTAGCATCGTGGTCAAGGTGGAGCGGGTACCGAGCAGCAGAGCCATGGCGGTAATCGGTGCGACCTCGCCGATGGCGCCGTGGATGACGACGGAATTGCCCACCTTGGTGCCGAGGAGCTTGTCCTGCTTGAGCATTGGGGTGATGGTGCCCAAGGCCGTGGAGGTAAGCGCGATGGCCATGACGATGGCACTTGGAATGTCATCGAGCAGGAAATAAGCACCCACGAGACATGCCACCATGCAGATAAACCAGGTGGAAAAGCCGGTGACGGCTTGTTTAGATTTCAGCGTCGCAAGATCGATTTCGAATCCCGCGAGGAGGAACAAAGCGCCGACGCCCAGCTCTTTGAGCATGCCGATACCAGGGTCCTCGTGTGCGAGGTCTAATACAGACGGGCCCAGGATCATGCCGAACAAGATAAGCAGTGCCACGGCGGGCATCTTGTTTTTCAGCATGAAAGAAACCAGTGGCGCTAGGAGGGCGGCGGCCATGATCCAAGCGAAGGAGACGAGGGACGGGGTGTAGTCAGCTTCCCCAGATGCGAGCACCAATGTGTCGGCGGCGCTAGTCGCGACATTAAGCATGTCAACAGCGTACGCGTCGAATCTTCCATGTGCCTATTCGGCGAAGCATGCGCCTTTTCCACCTAGTCCTGTCTATCTGCTGATAGCCCCTTTACTTGGCTCCTTTATCAAGCTCCCCTTGCTGCCAAATGCCTTGATTTTCGGTTGATTCGGCTTTTAGTTACTCGATAAACAACCATTTGCAACGGACCGGATGACCGGGACCATTTGGCCAAAACGACGAAAGGGCAGCCTGGGTATCCCAGACTGTCCTCGTGAATGGCCAACCAGCTTTACTCTGACGCTGGCGGCTTGGGCGCAGCTGGTGGCTGTGGCGCTGCGGGTGGCTTGGGCGCTGCGGGTGGCTGCGGCGCTGTTGGCGGCTTTGGCGCGGCCGGTGGTTCAGGCGTGGCTGCCGCAGGTGGCTTTGGCGCAGTCGGTGCTGCAGGTGCAGCGGGCGCCGGGGCACTAGGTGCCGCCGGCGCAGCTGGTGGTTGTGGTGCAGCAGCCGCTGGGGGAGTAGGAGCACTCGGGGCCGTCGGTGCTGGAGTTACAGGTGGTTGTGGTGCAGCCGGCGCGGCCGGTGGAGTTGGAGCTGGCGGAGTTTGAGCAGAGGGTGCGGCGGGCGCCGAGGGAGCGGCTGGTGCGGCGGGCGCCGAGGGAGCGGCAGGTGCAGCAGGAGAAGCCGGGGTAGCCGGTGCGGGCGCAGCTGGCGCTGCAGGCACGGCCGGAGAAGGTGTAGAGGGGGCAGCTGGGGTTGCGGAAGCGGCCGAAGCAGACGCAGCTGGGGCGGAATCGGCAGATGCTGGGCGCGCCGCGGAAGGCGCAGGCGTCTGGGAAGGTGCCTTGCGGCGGATTGGCGTGCCGAGGAACGCCTTCGGCCGCGGCTCGGGGAGGGCGCCGTCGGCGTCGGCGACGGAAGCGCGGAGCATGAGGGCAACGTCGGTGACGGCAGGTGCAGCGGACGCTGCTGCAGAACCGGGGGCGTCGGCAAGCGCTTTAACGCCGCCGGTGAACATGACGTTGCAGAATGGACAACCCGTGGCAATCTCCTCCGCGCCGGTGGCGCTGGCCTGCTCCGCGCGGAACTCGTTGATGCGGGTGCCTAGCTTTTCCTCCATGAACATGCGCGCGCCGCCAGCGCCACAGCAGAAGGCCTCGTCGCGGTTACGGTCCATCTCACGGAGGGAAACGCCAGTGGCTTCCAGCAGCTCACGCGGCGGATCGAAGACCTTGTTGTGGCGGCCCAAGAAGCACGGATCGTGGTAGGTAATTGGCTTGCGGTTTTCCGGGGTACGCGGGATCGGCTTGAGCAGGCCCTCACGCACTAGGCGGTTGAGCAGCTGGGTGTGGTGGAAGACGTCGAAGTGCCCATCGAAGTCTGGGTACTCGTTACGCAGCGTGTTGAAGCAGTGCGGGCAGGTGGTGATGATCTTGCGCTGGCCTTCCGGAACGCCTTCGAAAGCGTTGTTTAGGGTCTCAACGTTTTGCTGCGCCATCATCTGGAACAGGAACTCGTTGCCAGCACGGCGCGCGGGATCGCCGGTGCAGGTCTCACCAGTAGAAAGCACGCCGAACTTCACGCCCGCCGTGTGCAGCAGGTCCACCACGGCGCGGGTGGTCTTGCGGCCCTGTTCGTCGTAGGCACCGGCGCAGCCGACCCAGAACAGGTACTCCATGTCGGCAAAGTCCGTGGCGTCCTCGCCGATGATAGGCACCTCGATGCCGTCGGCGCGTGCCTCATCGATCCAGGCGCGGCGCTCAGAGTTATTGCGGCCCCACGGGTTGCCCTTGGTCTCAATGTTTTTGAACAGTCCGGTCAGCTCAGAGGGGAAGTCGGATTCCGCCAAGACCTTGAAGCGGCGCAGGTCAGCGATGTGGTCGATGTGCTCGATGTCGGTCGGGCACTGGTCCACGCAGGCGCCGCAGTTGGTGCAGGACCAGAGGACGTCGTCGTCAATAGCGTTTGCCATTGCCAACACGTTGACGCCCTCGTGCGGGTTGTAGTTCTCGACGGCGGCATCGCGCATGTCCATCACGAACTTCTTCGGACTCAGCGGCTTCTCGGTGTTCCACGCCGGGCAAAGGTCCTGGCAGCGGCCGCACTCGGTGCACGAGGTGGTATCGAGCAGCATCTTCCAGCTGCCGGGGGCGATGTCTTCTTCGAGGTCCGGGGTCGGAAGGGAGCCGAGTGCCTTGTCGCCGCTGACGTTGCGCTGGAAGAAGATGTTGAAAAACGCCATGAAGCGGTGCCACATGACGCCCCAGGTGAAGTGGCGCGAAATCAGGAAGATGAAAATCAGGCCGGTAAGCAGCTTGAACAGCGCGAAGAAGGACACCAGCGCTGGCGAGGCGGGAAGCAGCTTGGCCAGGTGGATGGAAAGGAAATCCGCCCACGGGGAGCCGTGGCCAAACGCCGCGATTTTCGACGCCTTGACCAGCAGCATTCCAAGCCCCTCCAGGAAGACCACGGCCTCGACGATGCGGGCAGGGCCTGGCTGGGAGTTGTAGAAACGGGAGCCGCGCTCGGTGTGTCCATACTTGAGGCGAACGCCGATGAGGAAGCTAATGCCCACAACGGTGGCGATACCGAGGACCTCTTCGATGAAGTGATAGACCGACCAATGCGATAGCAGCGGCCAGCCTCGCGACGGCGCGAAGGTCTGGATATAGGCTTCAAACCAGACGAGGATGCCGAAGAGGAATCCCACCATGACTGCCCAGTGCGCCGCGTTGACGAAGGGGCGGCCCTTGAAGTGCGTGTGGCCGAATACTTCCACCACGACCCGCCACAGGCGCTTGCCTAGGTGGTCGAAACGCTGCAGCAGAGTTGGCCCGCCGGAGCGAATGAAAGCGAACATGCCCCATGCGCGGTACGCAAAGTAGCCCCACACGGGGATCGAAACGAGGATGGCTAGCCAACCGAAGACGGCTGTCATTTCACGGACTCCTTATAAAGTTGCGCGCAGATATAAACAGCCTAAACGGTGGGCGCGCAAAGATGGGAGTCGGTATTCATCGCGGTTTCGAACCGAGCCCAGCCGGCAAACGCGAGGCACAGCTTTTCGACGCACTCGCCGAAAGGCTAGTCCTCTTCGGCGAACTGCGCCTGATTAAGCCGCCAGTAGGCGCCTTCGCGGGCAAGCAGCTCGGCGTGGGTGCCTTGCTCGACGATGCGGCCTTCCTCCATGACGAGGATGAGGTCCGCATCCCGGATGGTGGAAAGACGGTGGGCGATGACGAAGGAGGTGCGGTCGGCGCGCAGCGCATTCATCGCGTGCTGGACGAGCATCTCGGTGCGGGTATCCACAGAGGAGGTGGCCTCGTCGAGGATGAGCAACGCCGGCTGGGCCAGGAAGGCGCGTGCGATGGTGATAAGTTGGCGCTCGCCAGCAGAGATAGCGCCGGCGTCTTGGTCGATGAGTGTGTCGTAGCCATCGGGCAAAGCGCGCACGAAGCGGTCCACGTAGGTGGCCTTTGCTGCTTCGATGACCTCCTCGTCGGTGGCATCTAGGCGGCCGTAGCGGATGTTTTCCATGATGGTGCCCTCAAAGAGCACAGCGTCCTGGAGCACCATGCCCACCTGCGAGCGCAGTTCGGTGCGCGACATTTCGGCGGTGTCATTGCCATCGATAGTGATGGTGCCGGAATTCAGCTCGTAGAAGCGCATGATGAGGTTGACCAGCGTGGTCTTGCCCGCGCCGGTAGGCCCGACGATGGCGGCGGTCTGGCCCGGCTCAACGCGCAGGTTGAGATCCTCGATGAGCGGCTTGTCTTCCGAGTAGGAGAAGTCCACGCCGCGGAACTCCACCAAGCCCCGCGCGCGGCCTTCGAAGTGCGAGGTCGCGGTGTCCGGGCGCTGTTCCTCAGCGTCGAGGAATTCGAAGACGCGCTCGGCGGAAGCAACACCGGATTGGATTTGCTGCATCATGCCGCCCAGCTGGCCCAGCGGCTGGTTGAACTCGCGGGAGTACTGAATGAAGGCTTGTGCGCCACCCAAGGTGAGCTGGCCGTGGGCCACGCGCAGCGCGCCCATCACGGCGATGACCACGTAGGACAGATAAGAGATGAACTGCATGACCGGCATCATCATGCCGGAGAGGAACTGCGCTTGCGATGCAGATTTATAAAGTTCCTCATTGCGTTCATCGAATTCTTCGGTCATGGCGTCCATGCGGCCATAGACCAAGGCGAGGTCGTGCCCGGAGAAGGCCTCTTCCACCTGGCCGTTGAGTTGGCCGGTGGCACGCCACTGGGTGGCGAATTGCTTCTGCGAGCGCGCGCCGATGACACCAATGACGATGCCGGTCAGCGGCAGCGAAAGCAGGGCCACCAGTGCGAGCTGCCAAGACACGGAGAACATCATGACGGTAATGCCCACCACCATGAGCAGGTCGTAGAAGACCTGCGAGACCGCTTGCTGGAGCGCGGTCTGGATATTGTCGGCGTCGTTTGTCGTGCGCGAGAGCAGGTCGCCGCGGGAGTTGGTGTCGAAGTAGTTCAGCGGCAGCGCGTTGACCTTGGCCTGGATGCGTTGGCGCAGGTCATAGACCGCGCGCATCACCAATGAGTTGAGAATATGACCCTGCCACCACTGGAAGAGCGCGGAGACCAAGTACATCGCGATGACGATGGTGATGATGCGGCCCAATTGCGTGAAGTCGATGCCCAGGCCTGGGCGCAGGTCCATGGCGGAAGCCATGTCCGCGAAGGTGTCCTTGCCTTCCGCCCGCAGGCCCTCGATGACCTGCTCCTCGCTGGTGCCCGCCGGCAGCTGCTTGGAAAGCACGCCGGCGAAGATGACGTCGGTTGCCTTGCCCATCACCTTCGGTGCGTAGACCGCGAGGAATACGCAGACGATGTTCATCAATGCGATGATGATAAGCCGCGATTTGAAGGGCATGAGCAGCCCGAACAAGCGCTTCGCGGAAGGCCAGAATGCCTTAGCCTTGCGTGGCGCGTTGCCGGACCAATCGTCCCCGGCGGTCTTGGCTTCGAGTTCGTGGAGCTCTTCTTCGGTCATGCCGTGCGCATCTTGTGCAGTGCTTGCCATTACTGCTCACCTTCTACTGGTGTGGCTTGAGAATCGACGATTTCCTTATAAGTTTCAGAGCCTTCGACCAGCTCGGCGTGGGTGCCACGGGCGACGATGCGGCCGGCTTCCATGACCAGGATTTGGTCGGCGTCCATGATGGAGGACACGCGCTGGGCGACGACCACCATCGTGGCGTCGGCAAGCAGCGGGCTCTCGTGCAGGGCCTGACGTACGTTCGCGTCGGTGACCACGTCGAGGGCAGAGAAGGAGTCGTCGAAGAGCAGCACCTTCGGTCGCGCAACGAGCATGCGCGCGATGGATAGGCGCTGGCGCTGGCCGCCGGAGACGTTCGTTCCGCCTTGGGAAATGGGCATGTCCAGGCCCTTTTCGTCCCTTTCCACGAAGTTTGCTTGGGCGATGCGCAGCGCTTCCCACAGCTCCTCGTCGGTGGCTTCAGGGCGGCCGAGGCGCAGGTTAGAAGCCACGCTTCCGCTAAACAGGTAGGGCTTTTGCGGCACGAGGGACACGCGCTTGACGATGTCCTGGCGGTTCATGCGGGAGACATCCGCGCCGTCGAGAAGCACCTGGCCCTCGGTGGGCAGATACAAACGCGGAATCAGGTGCAGCAAGGTCGACTTGCCGGAGCCGGTGGAGCCGATGATGGCGGTGGTCTGGCCGGGCCGGGCAGTGAAGGAGATGTCGTGGAGGACCGGGGCGTCGGCGCCGGCGTAGGTGAATGTGACGTCACGGAACTCGACGACGCCGTCGTTGCGCTCCGGCGTCACGTTCTTCGCAGGCTCGGCGATGGAAGGCTCGTGCTCCAGTACCTCGGTGATGCGCTTAGCGCAGATAATGGCGCGGGGCAGCATCATGGCCATGAACGTGCCCATCATGACGGCGGCGAGGATTTGCAGCAGGTATTGCAAGAACGCGGTCAGCGCGCCGATTTCCACAAGGCCCTCATCCACGCGGTGGCCGCCGAACCACAGCACGGCGCCGGTAGCGACGTTGAGGATGACAGTGATGATGGGGAACATCAGGACGAAAATCTGGCCGATCTTCAAGGAAAGCTGCGTGAGATCGTGGTTGGCCTTGGTGAAGCGCTCGGTCTCGTGGGCCTCGCGGACGAAGGCGCGCACGACACGAATGCCCACGATTTGTTCGCGGAGGGTGCCGTTTAGGGAATCGAGTTTGTCCTGCATGCTGCGGAAAAGCGGCATGAGCTTGGCGATGAGCGCGGAAATCACGCCGAGGAGAACCGCCACGGCGACCCAGACCAACCAGGACAATCCGGCATCCTCGCGCACCGCCATGACGATGCCGCCGATGGACATGATGGGTGCGGCCACCATGAAGTCCAACATCATCAGGTAAACCATCTGCACCTGCTGGACGTCGTTCGTGCCGCGCGTGATGAGGGTGGGCGTGCCGTAGTGGCCCATGTCCTCGGCGGAGAAACGAGCGACGCGGCGAAAGACCTCGCTGCGCAGGTCGCGGCCGACGCCCATGGCGGTGCGGGCGCCAAACCACACGGCGGCGACGGCGGTAATGACTTGGGCGAAAGCTACGGCGAGCATGATGCCGCCGGTGTGCCAGATGTAGTCGATGTCCACCTTGGCCACGCCGTTGTCGATGATGTCAGCGTTGAGCGAGGGCAGATACAAGGTGGCGGCGGTGGATAGTGCTTGGAGCACAATGACTGCAAGCACGAAGCCACCATAGGGTTTTGATCGAGAGACCAGAATGCGAACTAGCTCCACTAGACCGACCTTTACTTAAGAATTGAAATTAACTCGGTCGAGTCTAATGCGAATGTGAAGAATGTGACTAGCCGCGTGCAGGTGGTATCGGCTGAATCACGTTTGAGTGCTAAAAGCAGACTGGCGCAAGTTGCGCGCGGCGGGTGACGGTGGCCCAGTCTTCGGGTTGCTCGGTGGGCTGGCGCAGACGAGGTCCACACACATGCCGGCGCCGATGAGCCTTTCAGCTGTGGATAGCGCCGCCGGGCCATCGCCGACGATTGCGACACGCTGCATGGAAACCTCCTTGATTTATTGTTTATAGACCGTTTTGTCTAATAATCTAGTCCGACCTGTTCAGTTCTGGCAATTTTTATTCTTGCATTGCCCCAAGCTCATCGGACTATTCGCGTGTTCAGCGCGCAATGTCTCCTGCACGAATGCGCCGCCTTGCCTAAAGTGAGTCGGCATGACCCAATCGTTAAACCTGCTGGACGGCGACAAGCCCTACCGCGACCCCAGCATTAGCCCGGAAGGCACGCGCGATACCGCGCCGCTCAACCAAGATATTGCCGCGAAAAACGAGCGCCTTGTCGATGAATGGGCGGACAAGCTCTATGCAGAATCCGCCGAAAACATCATGGCGTGGGCTGCAGAGCACGCGCCGGGCCGGCTGGCAGTGACGATGTCGATGGAAAACACGGTGCTGGCGGAGCTCGCGCACCGCGCACAGCTGGACGCAGACCTGCTCTTTATCGACACTGGCTGGCACTTTCCGGAGACGTTGGCTGTGGCCAACGAGGTTGAGGAGCGCTATGCGGATCTTCCTCTAGTCCGCGTGAAGCCGCTGCTGAGCCCGGAGGAGCAGGACGAAATCTATGGTCCGCGGCTCTATGCACGTGATACCAGCGCATATAACCGTATGCGCAAAGTGGAACCGCTGAACATGGCGATGGACCCATACGTTGGTTGGGTGACCGGTCTGCGCCGCGCGGATTCTGAACATCGCGCCACGGCCCCAGCGCTGAGCCTGGACCAGCACGGAAGGTTAAAGATTTCGCCGATGGTTACCTGGGATTTGGCAGATACGGATCGTTATATCGCGGACAATGATCTGATTATCCATCCCTTGACGCTGAAAGGCTATCGCTCTATCGGCTGTGCGCCTTTGACCTTCCCGGTGGGTAAGGGCGAGGACGCTCGTTCCGGCAGGATTTTTGGAGACGGCAAGACAGAATGCGGGTTGCACGAATGACACAGAAAAACACACTTTCGCCCCACTTAAAGGACTTGGAAAATGAGTCCATCCACATCCTGCGCGAGGTAGCAGGCCAGTTCGATAAGGTCGGCCTGCTTTTCTCCGGCGGCAAGGATTCCGTGGTGGTCTTCGAATTGGCGCGCCGTGCCTTTGCACCAGCGGTGGTGCCTTTCGAGCTTGTGCACGTTGATACCGGGCATAACTTCCCAGAGGTCATCGAATTCCGTGACCGCTTGGTTGCTGAGACCGGTGCGCGCCTGCACGTGGCTAAGGTGCAAGATTGGATTGACCGCGGCGAGCTGCAGGAACGCCCTGATGGTACACGCAATCCGCTGCAGTCGGTGCCGTTGGTTGAAACCATCGCGCAGCGCCAGTACGACGCCGTGCTGGGCGGCGCCCGCCGCGACGAGGAGCGGGCGCGTGCGAAGGAACGCATCTTCTCCATCCGCGATTCCTTTGGCGGCTGGGATCCGCGCCGCCAGCGCCCAGAGCTGTGGGATCTCTACAACGGCGGCAAGATGGCCGGTGAGAACGTGCGCGTTTTCCCAATCTCCAACTGGACCGAGTCTGATATCTGGGAGTACATCGGCGCGCGCGAGCTGCAGCTTCCTTCCATCTATTACTCCCACGAACGCGAGCTGTTCAATCGCAATGGCATGTGGCTGTGCCCGGGCGAGTGGGGCGGCCCGCGCGAGGGCGAGGAGCTTAAAAAGAAGACCGTGCGCTATCGCACCGTGGGCGATATGTCCTGCACTGGCGCCGTTGAATCCACGGCCTCGACCCCGGAGGAAATCCTGGCGGAGATTTCCGTTTCCACCCTGTCCGAGCGCGGCGCGACCCGCGCGGATGACAAACTTTCTGAATCCGCCATGGAAGACCGCAAGAAGGAAGGCTACTTCTGATGACTAATTCTTCACTCGTCGAACGCCTCACCACCCGCGAGACGCTGCGCCTGTGCACTGCAGGTTCTGTGGACGACGGTAAGTCCACCTTCGTTGGCCGCCTTCTTTATGACACCAAGTCTGTGCTGGCGGACCAGGTAGAATCCATGGAACGCTCCTCGGCGGATCGCGGTTTCGACGGCATGGATTTGAGCTTGCTTGTCGACGGCCTGCGTGCCGAGCGCGAGCAGGGCATCACGATCGATGTGGCCTACCGCTACTTTGCGACGGACAAGCGCACCTTCATCTTGGCGGATACCCCGGGCCATGTGCAGTACACGCGCAACACGGTCACCGGCATGTCTACCTCCCAGGCAGTGGTGCTGCTTATCGACGCCCGACACGGCGTCGTCGAGCAGACGCGTCGCCACCTGAACGTGGCTGCGCTGCTGGGCGTGCGCCACGTGATTCTTGCAGTCAACAAGATTGACCTGGTGGATTATGATGAGGCGACGTTCCGCGCGATTGAGGCGGAGTTCGGTGAGATTGCACGTCGCCTGGGAATTACAGATTCCACGGTCATCCCGATTTCCGCGCTGAAGGGCGATAACGTCGTGGAGAAATCCGCGTCGATGCAGTGGTACACCGGCCCGACGGTGCTGGAAACCCTTGAGACCATCCCAGTGGCCGGTGGCCGCGCGGAGGAGCTGGATTTCCGTTTCCCCATTCAGCACGTGATTCGCGAGCATGCCTCTGACTACCGCGGCTACGCGGGACGCATCAAGGCGGGCACGGTTGCGGTCGGTGACGAGGTGACCGCGCCGCATGGTCGGACGACAACGGTCACTCACATCGACACCACCGACGGGGAACTTGGCCCCGAGGAGCGCGCGACCGCCGGTGATTCGGTGGTGCTGCGATTGGCCGATGAAATTGACCTAACTCGTGGCGACCTGCTGGCGGGTAGCGCCCGCCCGGCCGATGCCCGTGAGTTTGCTGCGACTGCGGTGGTGCTCACAGAAAAGGACATCACGCCGGGGCAGATGCTCAAGCTGCGCTATGGAACCTCGTTGGTCAAGGCCCGCGTGGCATCGGTAGACCGCATCCTGGACTTGGATGGCGTGGCTGACGATGAGGCGCCGGAGAAGGCGAGCCTCAACGATATCGCGTACATCACCGTGCAAACGCAGGCTGAGCTGCCTGTTGAGGACTACGCGGCGCGCGGTGCGGTGGGTAACTTCTTGCTCATCGACCAGGCCAATGGCAACACTCTGGCCGCGGGCTTCGTGGGCAAGCGCCTGCGCGGCTAGGGCTTCACTGGTGTAACGGTAGAATTCTTTAATGTGATTGATTACAGCGCCCGCATTCTGTTTGTTGCTGCCGTCGATAAAGAAGCAGCCGCTCTTCCGGAAGGCACGCCTTTACTCGTTACGGGGATTGGTACTCTGCCTGCGGCAATTTCGCTCACTGAGTACCTCACCGTCGCGCGTGAGGAGGGTACTTTGCCGGAGCGCGTGGTCAACATCGGCACGGTGGGCGCGCTGCGCGATGGGCTGGATGGGGTCTATGAGGTTGACCGCGTGGTCAAACACGACTTCCAGCTCAAAGTGTTAAGCGATATCTCCCGTTATCTGCTGCCTGCGGCTATTGAGCTTCCCACGAGCGGCAAGTTCCCGGTTCAGGGCCTGGCCACTGGTGACATGTTTGTTTCTGACACCGCTACTCGTGACCGCTTGGCTGTCGACTCTGGACTTTGTGACATGGAGGGCTACGCCATCGCCGCAGTGTGTCAGCGTTTTGGCGTACCAGTCACCCTGTTGAAGCAAGTATCTGACCCAGCTAACGAGTCCTCCGTTGGCGCCTGGGATGATGCGCTTCCGCGAGCAGCACATGAGCTAGCTGATGCTGTGCGGGAATTGGGCTTTCTACCGCGCTCCTAGCTCGGCGGAGTTGGGGCCGGTGCAATTTGGCCCGACCTTAGATGGCCCGACCCCAAATGGTGAGGAACAAATGGTGAGGTCACGCAACATGCGCCCCAGCAGGTAACTGTAGCCGCAGGAGTTGTGGGGCGACCTCACCATTTGGAGAGCGGGTCCGCGAAGAGGACTAAGCGGAAGCCTTCGGCGCAATCATGTTGTAGAGCTCGCGGACCTTGGCGCGTGGGGAATCCGGGTCGAGTTTCTCCACGGAGCGGGCGGCGTCGAGCTCTGGGCTGCTGCCGGAAGCATCGATGTGGGCTTCGGAGTCTTCCTTCTGCTTCTGCAGGCGGGCCTTGCGCTTCGGCTTCGGGGCACCGGTGACAATCTCCGCCTCGTTCGGGTCAACTTCACCAGCGCGAATGGCGGTAACCAGCGCCTGGTAACGGAAGGTGACGCCAATGGTCGCCGCCACCGGCACCGCGAGGAATGCGCCGATAATGCCAGCCAGCGCAGAGCCCACCGTGACAGACAGAAGGATGACCGCAGCGTGCAGGCCCATAGCCTTGGACTGCAGGATCGGCTGTAGGACATTGCCCTCAATCTGCTGGACTGCAACGACCACGAGCAGGGCAAGCAGTGCGGTTGTCAGGCCGTGGGAAACCAGGGCCACGATAACGGCGAGGGCACCGGCGGTAATCGCACCGACCAGCGGAATGAAGCTCGCGAAGAAAGTCACGACACCGATGACGAATGCCAGCGGTACCTGCAGGACCATGAGGCCGAGGCCGATGAGAACGGCATCGACAAGCGCGACGGTGGCCTGGGCCTGGATGTAGCCCGAGAGCGTCTTCCAAATGCGGTTGCACAGCTCAGTCAAGTGCCAACCGGCCGGGAATCCGGTGTACTTGCGCATCCACGGTAGGAACTTCTCGCCTTCCTTAATAAAGAAGAAGGTCAGGAAGAGCATGATGACGATGGTCACCACGATGGAGCTGACCGTGGAGAAGCCGCTCATGACGCCGGTGGCGATGTGGGAGGCCTGGCCCTTAACCGCGTTGGTGACATCATCGATGAGTTGCTGAACCTTGGTCTCATCAATATCGACAGGGAGCTTCTCGCCGAGCTTGATGAGCTCATCGATGCCGCCTTGGGCCTGGTGGATTAAGTCCTGGCTCTGGTTTTTCACGGTCGGCGCCATTGCGGCGAAGATGCCGGTGACGATGGCGAAGAAGCCCAGCAGAGTCGTGGCTGCGGCCAGCGCGCCGGGGAAGCGCAGCTTCGTGCGCATCCATGCGGTCACAGGGTAGAGGACCGTGGCGACCAAGATGGCCAGGATGACTGGCAGGAGGCCGGTCCACAGGAATTTCAGCAGGTAACCAGCAATGGCCGCAGCTGCGACGATGAGGATAAAGCGGCCAGAGGCTTTTGCCAGCGTGCGGAAATCTTTTGCTAGGACCTCCGTCTTCAGGTCCTCGCGAATCGGCTTCGGCGCATCGGAGCCCACGCCCTCGGCGTCATTGCTGACGAGTGGCTGCGGTAGCCGGTGCTCGGCATTCTCGGCGCCCTGTGGGACTGCCACGGAGTCTTTTGCAGATGAGGCAGATGTATCTTTGGAATTCACTTGACCTATCTTGCCATATAGATACATCTGCCCGTCTCCTAAAAGTGCAGGAGACGGGCGATTGCCACGCAGCCACGGTTGGCGGCTGGTGGCGGCTGGGCGCTGGGCTAGCGCTCGATGCCGGCGACGGAGCGGATGATGCCGAAGCGGTGCATGGTCACCGATACGGCCTGCTCCAGGAGGTAAGGCAGCAGCTCACGACGGCCGTCGGCCAGAACTGGCTGGTCAAGAATGACGGAGTTGGACTCCACGGCTGCCTCGCGAGCGGTGTCCGCGACGGCGCCCAGCGTGCGTACACGGGCAGACTCGGCGCGGGAGAGCTCGGATGCGAAGGCGGCATCGGAAAGCTGGCGCACCTCGATGCCCAGCACCGCGAGCTGCTCTGCGACGGCCGGGGTAGCGGAGAACTCCACCTTGGTTCCGGTGACTGCGGCGGCGAGCGCCTGGCGGATTACATCGCGCAGTGCGAAGCCTTCGCCGATGCGCACGTGTAGCTTGTCCAGCAGCGGCGCGTAGCGGAAGATGTTCGCCTCCGAAATCAGGCCGGTGCGGTCATGGTCGCGGCCGAATTCTTCCATCCAGGCCAGCTGGTCGAGCTCGGCGGCGCGCCAGAGCCATTCGACGTCGGCGTCGGAAAGCGCGGCGCGGCTTGCCAGGTTACGCAGCTCGTTGGCCACCGCCGTTGGGACGTCGACCTCGCGTGGGCGCAGCTCGCCGCCTGCCCAGGAGCCCATCTGCGGCACGTAGTTCGGGCCGCCTGCCTTGGCGCCTGGGCCCATGACGGACTTCTTCCAGCCTCCGAAGGACTGACGCTGGACAATGGCGCCGGTGATGCCGCGGTTGACGTAGGCGTTGCCGACCTCGACGTTGTCGATCCAGTACTGGATCTCATCGTCGTCGAGGGAGTGGATGCCGCCGGTCAGACCGTAGCCGGTGGAGTTCTGCCACTCGATGGCTTGCTCGAGGGTTTTGGCGTGCATGATGCCGAGCACTGGGCCGAAGCACTCGTTGAGGTGGAACCAGGAGCCCGGCTTCACACCATCGCGGATGCCTGGGGACCACAGGGTGCCTTCCTCGTTGAGCTTTTCCGGCTTGAGCAGCCAGCTCTCGCCTGGCTCCAGCTGGGTAAGGCCGCGCAGTAGCTTCTCGCTTGGTGCCTCGGCCAGGCCGTTCATGGTGGTGGTGATGTCATAGCCTGGGCCTACCTTGAGGGTGCGCACGGCGTCGAGAAGCTGGTCGCGCAGGCGCTCGGAAGTGCCGGCGGCGCCGACGAAGATGACCAGGGAGGAAGCAGAGCACTTCTGACCAGAGTGGCCGAATGCGGAGAGATAAAGATCCGCAATAGCCAGGTCAGGGTCCGCAGCCGGGGTGATGATGAGCGCGTTTTTGCCGGAGGTCTCCGCCATCAGGTTCATCTCTGGACGCCAAGAGCGGAAGAGCTTGCCGGTATCGGATGCGCCGGTCAGGATTACGGCGTCGACATCCGCGTGAGAGATGAGTGCCTTGCCTGCTTCGCCCTCATCGGTGAGCACGAGCTGGACGAGGTTGCGGTCGAGGCCGTGCTCCTCCAACGCGGCGTGTACGCACTCGACTGCCACCTTGGCACAGTGGACAACCTGTGGCGCCGGCTTGATGATGACGGCGGAACCCGCAGCTAGGGCGGAGAGCATGCCGCCTACCGGAATAGCGATAGGGAAGTTCCACGGTGGGGTGACCACGGTGACGCGGTTCGGGGTGAACTTAGAGCGTGCCTCATCGAGCAGGCGAGCAGAGTGTGCGTAGTAGACGGCGAAGTCGATGGCCTCAGAGATTTCTGGGTCGGTCTGCGTGATGGTCTTGTTGGCCTCGTAGGCTGCGACGTTGATGAGACGGGAGCGGGTAGCCGCCAGCTTGTCTGCCACGGTCTCGAGGACGGCAGCGCGCTCTGCGCCGGGCTTGGCGCCCCACGCGTCGGCAAGCGAAGAGGCGGTGGCAACTGCCGCGTTCACGGCCTCCGGATCGGTGACCTCGTCGATGCCGTGGTGGCCTGGGTCCTGGCTCAGCAGCTTATGCGCCCACTCGCGGTTGGCTTCCAGGGCTGGGTCGGTGTCCGGCTCGTTGGTGAAGCGGCCACCGCGTGGGGCCTGGCGGCCTTCACCCGCAGCCTCTTCTTCGATGCGGTTCTGGGTGCGCTCTGGGCCGGCGAAGGTCTCCCAGCGGTTTTCTACTGCCGCGCGGAAGTGAGCTTCCTGCTGCTCAATCGGGGTGCCAGCACGCTTGTTGCCACGGGAATCGCGCTCCGGCTCATCCGGCGCGAACAGCGCGTAGAGGAAGTTCTGGCTGGCGGAGTTCTCCTCCAAGCGGCGGACTAGGTAAGACACGGCGACGTCGAAGTCCTCTGCGTGGACGACCGGGGTGTAGAGGATCTGGCGCCCCTCGTAGACCTCGCGGACTGCAGCCTGCTGTGCCGGGGACATGCCCTGCAGCATCTCGGAGTCGAGCATGTGCAGCACGCCGCGGGCGTTGCCGAGCTCGTAGCCCAAAGCCGCGGTGAACAGGTTGTGGGTAGCAACGCCGATACGCACGGAGTCGGCGAACTCTTCGCGCACGATGTAATCCAGCAGGCGGTAGTAGTTCGCATCCACGTCTGCCTTGTCGGTGTAGGTAGCAACCGGCCAACCATGGACCTCACCCTGGACGTGCTCCATGGATAGGTTCGCGCCCTTCACGATGCGGACCTTGACCTTGGCGCCGCCGGCTGCCACGCGCTCCTTGGCAAACTCTGCTACTTCCTGCAGGGCCTCGAAGGTATCTGGCAGGTAAGCCTGCAAGACGATGCCCGCTTCCAGGTTCTTGAACTCCGGCTCGGAGAGCAGCTCCTTGAACAGGCGGATGGTCAGGTGAAGGTCGTGGTACTCCTCCATATCCAGGTTGATGAATACGTTAGGAGAGCGCTTGGCGGCCTCTTCATACAGTGGGCGCAAGCGCTCCTTCAGGCGCTCGACGGAACCGTCGATGTCCCATGGGTTGAGTTGGGCCACCATGGAAGAAGCCTTGACGGAAACGTAGGTGACCTTTGGGTTCTTGATCAGATCGAGCGTGCGCTTTGCACGGGAGCGGGCCTCGTCCTCGCCCAGAACTGCCTCGCCCAGCAGGTTGAGGTTGAGGTGCTCACCGGATTCGGCTGCCTTATCCAGCATCTTGTCCAAGGACTCGGACTCAGCGTCCAAAACGAGGTGGCCTACCATCTGGCGCATGCGCAGACGTGCCAGCGGCATGACCAGGTTCGGCAAAATGGGGCCAAAGAAACCACCCATGCCAACCAGGGTGCCGTTGATAAGGCCTAGGAAGGCGGGGTCGAATCGCTGGGTGATCTTCTTCAGTGCGTTGGCTGCGACCTTATCGTCTTCCGGGCGCATGACTCGGTCGACGAAGTCCATGGTGAATGCGACGCCTTCAGAGTCGCGGAGCAGCTGGGCCAGCTGCTCGGTTCCCTTATCCTGTTCGCCTTCGCTGGCGCGCAGCCAGGAATGAGCGCGGGTAACGGCCGCGTCGACGCAGGCCTCGACGTCGCCGGATTCAGGAAGACGTGTGTGTGCAGAAGTTGTCATAAGCAGTGTGTACCTCAGGTGAATACTTGGCGCTTCCACGCGCTTTTAAATAGATCGGTGCCTTTTAAAGACAGATGTGCAAAAGCTATCTGCGCGCGGAAAGCGTCCAGAGCCGGTTTGATTACTTAATTTCAAGAAGTTGAAAGTGCGGTCTCTAGCGCAGCATCTGCGCGCAATGCACCGGTGGGCGGTCACCCTGGCGACGGGTACGAGAATGATTCGGATTCATCGCAACCGTCCTTTCCAAATGTTTCCGCACCAATTGCCCTTCCACTCCGCCAGCGCCTGCCAGCGCCTTTAAAATCCCCGCCGGTAACTGCGAAAATTTGCGCATTCGGGCAGGCGAGAACTTAAGAGGAAAGGGAGTGTGAAGGAGTCAGCTTAGTGAGCTGGATTAAATAAAGTGCGAACCTGTGATCGGTATCGCTAATCGAAAATTAGCGGTCGAAAGGCAGGTTGGTCAAGAGGAGGGGAGTAAGGGGGTAGAGAAATCTTTTCCACCTATAGTCCAAATAGATTTTGGGCCGTTCAACTGGGGGAATATAGAAAATTTCAAAAAAGTTGAGCGAAGTGGGAACAACTTTGGGTTAAGCGCGGTTGAAGAGGTTGAGTGGATCGCGCTCAGGTTCTTGTAGCAAACACCGAAACTTCTGTTAGAGTGGCGCAAGAGCCAACGAGAAGTTGAGCCACCTGAAATCAACTTAAAGCTAAAAACAGTCTTCTAAGACAAGCAAGGAGAAAATTCATGGGACGCGCAGTAGGCATTGACCTCGGTACCACCAACTCGGTTGTTTCCGTTCTGGAAGGTGGCGAGGCTACCGTCATCGCTAACTCTGAGGGTGCACGTACCACCCCATCCGTCGTTGCTTTTGCCAAGAACGGCGAAATCCTGGTCGGCCAGTCCGCCAAGAACCAGGCTGTCACCAACGTTGACCGCACCATCCGCTCCGTCAAGCGCCACATCGGCACCGACTGGACCATCGACATCGATGACAAGAAGTACACCCCGCAGGAGATCTCCGCTCGCACGCTGATGAAGCTGAAGCGCGACGCTGAGGCATACCTCGGTGAGGACGTTACCGACGCAGTTATTACCGTCCCGGCATACTTCGAGGACTCCCAGCGTCAGGCCACCAAGGAAGCCGGTCAGATTGCAGGCCTGAACGTCCTGCGTATCGTCAACGAGCCAACTGCGGCTGCATTGGCATACGGCCTGGAAAAGGGCGAGCAGGAGCAGACCATCCTGGTCTTCGACCTGGGCGGCGGCACCTTCGACGTTTCCCTGTTGGAAATCGGCGACGGCGTCGTTGAGGTTATGGCAACCGCTGGTGACAACCAGCTCGGTGGCGATGACTGGGATCAGCGCATCGTTGACTGGCTCGTTGAGAAGTTCAAGTCCGCTAACGGCATCGACCTGACCAAGGACAAGATGGCCCTGCAGCGTCTGCGCGAGGCCGCTGAGAAGGCAAAGATTGAGCTGTCTTCCTCCCAGTCCGCAAACATCAACCTGCCGTACATCACCGTTGACTCCGAGAAGAACCCGCTCTTCCTGGATGAGACCCTGTCCCGTACCGAGTTCCAGAAGATCACCCAGGATCTGCTGGACCGCACCAAGGCTCCGTTCAACCAGGTCATCAAGGATGCAGGTCTGTCCCTGTCCGAGGTTGACCACGTCGTTCTCGTCGGCGGTTCCACCCGTATGCCGGCTGTTTCCGAGCTGGTCAAGGAACTGACCGGCCGCGAGCCAAACAAGGGCGTTAACCCGGACGAGGTCGTTGCAGTCGGCGCTGCTCTGCAGGCAGGCGTTCTGCGCGGCGAGGTCAAGGACGTGCTGCTTCTCGACGTCACCCCACTGTCCCTCGGCATCGAGACCAAGGGCGGCGTGATGACCAAGCTCATCGAGCGCAACACCACCATTCCGACCAAGAAGTCCGAGACCTTCACCACCGCGGAAGATAACCAGCCTTCCGTTCAGATCCAGGTCTTCCAGGGCGAGCGCGAGATGGCTTCCGCCAACAAGCTGCTCGGCTCCTTCGAGCTCGGCGGCATCGCTCCGGCACCGCGTGGCGTCCCACAGATCGAGGTCACCTTCGACATCGATGCCAACGGCATCGTCTCCGTTTCTGCTAAGGACAAGGGCACCGGCAAGGAAAACACCATCAAGATTCAGGATGGTTCCGGCCTGTCCCAGGAAGAGATCGACCGCATGGTCAAGGACGCTGAGGCACACGCCGAAGAGGATAAGAAGCGCCGCGAGGAGCAGGAGCTGCGTAACCAGGCAGAGTCCACCTCCTACCAGACCCGCAAGTTCCTGGATGAGAACTCCGACAAGGTTTCCGAGGACGTTAAGACCCAGGTCACCGAGGCTGCCGACGCCGTCGATGAGGCTCTGAAGGGCGATGACATCGAGGCAATCAAGTCCGCAGTTGAGAAGCTGGGCACCGTCTCCCAGGAGATGGGCAAGCAGATCTACGAGGCACAGGCCGCTGAGGCCGGTGCTGAGGGCGCCGCAGCTGGTGCCGAGTCCGACCCAAACGTTGTTGACGCAGAGGTAGTCGACGAAGACGAGACCAAGGATGGCGACAAGTAATGACTCAGAACAGCGGAATGCCGCAAAACCCAGGCGACCCGGACAACACTGATCCAGAGGTAACCTCGGCGGACCGCGCTGAGGCAGCTGCCGCGGAAGCACAAGAGGCTCAGGCTGCACAGGACGCGCAGGCTGACTCCGCCGAAGAGGCAGAACTTGATCCAACTTTGGATGCGGATCTGGAAGCCGCGCTTGCCGACGTCTCCGCAGAAGACGCAGCCGACCAGGCTGAGGCAGCAGCCGACGCTGCCGCTGACCAAGGCAACTCCCTGGAGGCGCAGCTGGCTGAGCGCACCGAGGATCTGCAGCGTCTGAATGCGGAGTACACCAACTACCGCCGCCGCACCGAGCGCGAGCGCCAGGCTGTCATCGAGACTTCCAAGGCCAAGGTCCTGGCAGAATTCCTGCCTATCCTTGATGACCTAGAGCTCGCACGTCAGCACGGCGACCTCGAGGAGGGCCCACTGAAGGCTATTGCCGACAAACTCTCCGGCGTGCTGGAGAAGAACCAGCTGCAGCCATTCGGCGAAGAAGGCGACGCCTTCGACCCGGAAATCCATGAGGCTGTGCAGGATCTCTCTAGTGGTGGCGAGCAGGCAGTCGGTACCGTTCTACGCCGTGGCTACAAGGTAGGCGAGAAGCTGGTGCGCACCGCGATGGTAATCATCGCGGATGCACCGGACGCCTCCACGGAGGCCGGCGAGGGCAGTGCTGAATCTGCCGGTTCGGAATCTGCTTCCGAATAGTGTGAGGTGGCGTCAGGGCTTAAACAAACAAATGCCTTGGCGCCATTTCACTGTTTAGTGAACTTAGAACAAATCTTATTTAGTTATATTTTGTCCCCAATAGCCGCCAAAGCTGGCGGTTTCAAGGAAGGAGGGGATGCCCAGTGAGCGCCAAACCCGAATGGGCAGACAAGGATTATTATGCGGATCTGGGGGTCTCCTCGTCCGCTACGCCAGAAGAAATCAAGCGCAGCTACCGCAAGCTAGCGCGCGAAAACCACCCCGATACCAACCCGGATAACCCCGCGGCAGCCGATAAGTTTAAGCGCGCTGCCGAAGCCTATGATGTGCTTTCCGACGCCACGATGCGTAAGGAATACGACCAGTTCAAGGCCATGCTGCGCAACGGCGGTGGGTTTGGACGGATGGGAGGCGCCGGGTTCCCCGGCGGGTTTCGATCTTCGCACATGGGCCAAGGATCTGCGGAAGAATTCGACCTCTCCGACCTCTTCGGAGGAAGAACGCCTGGAGGAGCGGCTCAAGGCGGCGGTTTTGGGGATATCTTCGGTAGCGTTTTCAACCGCGGCGGTAGTGCTGGCCACACAGCTCGGCCGTCGCGGGGGGCCGACGTCGAAACGGAAATAACCCTCGAATTCCGGGAGGCTGCCACCGGCACCACTATCCCGCTGCAGCTAACTGGCGACGCCCCCTGCACCACGTGCCATGGCTCCGGTTCCAAGTCAGGTAAGACGAGCTCCTGCAAGAACTGTAAAGGCACTGGCTTTACCTCTGAGAACCGCGGAACCTTCGGTTTTTCCGCGCCGTGCACTGAGTGTGGCGGCACCGGTCAGAAGATTGAGGATCCATGCGCGGACTGCAATGGTTCCGGCACCGTGCACCGCACGCGCTCTATCACCGTGCGTATCCCGGCTGGCGTCATCGACGGCCAGAAAGTGCGCTTGGCCGGTCAGGGCGAGGCAGGCCCTAACGGCACGCCGGCGGGAGATCTCTTCGTAGCGGTGAAGGTAAAGCCGGACAAGATTTTCACCCGTGAGGGAGACGATCTGCATGTTACGGTGCCGGTTTCCTTCGCGGAATTGGCGTTGGGTGACACCATTACTGTGCCAACCCTGGATTCGCCGGTTCGCGTGAAGGTGCCGGCGGGCACTCCCGATGGCCGTACGCTGCGCGTGCGCAATCGCGGCATCGAGAAGCGCGGCGGCAAGGCCGGCGACCTTCTGGTTACCGTCCAGGTCACCGTCCCAACCCACCTTGATGGCGCCGCCACCAGTGCGCTGCGCACCTACGCGCAGGCGGAGCGCGACTCCGGCTTCGACCCGCGCGCGGGCTGGGAAGGCAACGTCGCCCATGGAAGCGCCGCAGGTAGCGCATAAAAGGAAGGCGCAACGATGAGCAAGGAAAATCAGGCAGGGGCCAACGCGGTCTATGTCATCTCCGTTGCCGCTGAGCTGTCCGGAATGCACGCGCAGACCCTGCGCACCTACGATCGCATCGGCTTGGTCTCGCCCGCCCGTACTCAGGGCGGCGGGCGCCGCTACTCCGACCGTGACATCGAGTTGCTGCGCAAGATCCAGACTTTGTCGCACGACGAGGGTGTTAACCTCGCTGGAATCAAGTCCATCATTGAGCTGACCGAGGAGCGCGACCAGCTAGAGGCCGAGCGCGATGCATTGCTCGCTGAGGTTCAGCAGCTGCGCGAACGGGTTGGTGAACGCCAGCCGCGCGGCGAGCTCGTGCACGTGCCGCGCTCGACGTCAGTGGTCATGTGGACCCCACGCCGCAGCCGCCGGCGCGGCGAAGCCGGCCACGAAGGCTAGCTTTTAGCCTCCACAATCTTTCCGAGACCCCGCAGAAATGCGGGGTCTTTGAAGTATGAGATGTGGTCTCCTGGCAGGCGGTTTGCGCCTGGTAGTGGGGAAGCCCCAAAGTTGGGAGTGCTCGGGTCCGGGCCGTGAATGCCACCGCGCGGGCCCGTAACCGCACCGATGGGATCGTGCGCATTCGTCGCGGCCCAGCTGCGTGCCTGAATGTCATCGGCGCTTTCGGCGGTGGTGCCAGGGCTGCCCACGAAGACCACGTCTTCGGCCACGCCGGGCGCCTTCGCGGCTTTTCCTGCCACGACGGAACCATAGGAATAACCCACCACTATCCGCTGTGAGCGGGAAAGCGTTTGCCCAATGAGCGCTGAAAGCGGCGTAGGTCCTGCGCGCCACGTGCCGCTGGGGAATCGTGGCCTGCCTGTGCGAGGCTGTCTGGTGCGCGGTAGCCAATCCAGGCCACCGCGGGACCGCCCGTTGCACGCGCTACTGCCCGCGCGCGATCGATACTGCTTTGCCAGCCGGACGGATCCGAAGAATGCACCCCGGAGACCACCGTGGAAACGCTCGCCGCGGAAGTGCCCAGCTGGCCGGGATCGACCAGTGCTGCAACGCGACCGGGCCCGGCTTCAAGCAGCTGCACGTCCGGATTGCTCTCCGCTAGCGCGACGGCCTCTGGCGGGGCGGTGCTCATAAGCATCTGGTGGATGGCCTCGATGGGTAACTCCTCGTAATCCTCCAGATAGCCGCCGCCGGTGGGCAGCTCTGGCGTGCACAGCGCATCTATTTCTCGGGCGCATGCCCAATCCAGGCCGTCGCCCAAAGCATCGAGCGCATTCAGCATCGCGCCTATCTGGCTGCTCCACGGTTCTATCTCATCCATCCGTGCTAGCAGGCGGGTGGCCTCGGCGCGCAATTGTTCGACCCGAGCCAGGATGGGCGCATAGGCGCGAAGAGTCTCTGCCGCAGCCTCCATGCTCTGAGCGGGTAGTTCGAGTTGTTCCGTGGGGTTTGTCAGCTGGGCGCGCGCGGCGTCGGCAAAAGCGCCAATTATTTCTAGGTCATGCCAACTATTGTGTAGTCCTTGTTTGAAAACGTGCAGGTTAGCAGCGCCAGACTGCATTTCTTGAGAGGCTAAATAAAGGCTTAGCGCGCGTCTCACGGCAGCCCTCCGTCCAGCTTGTTGGCTAGGGAGGCATCGATTTTTCTGCTGTGCCTGATGAACTCATCGAGGTCTTGGAGCATGGCGTCGTGTTGCTTAGCGTTAGCGGCAAGCTGACCGTCCCAGTGTTTTGCCACGCGCGCTAGGGCGCTGGCCGTGCGCGGATACTCGGGCGGCGGCGGGGTAGTGAAGCGGTGCCTTTGGCCCATGTGGGAGCGGATGGTGTTGCGTGCGTTGTCAGCGATGTAGAAATCCATACCTCAAGCTTTGTGGGCCAAGTTCAGTAATTTCTAGACCCAATTTCTGATTAGGGCGAAATCTGTGGATAACTCATCGCGACTCGGCTAGTTTGGGGTGTCATGTTGGTAGCAGCAGTGCAAATTTTGACCGGCGGTAACCTCGAGGAGAACCTTGAGCTGGCCGTGGAGAAGATCCGTGAGGCCGCTGAGAATGGTGCGCAACTGATCGTGTTGCCTGAGGCCACGTCCCAGGCCTTCGGGGCTGGCCGCTTAGACGAGCAGGCCCAGGGCCTTGATGGTTCCTTCGTCACCACCATCCGTGCGGTAGCGCAGCAGCTGGGGGTCACCGTCGTGCTTGGCATGTTCAGCCCAGCGGACACCGTTGAGCGTGATGGCAAGACCATCAACCGCGTGAGCAACACCGCGCTCATCGCGGGCCCGGACGTTCTTGGCGGTTACGACAAAATCCACACTTATGACGCCTTCAATTACAAGGAATCCGATACCGTGCGCGCGGGTGAGGCGCTAGTCGCTTTCGACGTCGCGGGCATTACCGTTGGCGTGGCCACCTGTTATGACATCCGCTTCCCAGAGCAGTTCAAGGAGCTGGCTCGCCAGGGCGCGCAGGTAATCGTCGTTCCTACTAGCTGGGCTGACGGTCCCGGCAAGCTGGAGCAGTGGCGTCTGCTCACCGCGGCGCGTGCTCTAGACTCCACCTCTTATATCGTGGCTGCGGGCCAAGCCCGTCCAGGCGGCGCGGAGATGGCTGGCCAAGACTCTGGTCCCACCGGCATTGGCCATTCAGTAGTTGTAGCCCCCGATGGCACCCGCGTAGTCGAGGCCGGCTACGAGCCGGAGATCATCTACGCCGAGATCGACTCCGACCTCGTTGCCCTGACCCGCAAAGCGCTGCCGGTCCTCGAGGCTTAAGTTTGCGTCCACTCCGACTTCTTCCAGGCCGCCCACGCATCCCAGTCCTCCCAGCCGTCTAGGTCTGCGGCGGATGCGGCCCACTCGTGGCCGCGCTGCCAGGATTGGGCGTGGATATTGCCAGCTGGGATGCCGGCTGCTAGGAGGGATTCGCGTGCCACCTCGACTCGGTCGGCGGGGCCTACCAAGATGAAGCGCTTGTCCTTGGCTGCGTCCTTCTCGTGGCGTAGCACCACGGCGATGGGGTCTTGGGATTCACCGGCGGTTTCGGATGCGAAGCCCTCTGCCTGCGGCTGCGCGCCGAGCAGCCAGGGATCCTGCTCGCTGCGGGAAATGTTATGAAACGAAAGCTCAGGCAAGAGGGCCTGGAGATTAGCCTGGAAGTGGGTGTCGTAGTGTTCGCCAGGGGAAGAAGCCACGCTGTAGACGCTGAGGTTCTTCGGCACTTCGCCGGCAGCCAAGCAATCTAGGAGAGCGGCGCGGGCGCCCGCCCATCCCGTGCCGAAGCTTATGAGCGCGGTGGCCTTGCCGTCGTGCAAGTTCGGAAAGTTTCCGGCAGGGTTACCCAGGGTCCACCAATCGCCGGGCTTTGCCTTGGCCAGCATAGAGGAGGCGTCGCCAGCCAGCGCAATGTGGAAGAGCAGCTGGCCCGTAGTGTCCGCCGGATGCGCCGGGGTCAGCATGCGCCAGGTGCCGGGCAGCAGCTGCGAGGTGATGGGAAAATGCTGGCCCGCCTCGTATTCGATGGGCGCACCGGATTCCAGCCGCACCACCGCAGTATTGCGGTTGGGGTGTTCTACGGCGACTACCTGCGCGCTGTGGGCCGGGGCGATGCCGGCGATGTCGGCAGCATGCGCCGCCTGTGCCATCGTGGTGCACACAGTGTGGACGGCGCGCTTTGCCACCACTAGCTGGTGCTGAGTCAGTCCCAACGCGATAAACCCCTCGTTCAGGGAGGCCTCGAACTTGGGATAAATCTCTGTGGGGAAGCCGTGGCGGCGGTGCTCCTTGCCTAGCTCGCGGACGCGCTCGATGGTCTCTTCTGGGAGGAAGCCGGCATCGTCAGCCGCATCCAATATCCACGCCACTGCAGGCGCCAGTGCCGGGTGGGTATCACGCATGGATAGAGCGAAGATTTGGCGCGACTCCGCGACGGTGGCAAAGAAGTGCTGATGCACCGCATCGCGGTAATCGTCAGCGTGCCTGCGGATGTGTTCGCCCAATTCCTTCATGCTGGCCCATCCTACTTGCCCGCGGCCGCGGGCGATCTGGTTTAGGGAAGCCGCTTCGAGGTGGCTTCTCCGTATGATGAGCGCATGGAGGTCGCACTACCGTACGAAGTTCGTCGAGCGGGCCGTTCGTATCTGGACGCCGCCGATCGGCTGCTGCCTGGAGCGATCACGGGTGTCGTGGTGGGCGGTTCTGTTGCGCTGGGTGCGTATCGCCCGAAGGCCAGCGACATCGACCTGATCGCCACGCTTGATGACGCCTGGCGGGAGCGCTCCGACCTGATCCCACGCCTGCGCGCTCTGCACCTCTCCCAGCTCCCGCGGCTGCTCGGGCGAGCTGTTCGAGGAATGGGCATCAGCGCGTGCTGCAACACCTCGTTCGTGTGGGACTCGGAGATCACGCGCCCTGTGACACAGATCGAGCCGATCGCTTCCCACGTGGGCGAGATCTTCAACCCCAGGGGCGCGTTCGATGTGAATCCCGTGATCTGGCACGAGCTCGAGCACGGCGGCATCGCGCTACGGGGAGGGGACGTCTCGACCTGGGGCCTAGACCCGCAGCCCGACGAGCTCCGGCCATGGACCCTGAACAACCTGCTGGGGTACTGGAAGCCGCTGATGCTGCGCACCGAGAGAGGGCGTGGAGCCCTCGGAGCCGGGAGGGTTCAATGGCGGCTCCTCGGACCTGCGCGGATGCACGCGACGCTCACGACGGGTGAGGTCATCAGCAAGCAGGAGGCCGGAGCGCGTGCTCTCGGATTGTTCCCTCATCACGCACCGATCCTCGGCGTAGCACTTGCTCATCTCAGCGGAGAGAATGCTCCAAGCGCTCCACCGAAAAGCGAATGGCGACGGCTGACTGCCGTCTGCATGCGCGAGATCATCTCCAGGTCGGAGCAGCTTCCGCGCTGAACTTGACGCCACCTTCGGCCTGCTTTTGGCGCTAACTCGCGACGGGTTGGTGGAGCTGGGGATTGAGCCGGAAGGCCAGGTGGCCTACGACTGGAACCTCGCACGATTGTGCGGTTTCCCTTTTCTATGCGGTGCCTAAGTGCTCAGCGAAGCGATTAAACGGCAAGGAAAACTTGAGTCTGCTACGCTCAGGCAGGGAAGAAAAGAAAATTTGAAGTTGAGTGGAACAAACTCAACTTTGGATGCGTTGTTGTAAATATCAGGCAATAAACCTTCTAATAAACAACTTCCAAGGAGGAAGCAATGAGTGCTTTCAACCCCACCACCAAGACCCAAGAGGCCTTACAGCAGGCGCTGCAGACCGCCTCTTCCAACGGCAATCCGGACATTCGCCCGGCGCACCTACTAGCGGCCATCCTTAGCCAAGAAGACGGCATCGCCGCACCGGTCCTCAAGGCCACCGGCGTCGACCCGGAAACCGTGCTCAAGGAGGCGCGCGCTCTTGTGGATTCCTATCCCAAGGCTGAGGGCTCTGGGATGGCGAACCCGAACTTTAACCGCGACGGTCTCAATGTCTTGACCCGCGCGCAGGAGCTTGCGGGCGAATTGGGCGACGAGTACGTCTCCACCGAGGTTCTTCTCGCTGCTATCGCCGGCTCTAAGACTGACGCCGCCGAGCTGCTTACCGGCCGCGGCGCTACCTTTGATGCGCTGAAGGGCGCTTTCCCTTCGGTGCGCGGGGCCGCGAAGGTCACCTCTGAGAATCCAGAGGAGCAGTTCCAGGCGCTGGAGAAGTACGCCACCGACCTAACCGCCCGCGCGCGGGAGGGCAAGATCGACCCGGTTATCGGCCGCGACCAGGAAATCCGCCGCGTCGTGCAGGTGCTGTCCCGCCGCACGAAGAACAACCCAGTCCTTATCGGTGAGCCGGGCGTGGGTAAGACCGCCATCGTGGAGGGCCTGGCTCGCCGCATCGTGGCAGGCGATGTCCCGGAGTCCCTCAAGGGCAAGACCCTGCTGAGCCTCGACTTGGGTTCCATGGTCGCTGGTGCGAAGTACCGGGGCGAGTTCGAGGAGCGCTTGAAGGCAGTGCTGGATGAGATCAAGGCCTCGGAAGGCCAGATCATCACCTTCATCGACGAGCTGCACACCATCGTCGGCGCGGGCGCCACGGGCGAGGGTTCCATGGACGCTGGCAACATGATTAAGCCGATGTTGGCCCGCGGTGAGCTGCGCCTGGTGGGCGCTACTACCTTGGACGAGTACCGCAAGTACATCGAGAAGGACGCCGCTTTGGAGCGCCGCTTCCAGCAGGTCTATGCGGCTGAGCCCTCTGTTGAAGACACTGTGGGCATCTTGCGTGGCCTGAAGGAGCGCTACGAGGTCCACCACGGTGTGCGCATCATGGACTCCGCGCTGGTTTCTGCAGCTGAGCTGTCTAATCGCTACATCACCAATCGCTTCTTGCCAGACAAGGCAATCGACTTGGTTGACGAGGCCGGTTCCCGCTTGCGCATGGAAATTGACTCCTCCCCGCAGGAGATTGACGAGCTGGAGCGCGTCGTGCGCCGCATGGAGATCGAGGAGCTGGCGCTGAAGAAGGAAAAGGACGCCGCCAGCCAGGACCGTCTGAGCAAGCTGCAGCAGGAGCTTGCCGACGAACGCGAAAAGCTCGGGGAGCTCAAGGCTCGCTGGGCCAACGAGAAGAAGGCTATCGATGAAGTCCAGCACGCCAAGGAGGAATTGGAGGATCTGAAGCGCCAGGCCGAGATTGCCGAGCGCGACGGTGACTACGAGAAGACTTCCGAGCTGCGCTATGGTCGCATCCCCGAGTTGGAGAAGCAGCTTGCCGACGCCGAGGTGCGCGCCAACGCGCAGTCCAACACCATGCTGGTAGAGGAGGTCACCCCAGACACCATCGCTGAGGTGGTTTCCGCGTGGACCGGCATCCCAGCGGGCAAGATGTTGCAGGGTGAGACCCAGAAGCTGCTCAACATGGAGGCCGAGCTGGGCCGCCGCGTGGTGGGTCAGAAAGAAGCGGTCAAGGCCGTCTCCGATGCCGTGCGCCGCGCCCGTGCGGGCGTTGCGGACCCGGATCGTCCGACCGGCTCCTTCCTCTTCCTTGGGCCTACGGGCGTGGGTAAGACGGAGCTGGCCAAGGCTCTGGCGGACTTCCTCTTCGACGATGAGTCCGCGATGGTGCGCATTGACATGTCTGAGTACGGGGAGAAGCACTCCGTGGCTCGCCTCGTCGGTGCCCCTCCGGGATACGTTGGCTACGATGCCGGCGGCCAGCTCACGGAGGCCGTGCGTCGCCGCCCGTACACACTCGTGCTTTTCGACGAAGTGGAAAAGGCGCACCAAGACGTCTTCGACGTTCTGCTGCAGGTCCTCGATGAGGGCCGCCTGACCGACGGCCAGGGCCGCACCGTGGACTTCCGCAATACGGTCATCATCTTGACCTCGAACCTCGGTGCCGGTGGCACCAAGGAGGAGGTCATGGAGGCCGTCAAGCGCAACTTCAAGCCGGAGTTCATTAACCGTCTCGATGATGTCGTGATGTTCGAGTCTCTGTCCTCTGAGCTGCTGGCCGGCATCGTCGACATCCAGCTCGATGCTCTGGCATCGAGGTTGCAAGGGCGCCGCCTGAACCTGCAGGTTTCCGACGCCGCGAAGCTGTGGCTCGCCGAGCGCGGCTACGACCCTGCTTACGGCGCCCGCCCGCTCCGCCGCCTAGTGCAGCAAGCTATTGGTGACCAGCTTGCCCGCCAGCTTTTGGCCGGCGAGGTCATGGACGGCGACACCGTCCAAGTCGACGTCGCTGACGGCGGCGAGCACCTGGAGCTCAATAGCAAGCGCAGCTAGCCTGCGTAAGAAGCGCCGAAGTGCTCATGGCCCTAGAATCTAGAGCCATGAGCAATTTGGTTTCTCCAAGCGAACTCCAGCAATCCATTTACCGCGGCGAGCGCGTCGCACTTCTTGCATCTTTGTGGGCACCAGGTGAGGGGGAGGCATACAACCAGTTCGCCTCCCTGCACATTCCTACCGCGCAGTTCGCCGACGCTGCGCACTCCTTCGTCGGCCTTCCTGGCTCCAAGGTGGGCCGTAACCCGCTTGTTAACCCGGAGCGCTTGAAGGAGAGCTGCGAGGCATGGGGACTGCGTCCCGATTGGGAGATCGTGGTCTACGACGAAGGCCGTGGCCTCTTCGCTGCACGCGCTTGGTGGACCCTGCGCTGGGCGGGCTTTAAGAACGTACGCATGCTCGATGGTGGCTTGGCTAATTGGCGCCGCCAGGGCTTTGCCACCCTTACGGGCCCAGGCAACCTTGGTCTTGCCACCGAGGTCGAAATCACGCCGGGCTCTATGCCGACTGCCACTATTGAGGACGTCAAGGCCCACGACGGCCTGTTCATCGATACTCGTACGGCAAACCGCTTCGCTGGCCGCCGTGAACACCTCGATCTGAAGGCCGGCCATATTCCCGGTGCAGTGAACCTGCCGGAGCGCCAGTTCCACAACGAAGACAAGACCATCAAGTCTGACGAGAAAATCCTAGAGATCCTCGACAACGCTGGCATCACCAAGGAAAACGTCAAGGACGCCATCGTCTACTCCGGTTCCGGTAACCACTCCGCGCTGACCATCGGCATCCTGGAGGGCCTTGGATTTACTGGCCTGCGCCACTTCGTCGGTGGCTGGTCCCAGTGGTCCGCAGACCCATCCAACCCGGTCGAGCGCGGCGACCGCACGACTGTATAAATAGCCTGCGTAAATTAACCAGCGCGCCAGCCTACTCACCCCAAGACTTCCTACTAAAGTCTTGGGGTGATGCCTATTCTGATCATTGCCCTAGTCCTCGCCGCGGCCGGCGTCGCGCTTCTCCTCCTCGACAAGCGCCAGCGCACCAACCAGCTTGACGGCACTAGCTCTATCGAGAGCCTCGAATCGTCAGAGCGTCCCACCGCTGACGAGCCACGTGAAGCCGAAACGTTTGAACCGCAGGAGGAAGGACTTGCTTCTGCAGAAAACGCAGTGGAGGAAGAGCCTGCCTCAGTACAAGAGCCCGCCCCAGTAGAGAAGGACCAGGCGGCCACCGAAGCAGCCATGGACGAGCAGAAGCAGGAGGCTGAATCGGAGCCAGTGGCCGCCGGGAAGCAGGTGGCGCCGGAGCGCAAAAACGAGCACCTGCTGCGTGCGCGTGACTTGGTGCCCGGGTCGCTGCGCCGTGAGCGCAAGGCATGGGGCGAGCATCACCAGTTCGAGTACACCAAGCAGGATGATTACCTGGCTGATGAATGGATGCGTGGCGCAGCGGCCCTGGGTGCGGCGCCGAAGGATATCGTGGCAGGGTTCGTGCATGGTCACGAGATGCTGCTGATGGACTTGGGCGGCATCAACGTCATGGCAATGCGCACCGGTGCGGCATCAGACATCGTGGTGGATTTCCGCCGCATCGGCCTCGCAGAAGAACATTTTTCGGAGGACCTGATCAAGGTCGACGACGTTGAAGGATTCGAGATGTTCGCAACCGACGCGGGCGTCGGCAAGCGGCTCATCGATGAGCGTCTAGAAGTAGCCCTTGAGCAGATGCCCGAGGAAGTCACCGCGGCGTGGATGGAATCCGAATGGGTGCTTGCTCAAACCACCAAGCACGCGCGCGGCGTGCAGTGGGATGCCATGCTGGCCCCGCTTGCAAAACTTGCCGATTGCGCCCGTGTTCTGCCGCCGCGTTCGGCCGCGATGCAGGTGCTGCGCGTGGCTGAGCTGGACCCGAGCCGCGAGATCCCTGAGCCGCCGCAGCCCGAGCCGACCGGGCCCACCCTTGTGCCGGACCACGAGGAAATCCAGCGCCCGCACATCCAGCGCCCGGAAGAGCCGGTAGAGCTGCCGAGCCGCACCCGCAGTGAGACCCTCGGCGAGGTTGACCACAGCGCGCTGGGGGCAGACGAAGTCGACGCCATTGCCGACGGCCGCGAGCGCCCCCTGCTCGATAAGGCGCAAGCGCGCATGCGCCGTGATCTCAACGGCCGCTCGACCATCTTCGGCGACGAAGAAGCAAACGAGTAGTCTTAAAGCGATAATCCCGCAAAACATGGCGGGACAAGAAGCGGCATAAGAAACAAAAAGGAGAGCCATGAGCTTGGATGCACAGAAAAAGGCCCGTCTGGCAGAGCTGGTCAAGGAACTGGCTGTTGTACACGGCAAGGTCACCTTGTCCTCCGGCAAGGAGGCTGACTACTACGTTGACCTGCGCCGCGCCACCCTTCAGCACGAGGCCTCCCGCCTCATCGGCTCCTTGCTGCGCGAGCTGACCGCGGACTGGGACTACGTGGCAGTTGGCGGCCTGACCCTGGGTGCTGACCCCGTCGCTACCTCCGTCATGCATGCCGACGGCCGCGATATCGACGCCTTCGTGGTACGCAAGGAAGCCAAGAAGCACGGCATGCAGCGCCGCATTGAGGGCTTCGACGTCACCGGCGCTAAGGTCCTCGTGGTTGAGGGGGGTGGGACCACCGGCAACTCCCCGCTGACCGCCGTCGAGGCACTGCGAGAGGCAGGCGCCGAGGTCGTCGGTGTGGCCACCGTTGTGGATCGCGCAACCGGCGCTGGCGAAGTTATCGCCGCTGAGGGCCTTGAGTACCGCTACCTGCTGAGCTTGGAAGACCTTGACCTCGCCTAATAACCCATTCGCGCAAGAGCCTATAGAGACAGGCAAGGGCCCTACCGAGTGGAACGAAGGCCGCCACGGCGTCGGGCCGTGGGAGGGCCCCTGGCCAGACGGTGCGCAGTATGACCCAGAGCTGCTGCGCGAGGGTGATCGCCGCAACGTGGTTGACGCCTACCGTTACTGGAGCAGGGAAGCGATCACCGCGGACATCGATAAGCGCCGGCACGCCTTGCACATCGCCATCGAGAACTTCGAGAACGATTCCAACATCGGAACCGTGGTGCGCACCGCGAATGCCTTCGCCGTCGACACCGTGCATATCGTGGGGCGCCGCCGCTGGAATCGCCGTGGGGCCATGGTCACTGACCGCTACCAGCACCTGCAGCATCATGCCACGGTGGAGGAGCTTTTGCAGTGGGCCAACGCCGAAGGGCTAACTGTTGTCGCCATCGATAACACCCCCGGATGCGTCCCCCTTGAAACAGCCGAGCTGCCGGAGCGCTGCCTGCTTTTGTTTGGACAAGAAGGCCCCGGCGTTACCCAAGCAGCCCAAGATGCAGCGTTAATGACCTGTTCCATTGCCCAATTTGGCTCGACTCGTTCGATCAACGCGGGCGTCGCCGCGGGCATCGCCATGCATGCGTGGATTCGTCAGCATGCTGACTTAGAAAAAGCGTGGTAAATCGTTATCTCAAGTAGATAAGATGGAGTAACGAAACCATAATCGAGAGTGATAGATCTACAGTGGAAGAGACATGGGCACACCGCGCGGACCTCGCGGAAACCGCCATCAATGAACGCCATGCGCAAAACGTATGGTCAATTCCGCGTACCAATCTTGCGGTCGTCAGCTGGCCGCCGACTGGTAAGGAGAAACTCTTCGTCCACTGGCACTACTGGTGGCAAGCTCATTACCTCGATTGTCTGGTAGACGCCGCGCTGCGTAACAACACCAAGGCGCGCCGCGCCCGCATCGTGGACACCATGCGCGGTATCCGTATTCGTAACATGAGCCAGCTTACGAAGAATCGTTACTACGACGACAAGGCGTGGCTGGCCCTGGCTATGGGGCGCGCCGAGCAGCTCAAGCGCATCAAGCCGCATAAGCGCCTGGGCTCTTTGCAGCGCAACATCCTGGAAGGCACCGACCCCCAAATCGGCGTGCTGCCGTGGCGCGAGGGCGAGACTTTCCTGAATGTGCCATCCAACGGCCCCGGCGCCATCATGCTTGCCCGCATGGGGCGCATTGACGAGGCCCGCCACATCGTGGACTGGATCTATGACCATCTGGTTGATGATGACGGCTTCATCATGGACGGCGTGCGCATGCGTATGGACGGTCCGGAAATCGTGAAGGCTATCCACCCGTATTGCCAGGGCGTGGTTCTGGGCGCCTGCCTGGAAATTGCATTGGCACTGCGTGAGAAGGCTGGGTTGACCTCCCTGGAGAGCATCGACACCATTCAGGAAGCCGAGCTGGCAGCGGATACGATGCACTACATCACCAACATCCGTGGCCTAGTGCAGGCAGTGGCAACCGGAATGGCTACCCCGTCCGGCGTTATCAACTGGATGACGGGCGACGGCGATGGTGGCCTGTTCAAGGGCATCCTCGTGCGCTACCTCGCGGACGTTGCTGTGCGATTGCCGGGCGATTCCCCGGCTAACCGCGCCACCAAGAAGCTTGCGGCTCGTATGGTCGTGGCCTCTGCTGAATCCGTGTGGGAACACCGCCTGGAGGTAGATGGTCTACCTATCTTCGGCTCCGACTGGACCACCGATGCCCGCCTGCCACATAACTACGGCTTCGGGCCGCATACCGTCGGCGAAAAGGTAGGCATCATCCGTGTTGCAGAGCGTGATCTTTCGGTCCAATTGTCAGGCTGGATGCTGCTCGAGGCCTGCGCACGAGTCATGAAACACCAGTCCCAAGAAAAATAAAAACGCATTACAACCGTACTATTTTGTGGTTTCACCTGCGTATCGGCAACCGCCCACCAGGCGCCTGCCTGCATTAAGGAAGTTCACAAAAATTCTGGCGGCGAAATCGGGCAAAAACAGGCATACTTGGGACTTGGAACGTGATTGCCCCAACACACTAAGGATGGAACTTCATGCCAATCGCAACTCCTGAGGTCTATAACCAGATGCTGGATACCGCCAAGCAGGGCGGTTTTGCATTCCCAGCCATCAACTGCACCTCTTCTGAGACCATCAACGCGGCTCTGCGCGGTTTCGCAGAAGCTGAGTCTGACGGCATTATCCAGTTCTCCACCGGCGGCGCTGAGTTCGGCTCTGGCCTTTCCGTGAAGAACAAGGTGGCAGGTGCTCAGGCTCTGGCAGCTTTCGCTCACGAGGCGGCAAAGCACTACGGCATTAACGTTGCGCTGCACACCGACCACTGCCAGAAGGAAGTTCTGGACGAGTACGTCCGCCCCCTCATCGCCATCTCCCAGGAGCGCGTTGACCGCGGCGAGCTGCCTTTGTTCCAGTCCCACATGTGGGATGGCTCCGCAATCCCAATCGACGAGAACCTCGTCATCGCCCAGGAGCTGCTGGAGAAGGCACGCAAGGCAAACATCATCCTCGAGGCTGAGATCGGCGTCGTTGGCGGCGAAGAGGACGGCGTCCAGGCGAAGGCCGGCGCAAACCTCTACACCTCCGTTGAGGATTTTGAAAAGACCATCGATGCACTTGGTACCGGCGAGAAGGGCCGCTACTTGCTGGCTGCTACCTTCGGCAACGTCCACGGCGTTTACAAGCCGGGCAACGTGAAGCTGCGCCCAGAGGTTCTCGACGAAGGCCAGAAGGCTGCCGTCAAGAAGCTCGGCCTGGAAGAGGGCTCCAAGCCATTCGACTTCGTCTTCCACGGCGGCTCCGGCTCCGAGAAGGAAAAGATCGAGCAGGCTCTGTCCTACGGCGTTGTGAAGATGAACGTTGACACCGATACCCAGTACGCGTTCACCAACCCGGTTGCCCGCCACATGTTCGCTAACTACGACGGCGTCTTCAAGATCGACGGCGAGGTTGGCAACAAGAAGGTCTACGACCCACGCTCCTACATGAAGAAGGCAGAGCAGTCCATGGCTGAGCGCGTGGTTGAGGCCTGCACCGACCTGCACTCCGTGGGCAAGTCCATCTCCAAGTAAGACTGACCACCAAACCACACCACACAGAGCCGTTCCCCCCAGACCCCGCAGCCGCTGGGAACCCCGCAGCCGCTGGGAGGGAGGAGCGGCTTTGCTGTGTTTAGCGTCAAAGAATGCGCCGGCAAAGTCCCCGACCAACATCCTCGCCCGAGTCAAACCGGAATCAAAACCCAAATGGTGAGGTCACCGCACAACAAAAGGGACTAGTGTAAACCAATGGGGCAAATGAGGCCCGCAAGTGGTGAGGTGACCTCACCATCTAGAGTGAACCCACCCACGACCCACCCACGACCCAGGCCGACCTCAACCAGAGCCAAGCAATCCACACGGGCGAACTAAGATAAGGAAACCATGGCGGAAGCAAAGGATAAGAGCACCAAGGAACGGGCCAAGCTGACCACGCGCCAACAGCTGCGCAGCTTTGACCGCTCGGTCAAATCCCGGTTTGCGCGCGTGAAGTCCCGCTTCCTCTACATCGTCCAGTCCACCCTCGGCGCCGGCCTGGCTTTCTTCGTCGCGCACGTCGTCTTCGGCCACGCTCAGCCGTTCTTCGCGCCGATGTCCGTCATCATCATCTTGGGCCTGTCCGGCGGGGACCGCCTTAAACGCGCGGTGGATCTCTCCATCGGCGGCATCGTCGGCGTTATCGTGGGCACCCTCCTGGTTGACGGCCTGGGCACCGGCCCTATCCACATGACCATAATCATCGGTTGCTCGCTGCTCATCGCGTCCTTCGTGACCGAGTCGCAGCTCATCAGCAACCAAGTGGCCATCGGCGCCATCCTGATCGCCACCATCATGCCCCCGGAGGAGATGGGCGGACTCTCCCGCGCCATCGACGCCATCATCGGCGCCTTCATCGGCATCTGCATGGTCGCCCTCATTCCGACTTCCCCATTGCGCGCCGTGCGTAAGGAAGTATCCAAGGTTCTGCGGGTGGCTTCTGCAGTGCTTTCCGACGTCGCCGGCGGGCTCCGCGCCGGCGATGAGAAGGCGATCCTGGAAGCTCGCGACGCCGTCCGGGGTACGCAGAGCGATATCAATGACATGCTCCAGGCGGCCAAGGGCAGCGCTGAGACCGTCAAAGTTTCCCCATTCCTGTGGAGCTGGCAGCGCAACATCCGCTCCCTGGAGCGCATCCTCACCCCGGTGGACAACGCTATCCGCGGTGTGCGCGTGCTTTCCCGCCGAGCCTTGGTGCTTTCGGAGGACGGCGACCACGTCACCGAAGCCCAGCTTGACCTCATCGACGAGCTTTCCGACGTCACGTATGAGCTCGCCGAGCTCTACGGCCGGGCCAGCAGCAAGGAATCACGCGCCAACGAGGCCGTGGTCATCCCGGAAATCGTGCGCCGCCTACGTGTCCTTGGCGCGAACGCCACCATGGACGTGCTTGGCAAGGACGGCGTTCTTTCCGCCTACTCACTCCTCGCACAGACCCGCTCTATCATCGTCGACCTGCTGATGGTCTGCGGCATGTCCCGCGAATCAGCCGTGGCGCAGCTTGCCCCCACCTCTGACCATCCGGCCTACCCACCGGAAGTTCTCGACACCGACTAAACGCACGGAGTAAAGCCGCGATAATTAAGGCCGTACAACCTGCAGATCACGCAGGTGCCGGTAGAAGGTCACGCGCTTGACGGCTCGCTTCGCGCTGACGCCATCGACGATTACGCGCAGCTCCGGGCCGCCCGCTTGCACCGCGCGGCCGGTACAGATGCTGGATTCATCGAGCTGGCCGGAGGCGATGGGGGAGGAGAACTTCGATCGCAGCCATCCGCTGAAGCCGGACTTTGCGGCTTCAGCAAGCCCTAGGTCTGCGGATTTAGCAACGGGGGAGACAGCCTTCGCTGCCAAGATCCCCGGCGCATCAATCATCGGTACCAACCGGGCACCATACGTACCGATGCCGGCCTTGCCGGTACCTTCGTGGCGGACGACAACATGATCATCCACGATGATCTCGCCGGTGATGTCCGTGTTATTCCACTCGGAAATCGAAGCCGAGCCCGCCACGGCAAGACCTGCATCATTGCGGATCAGCGGTACTGGGTGCACCGGTGCTGAAAGCGCAACGCTGAGCGCAGATTGCAGATCGGTAGGCAGGCCCCAGTTGCGGGCAGCGGGCGAAGAAGAATCCGTGGGCACATAGGCGATCTCGGCCCAGAGGTAGTCGCCGCGCATCATGCGGCTAAGAACTGCGCTCAAGGCGGCGTCGTCTCCTACCACGACGATGCGTAGTGGCTCCACCAAGTGGGGCCCTTGCGGCGCGAAGGCGGGGGTACTCAAATGCCGGACGTCGGGTTGGGCGGCAATCTCATCGAGGGAAGGGGTGGGATCTTCCGGCAGTGCGGTCTTCGCGGCTGCGTCTAGCGGACGAAGCTCGGAGCGGGTTGGAACCGCGCTGACGTCGAGAATTTCTGCGTGTGGGGGCAAATCCAGGCTGAGTCTGCTACCGCAACGAACAACGATTAGGGTCACCGTGAGTTACCTTGCCTTTCCCAGCGAATCACCCCGCGAATTGGGGCATAACTTCTACACCCTACAACGCAAATTACCCCCATTGATAACCGCCAATTGGGGTGGAGGGGGTCACATGGGGATATATTTTTAGTCCGCACTACTTTCAACTTCACATTTGATTTATCTTCGTGCCGTGGCACACAGGTAACTATCCCGACAACTTCACGGAGGCTTCATCTTGGCAATTGAATTCACCATGATCCAGTCCATCGGCATCGCTGTCGTGTTGCTCTTGCTGGGTATTTGGCTCAAGCAGCGGATTTATTTCTTTGAGCGCTTTGCTATTCCGGCCCCGGTTATCGGTGGCTTCCTCTTTGCTTTGATCAACCTGGTGCTGCACCAGACTGGTATCGCTGAGATTACGTTCGATACCACGCTGCAGAGCTTCTTCATGGTTATCTTCTTCACCACGGTGGGCTACGGCGCATCGTTGAAGGTGCTGCGCGCCGCCGGCCCGAAGGTAATGGTCTTCCTCGTTGTGGCGATTGTTCTGACCATTCTGCAGAACGTAGTTGCCGTGGGCCTGGCTCCAATCGTTGGTGTCGATGCCAAGCTGGCCTTGATGACGGGCTCTGTTTCCATGACCGGTGGCCACGGTGTTTCGGGCGGTATCGCGCCTCTCGTCGAACAGTCTGGTGTTAGCGGTGCAGAAACCGTGGCCTACACCGCAGCTACCTTCGGCCTCATCATGGGCTCGCTCATGGGCGGCCCGCTGGCAAACCGCCTGATTACCAAGGGCAATCTGATGGATCAGAAGGCAGTAGAGGTCGACGTTGACGAGTCGCTGATTGCTCACGTCGCCCGCAAGCTGCGCGGCGACGCCATGCTGCACGCCTTCGTGATGATTCTAGTTTCCATGCTCATCGGTAGTTTCGTGACCGATGCGATGAACCACTTCGTGGGCATGCTCACCGATAAGGCAGCCTTCCCGCTTTACTTCGGCTCCATGATCGTGGCGATCATCCTGCGCTTTATCAATGACTCCCGTGAGCAGAAGGAATACAAGGAACTGGTCCCAACCCAAGAGGTTGAGATCCTCGGTGTTATTGGCTTGAACTTCTTCCTGGCGATGGCTCTTATGAACATCAAGCTCTGGGAGCTCGCTGAACTGGCTGTCCCGATGCTCATCCTGCTGGTGGGCCAGACGGCACTCATGTGGCTGTTTGCCAACTTTGTCACCTTCCGCGTCATGGGCCGCGACTACGACGCCGCGGTTCTTACCGCTGGCCACTGCGGCTTCGGTATGGGCGCTACCCCGAACGGCATGGCAAACATGGACTCCGTGGTCACCAAGTTCAAGGAATCCAAGCTGGCTTTCTTCATCCTGCCGATCATTGGTGGCATGTTCATCGACTTCGCGAACATCGTTAATATCTTGGTATTCCTGAACATCGCGTAAACGCGGTGAGGCAGCCGTGTTAAAAATGAGAGCTGTCAATTAATACCCGTCTGCACACTTCTAGGGGTAAAGTGGTTGCGTATTTGGCTTCAATCATTAGGAAGTGACACCCAGACATGGCAGCAATCGTCATCGTTGGCGCTCAATGGGGCGACGAAGGTAAAGGTAAGGCCACCGACATCCTCGGTGGCAAGGTTGACTACGTAGTCAAGCCGAATGGCGGCAATAACGCTGGCCATACTGTTGTAGTTGGCGGCGAGAAGTATGAGCTCAAGCTCCTTCCCGCCGGCATTCTCTCTGAGAACGCAACTCCGGTATTGGGCAACGGCGTTGTTATTAATCTTGAAGCTCTCTTTGATGAGATCGACGGCCTTGAGGCACGCGGCGCGAATGCCTCGCGCCTGCGAATCTCCGCGAACGCTCACCTGGTAGCGCCATACCACCAGACCCTGGACCGCGTGCAGGAGCGTTTTTTGGGCAAGCGCGCCATTGGCACCACGGGCCGCGGTATTGGCCCGGCCTACTCCGATAAGGTCGCTCGCATCGGTATCCGCGTGCAGGACATCTTCGATGAGTCCATCCTGCGGCAGAAGGTTGAGTCTGCGCTGGACATCAAGAACCAGATGCTGGTGAAGATGTACAACCGCAAGGCGATTAACCCTGACCAGATCGTGGACTACTTCTTGAGCTACCGCGAGCGCCTAGCACCGATGGTTATCGATGCAGAGCTGGAGCTCAACAAGGCCTTGGAGGAGGGCAAGCACATCCTGATGGAGGGCGGCCAGGCCACCATGTTGGATGTGGATCACGGCACCTACCCGTTCGTTACGTCCTCGAACCCGTCTGCCGGCGGTGCTTCCGTGGGCTCCGGTATTGGCCCGACCCGCATCAAGACCTCGCTGGGCATCATCAAGGCCTACACCACCCGCGTGGGTGCCGGCCCGTTCCCCACCGAGCTCTTTGACAAGTGGGGAGAGTACCTACAGACCACCGGTGGTGAGATCGGCGTTAACACCGGCCGTAAGCGCCGCTGTGGCTGGTACGACTCCGTCATTGCGCGCTACGCCACGCGCGTTAATGGCTTCACCGATTACTTCCTGACCAAGCTGGACGTGCTCACCGGTATTGGCGAGATTCCGATCTGCGTGGCTTACGACGTCGATGGCAAGCGCTACGATGAGATGCCGCTGACCCAGTCTGAGTTCCATCACGCAACGCCAATCTTTGAGACCATGCCGGCATGGGAGGAGGACATCACGGGCTGTAAAACCTTTGAGGAGCTCCCGCAAAAGGCTCAGGATTACGTCCTGCGTCTTGAGGAACTCTCAGGTTGCCGCATGTCCTACATCGGCGTGGGCCCCGGCCGTGACCAAACCATCGTCCGCCATGACGTCATGACCGACCACTAGATGTACGTTACTTAAGTTCGACAAATGCGAGATATCTAATCCGATATCTCGCATTTCTATTGCTGTATCCGTGTTTTTCGGATCACAGTGAGCAGGTTTTTGGCGGCGTGGCACTGGTTGCTACAGGGGCATTGGTAATTAGTCTCCTGGCTTAGCTAGATGCATCCGGATATGCCTGCGGAGCTTGATAAGCCTGCGAAAGGCCAGCCTGGCTTTTCGTTAATAAGTCTGTGGGGTTGGTATGCAATAATTCAAGGATGGATATTTCAGGCGACATCGCAGGTCATATAGGTACCCCCCTTACCGGTAACGCCACCAAAGTGTTGCTGCTTGGTGCAGGCGAGCTGGGCAAGCAACTAGTCATTGCCTTCCAGAACTTGGGCCTTGAGGTACACGCTGTTGACCGCTACGCCGGGGCCCCTGCACAACAGCTCGCGCACTTTAGCTACATCGCAGACATCACCGATGAAGCCAAAGTCCTTGAAATCGCCCAGCGCATCCGGCCAGACTATATCGTCCCCGAAGTTGAGGTTGTGGCCGTCGAGGCGTTGTCGCGGCTTGAGTCCGAAACCCCAGCGGTCGTCGTCCCTAGCGCCCGGGCGTGCGAGCTGACCCAGTCCCGCCAGACCATCCGTGAGGCCGCAGAAAACATCGGACTGCCCGTAACCGCATACCGCTTTGCCAGCTCTGCGGAGGAGCTTGCCGAAGCCGTTCATGAGCTCGGCATGCCGTGCATCGTAAAGCCTGACGTGGCAACCTCCGGCAAGGGCCACATGCTGGTCAAGGACGAGGAAGATCTCAAGGACGCTTGGAACCTCGTGCGCCGCGTGTCCTCCGATGAAAAGCGCGTCATCGCTGAGCGCTTCGTGGACTTTGACTACGAGGTCACCCTCCTCGCCGTTCGCTCCATCGACCCTGCAACGGGCAAGCTCTGCACCTGGTTTAGCGAGCCCATCGGTCACCGCCACGAGCGCGGCGACCTCATCGAATCCTGGCAACCGCTGGCCATGAGCGAGATCGCACTTGAGAACGCACGCTCCGTTGCCGCGCGCATCTCCAACGAGCTAGGCGGACGCGGCGTCTACGGCGTCGAGCTCTTCGTCGCCGGCGAGGATGTGTATTTTTCTTCCGTCTCCCCGCGCCCTTCCGATACCGCCATGCTCACCGGTTACACGCAGCGCTTCTCCGAGTTCGAGCTGCACGCCCGTGCCATCTTGGGCTACCCAATTGACGTCACCCTAACCTCGCCAGGTGCCAGCGTGGTGCTGCATGCCGACGCCGCGACTGACGACGTCGCTTATAGCGGCGTTGCAGAGGCCATGGCCTTCGAAGAGACCGACGTCCGTCTCTTTGGCAAGCCCGGTGCCTACGCTGGCCGCCGCATGGGCATGGTGGCAACCACCGCAGAAGACGTCGAGACTGCGCGCGACCGTGCCGCGCTTGCCGCCGCCAAGATCAGCATCAGCCAGACCCCGAACGCGCACGTTGTCGCCAATGCACAGGCCGTGGACCCAGTAGCTAACGACGCCGCGGACATCGATTTCGTCGAGGTGGCTGAGCCCGTCGTCGAGGTCGACCCAGTTCTCAACCGTTCCGCAGACGATTAGCTCTCGCGGCGCAGAATCATCGGCTGGTGGGGGATGCCCTCGTCGTCGAAAAGCGCGCCGCACACCTTAAAACCATAGGCGCCGTAGTAATCCACCAGCGGTGCCTGTGCCTCCAAGTAGACCGGCTGGCCGCTCATGGCCACCGCGGCATACTGCAAAGCCGCTTCCATGACCTGCTTGCCCAGCCCCGTGCCGCGGGCCTGCTTGTCCAACGCAAAGCGGCCAAACTGGGCTACCTCCTCGCCATCTAGCGTGGAGGGGAAGACGCGCGCGGTGCCAGCCAACTGCTGGGTCTCATCATCAATTGCCAGGATATGCACCGTGCTGTCGCGTGCATCCGTATCGTCGATTTCTGCATATGGGCACTGTTGCTCGTGCACGAAGACGTCCACTCGCAACTTATACAGCTCGTGCACCTGCAGCGGGCTGAGGTGGGACAAGTTCGCAGCGGAAATCGTGTAAGTCATGGCACACGATTGTACGTGAGCGTTAGCCCTGTTTGATGTCTTGCGTGGACGCTTTCTGCAGGCGCGCAATGTGCAGCGTCAGGTAGCTGACCTCATCCGCGGTAAGTTCCGTGTCCATGCGCAGCTCGATGAGCTTTGCGATAGTGCGTGAGCAGTCTGCCGCCTGCGGGTACTGGGCGTTGATTGCCTCGGCGATTGCGGTGCCCTGCGAGTCCAATTGCGTGTGCTCTGCCATGCGGACGAAGAGATAGCGCAAGTGTGTAATGAAACGCGCGACGGAGATTTCCTCGCTGTTTAGCTTCACTCCGGCATGCTGGCCGATGATGTCGAGCAGCTGCTGGATTAGCCCCGTCATGCGGTAGGTGCCAGACAAGTCGCCTACCGAGAACCCCGCATTGACCAAGTGCAAAGTGATGGCAATGGCCTCTGACTCCGCTAGCGGCGTGTGCAGCTGCTCGTTAATTACGCGCAAGAGGCGCTTGGCTAGCTCGAAATCCTCCTGGTAGAGGTGGCGCACCTCCGCTTCGAGCGGGTAGTTGATGGTGGCGCCGCGTTGGACCGCGGAGTGGACGTGGTCCGCCAATGCGACGACGAGGGTTAGCTTGTTGCGGTAGCTCTCCGGCACCGCGGCCTGATCCATGCCCTCTAGCACCAGCTGGATGAACTCGCCCGGCACGGATGCGAGCATGAGGGCCGAGTGGTCGGGGTCGCGGCCGGAGGCTGGCACGAAAACCTTGACCACCTTGGCAGGGTCCACCTCGTCGCCGGAGCGGGCCTTGAAACCGATCCCGCGCCCGGTAACGATCACTTCCTCTGCTGCGGCACCAGTGCCGCGGCGAGCGAGGATGACGTTGTTATTGAAAACGCGCAGGATCTGCATGAGGCCCGATGATAATAGAACTCATCGGGCCTCATGGAATAGCGCGCCGCATACGCGCCGAAGCGGTTTTAGCGGGTAGCGGTGATGATGGTATCGCCAGCCGTAGCCTTCTTAATTCCGGCCGGAGTTACCTCGGCCAGGGACTTGGTGTTGGTGACTGCTACGACGATGGTGGTGTCGAAACCGGCGGCGCGGACTGCGTCGAAGTCCACGGTGGCTAGCAGATCGCCAGCCCCCACGGTATCTCCCTTCTTAACGGCAGGAGCAAATCCCTCGCCCTTCATCTTCACGGTGTTGATGCCGATGTGGACGAGGACCTCGACGCCGGACTCGGTCTTGATGCCATAAGCGTGGCCGGTCTTCATCGCGCTGACGATGGTGCCCGTAACAGGGGAGTAGACCTTGTCATCAGCAGGGATGACTCCCACGCCATCGCCCAGCGTGCCGGCGGAAAAGACCGGGTCATCGATCTCGGCCATCGGGATAACCTCGCCCTCTGCAGGGGAGGAGATGTCGGTGACGGTGCCGGCAGTGGCGGCTGCGGGTGCGGCTGTGGACTCGGCCGGGGCGTCGGCAAGCGGTGCGTCCTTCTCCTCTGCGGCTGCGGCCTTGAGCGCTGCGCGCTCTTCCGGGGAGCGGTAGTCAGTGATGAAGACCGCCAGGAAGGCCACGACGAATGCCACAGCAATGGCGATGGCGTACTTGGCCATCGGGCTAAACACGGAGATGGTCAGCAGGGAGGTGAAGACGAAGGCATCCGTGGTGATGCCGTTGGAGCCCAGGGTCAAAAGTGCCACGGTCAGGCCACCGGCAAAGCAGCCCACCAGCATGCGCGGGTAGATGCGCTTGTAACGCAGGTGAATGCCGTAGAGAGAAGGCTCGGAGACGCCGCCCAGCAGGCCCGCAACCAAGGCGGAGCCGGCGGTCTGACGCATTACGGTGTCCTTGTCGCGGATGGACAGTGCCAGCACGGCGGCGGTGGCGCCGAAGCAGGCGAAGTTCCAAGCACCCATTGGGCCCTGGATGAAGTCATAGCCCAAGGTCTGGATGTTTACCAGCATCAAGGCGTTCAGCGGCCAGTGCAGACCCAGCGGAACCAGGAACGGGTAGATCATCGGGATAGCCAGGGCGAAGACGAATGGAACGTTGTCATTCATCCAGGACAGGCCGGCGCCGATGCCGTTACCGGCCCATACGCCGAACGGGCCGATGATAAATGCCGTGAGAGGGATGACGATGAGCATAGTGAAGAACGGGACGAACACCATGTGCAGAGCCGAAGGAATGATCTTCTGGAAGAAGCGGTAGACCAGCGCTGCCACAAAGGCCATCATCAACGGTACGAAGACGTTGCCGCCGTACCCCGGAAGCTGCATGGTCATGCCAAAGATTGGGATGGAGCACTGCTCGCTGCCCAACGTATCGTTGACCACGCACTGGACGGCAGGGTTCTCAGAAAGGCCCAAGAACTCCGGAGTCAGCAGGGCGGCCATGATGGCGCCCGGGACCCATGGGTCGATGCGCAGCTTCTTGCCGGCGTTGTAGGCCACCATCAGCGGCAGGAAGTAGAAGACGGAGCGCCACATGGAGTCGACGAAGAACCACGAGGCGGGCTTGTCCTCGGCGCGGAAGTCGACGATTCCGAATGCGTCGAGGATCGACGCGAAAGCGATAATCAGCGAGGCGCCGAGCAACACACCCAGAATTGGTCGGAAAGAATCGGACAAGTACTCGAAGAACTCGTCCATAAAAGGAACCTTGCCCTTCGCCTTCGAGCGGGCCGCGGCTTTGATGTCCGCATTCGAAGCGCCGCCGTCTTTCATCTCCGGCAAAGCGTTGATCTCGTCGTAGACGGTAGCGACGTCGCCACCGATAACTACCTGGTAACTTGAGTCGCCTTGCGGCACGGCGCCGAGCACCTTGGGGATGGCGTCGAGCGCTTCCTTGTCGGCCTTCGAGGCGTCGTTAAGCTGGAAGCGCAGGCGGGTGGCGCAGTGCGTGAAAGAGGCAATGTTTTGCGCGCCGCCGATGCCATCCAAGATGGCCTCAGCTGTAGAGCGCGTTTGCGTCGACATGAGATTTCCTTTCGAACTTCTTACCGGGCGCAATGCAGTTCGCGGAGGTTCCTGGGGCCTGCCCAGGAGGCCTAAAAACTACAAAAAGACCCAGGAAGCTGGGTCTTTGCATTTCATAGTTCAGTGGAATGCGCGGTGCACACAGCATCCTAGGTCTTGCCCGAAGTAACAATCCTTATAAATTCAACCTACTCCGCGGCTCTCACTCTGGGCAATTTATGTGACTCACCACACCGCTTTTTCGGGTGGCTGGGCGATTGGAGGTTCCTAAATGTGTTTTAGATTGCACTAAGCCTTTTTAAAACGGCTAAATTCGGACATCTCCAGTATGGTGAAGAGGTCACTGTATGTTGTGCCTCGTGACGCGCAACACACAACATCGTCTACTCTTTGGGAAGAGAAAGGCTAGCAGTAAATGTCTTCACAGAACTCCGCACTCGTGAGCGTCATTGGCCGTGGTTTTGACGGCCTCGATATCGCCTCCCTGGCAACCGACCTCGGCGCGACCTTCGCGCAGCTCGATGACCTGGGCACCACCCTGGACCAGATTCTGGTCACCGTTCCAGAAGGCGACGTCGTGTTGCAGGGCACGGGTGTGATGGACTTTGACGCCAAGGCCGCAGCGGCCCTGGGCATCCCGTTTGTTCTGATTTCCAACGCTCCGCAGCGCACCTCCGACCTGGCCCTTGCACATGCCCGTTCCCTGGGTGCTGAGGTAGTAGGCGCGTTTACCGACGTCGCGTCTGTCCCCGGTGCGCTCGCAGCCATCGAGTCCGTCGCGCCGGTAATGAGCGCGGAGGTCTTCCAGAAGCAGTTGCTTGACCAAGCCCGTGCCGCCGGTGCGCACATCGTTCTGCCGGAAGGCGAGGACGACCGCATTATCGAGGCAGCCGGAGCGCTTATGGCGGGCAAGGTGGCGAAGCTGACCATCCTGGGTGATGAGGCGGACGTCGCCAAGCGTGCGGAGCTCCTCGGCGTGGATCTCACCGGCGTGGACGTCATTGACCACCTGAACTCCCCGCTGGCAGAGGAGTTCGCGGCCGACTTCGCGGAGCTGCGCAAGAAGAAGGGCGTTACCCTCGAGCAGGCGCGCGAGACCATGAAGGATGTCTCCTACTTCGCCACCATGATGGTGCACAAGGGCCTAGCAGACGGCATGGTTTCCGGCGCTGCGCACACCACCGCACACACGATTAAGCCTTCCTTCCAGATCATCAAAACCGCGCCGGGCGCATCCGTTGTTTCCTCCATCTTTTTGATGGTGATGCGCGGACGCCTGTGGGCCTTCGGTGACTGCGCGGTCAACCCGAACCCGACCGCCGAGCAGCTGGGTGAAATCGCCGTGGTTTCTGCGAAGACCGCAGCGCAGTTCGGCATCGACCCACGCGTGGCCATGCTGTCTTACTCCACCGGCACCTCTGGCTCCGGCCCGGACGTCGACCGTGCAGTTGCTGCTGTTGAGGCTGCCCGCGGCATCGATTCCTCCGTCAAGGTGGACGGCCCGCTGCAGTTCGACGCCGCTTGTGACCCAGGCGTTGCCGCCAAGAAGGCACCGGAGTCCGAGGTGGCTGGTCAGGCAAACGTCTTCATCTTCCCGGACCTGGAGGCAGGCAACATCGGCTACAAGACCGCCCAGCGTACCGGCGGCGCACTGGCAGTCGGCCCGATTCTGCAGGGTCTGAACAAGCCGGTCAACGACCTTTCCCGCGGCGCTACCGTTCCGGACATCATCAACACCGTCGCAATCACGGCTATCCAGGCAGGAGTCAAGTAAATGGCTTACGTACTCGTTCTTAACTCAGGTTCCTCCTCAGTCAAGTTCCAGCTGGTTGACCCAGCAGGCAAAGCTACCGATGCCCCGCTGGTCTCCGGTCTCGTGGAGCAGGTCGGCGAGCCGATGGGTGCCGTCACCGTCAAGACTGGTGGCGAGGAATACAAGGAAGAGTTGGAGATTCCTACCCACTCTTTCGGCCTGGAGCGCGCGTTCGACATCATGCACCAGCACAATGTGGGCCCGATGGACGTTGAGGTCATCGCCGTGGGCCACCGCGTTGTGCACGGCGGCCGCCTCTTCTCCGATCCACAGCTGATTACGGACCAGATTGAGTCCATGATTGAGGACCTCATCCCGCTGGCTCCGCTGCACAACCCGGCCAACCTGGACGGCATTCGCGTGGCTCGCAAGATGCTGCCGAGCATTCCGCACGTGGCCGTGTTCGATACCGCGTTCTTCAACACCCTGCCGCCGGCTGCTGCGCTTTACGCCATCAACAACGAGGTGGCCTCCAAGTACGACATCCGTCGCTATGGCTTCCACGGCACCTCCCACGAGTTCGTCTCCCAGCAGGTTCCGCGCCTTCTGGATAAGGACCCGAAGCGCGTCAACCAGATCACGCTGCATCTGGGCAACGGTGCTTCGGCAGCAGCAATCCGCCATGGCCGCCCGATTGACACCTCGATGGGCCTTACCCCGCTGGCTGGTCTGGCAATGGGTACCCGTTCCGGTGACATTGACCCGGGCATCATCTTCCACCTCCCCCGCCAGGCGGGTATGTCTATCGATGAGATTGACAACCTGCTCAACAAGCAGTCTGGCGTAAAGGGCATTTCCGGCGTCAACGACTTCCGTGTGTTGCGTGAGCGCATCGAAGCCGAGGACCAGGATGCATGGCTGGCATACAACATCTACATCCACCAGCTGCGCCGCTTCATCGGCTCGTACATGATTGCGCTGGGCCGCCTGGATGCGATCACCTTCACCGCGGGTGTGGGCGAAAACGACACTGAGGTGCGCCAGGATTCGCTGTTCAACCTGGGAATGTATGGCATCCACTTTGACAAGGAAGCAAACCTTGTGCGCTCGAAGGAGCCGCGCATGATTTCCACGCCGGACTCGCCGGTCAAGGTCTTCGTGGTGCCGACCAACGAGGAGCTGGCTATCGCACAGAAGTCCGCTGAAATCGCCGATATGGCGCGTGAGGCGGGGCTGTACTAGTCCGCGTTTGGAAGGGGCCAACCTGGTGGTTGGCCCCTTCGTCGCGATGAGTTATCCACAGATTTGACCTGTTGCGCCAATTCCCTCTTGCGCTAGTACTGGCCCTGCTAGTGGACTAGCCCTATGGAACAATTCGGGGGAGTAGTAGAAGGGCAGTCGCTGCCTTGGCATGAAGAGCAGCTGGCGCGGTGTTTGCGGGCGGGCCATTGTGCTAGGCGGGCTGTGCTCGTGGGAGTTTCGGCGGCGCGGGTGCATGGGTTGTGGGTCCTTCCGCCGCGGTGCGGCGAGGAGCCGGTGACGCTCGCTCTGCGCTCTGGCGTTATGCCGCCGCGGAGAGACTGGGGCCACGGCCGAAGTTACAAGAAGATGCGTCTGCCAGATTCTATGGTCGAGAAGGCGCAGGGCGTTCGCGTGACGTCTGCTTTGCGCGCCGCGTTGGATGTCGCGCGCTTCGAAGGCTGGATTCGCGGCTTCGTGGCACTCGAATCATGGTTCCGGATGCATCCTGAACTCGATGTCGAGGCTGCTAAGGCTATGGCTATGGATTGCCTCGAAACTATGGGGCGGGTCAAAGATATCGCTGAAGCACGTCGAGCTATATCGCTTCTCTCTGGTCAATGCGAGTCGCCCTACGAGGCATTATGTATCGCGTTATTGGCACACGCAAAGATGGGTCATTCCATCCAACAGCAAGTCTGGGTGATTCCCAGTGTTCGAGTTGATGTTCTGATTGATGGTTGGCTGGTATTGGAAATTGATGGAGCCGTGAAGTATGACGGCGAAACCTATGGCTCGGATACCCGGCGGGTAATCGTGGAAGAGCGTCGCCGCGAGGTGCGATTGCGGAATGCCGGCTACACGGTATTCCGTGTGACTTCGACTGAGCTGTTTCATCAGCCGCAGAAGTTCCTCGCAGATTTGCGGGCAACTTGGGTGTCTGGCCGTGAGCGGGGACTGCAGCAAGTGGTGCGCCAGGCGTAGGCGCTTCCTCTCACCAGGGTCCTCACCATTTGCAGGTGGTTGGCCTAGATGGTGAGGTCGAGCTGTAACTACTGTGACTGGCGCTGTCTGCTGGGGCTGGTGATCACTCACCTCACCATGTGGTCCTCACCATTTGGGCTGAGGCACGACGCGAATAGTCAAATGGTGAGGTCGCGATGTGGCTAGTGGAGTCAGTGTTCATGGTTGGGGCTAGTGATGGCTATTGAGGGGACGTTCGGGACGGTTGACCTCACCATTTGGAAGGGCAGACATGGCGGAAGGCAGAGCCATCGAGGGGAGCCGCGGAGGCGGACCAGGCTAAAAGTTGGTCACCGGCCGCACCTGGTTCGCCAGGTCCACCAGCGCGTAGCGGTGCCGCGCGAAGGGCGCCTGCCGAGCCAGGGCGCGCAGAGTATCGGCCAAGCCGTAGCGTAAGCCACGCTGCGTGAAGGCGAACTCGAAGAGGTCATTCGGAGAGGCCGCCGCATCGAGGTCACAGTCGCGGAGGAAGTTCAGGCCCGCGGAGATGACTGCCGCCTTGACCTGCAAGAATCGCGGCTCATTTTGCGGTATCTCCTCCAGACGGCGGGCAGCACGGCGGATACGAGACTCGGAAAGATCGTGCAGTACCAGTTGCAAAATGGTGGTCAGCCGGGCCATGCGGTAGTGGCGCGAGGCGTTGGGCACGCGATCTAGCGTCGTCACGGCCAGCTCCACCTGCTGCTCCGAGCGCAGCTGGCGGGCCAGGCCGAAAGCGGATGAGACCGTGGTCGGGTAGGTGGCCCACACGATTCCGTACAGACGCATCGAGTTAAAACGCAGGTGAGCCGGGTCATCGGTGACGTGATCCCAGATTCCTCGATCGTCGGTAAACAGTTCGTTCGGCAGCTCGTCCAGGCTGGTAGTGAGGTTCGCACAAGCCCGCGCGATGGCAGGATCGATGAGCGAGACTTCGTTGTAGCCCAGCTGCTGCAAGATGAGCTCGTTAATCGCCGCGATAGCCAGCTTCGGCGCCGGCTCGCCCGGCAGTAGGTTGAGGACGTTCGCGAAGTGCACTTGGGCGGCGCGATAGTCGTCGAGAAGCAGCACGGCGACGCCGGAGTACCACTGGAAGCGCCAATCGTTTCCGAGCTTGTCCTCAATCGAGGCGAGCCATTCGCGGGCCTGGCCGGTATAACCCAGGTCGATCATGGAACGCACCACGCCGAGCGGGATTTCTGCGGATTCCTCGTACTCCGGGGCCTGCATGGCCTGGCGCAGCGTTTCGAGGGCTTCCTGCGGCTCCGTGTAGGAAGCACCCTGCAGGAGCGCGGCGCCCACGTCCGAGCGGTCCACCAGGGGCGCCGGCAGTGCCGAGACCACCTCGGAGGCGGTGATGCGCACGGTGCGGTCGATGCCGTCAATCAGCTGATCCGTGCGAAAGACCAGGTGCTTGGTGCCGAAGGTCGTACGCTGTGGGGAAAACAGCGAGTGCTGCGAGGGATGCTGAACGCCATCGCGCAGGGCGATGACCTCGCGGAGCACACCAAAGAGCTGGTCCCGCAGCTGCGATACGCTCTGAAAGCGCTTGGCCGGATCTGGGTCCGTGGCGCGCAGCAGCAGCCGGTAGAAGGAGAGGTAGCGGCGCAGCAGCGGCTCCTCGGCAGGGGAAGGCAGCCCGGGTAAGTAGACGCCGTCTTCCTGCGGCAGATGGAAGGTCAGGCAGGCCAGCGTGCGGCCGATGGTGTAGATATCGGAGGCTACCGAGGGGCCATCCTTGGCAATCTCCGGGGCTTGGAAGCCCTTCGTGCCGTAGATGTGCCCGAAGGCGCCGATGCCGGAGACCGCGCCAAGGTCAATCAGCTTGACCTGGTCCTCGGTGATGATGATGTTCGAAGGCTTTAAGTCGTTGTAGACAACCCCGCGCGCATGGAGATAGTCCAGCGCCGGCAGCAGCTCCAAGATGTAGGCAATCGCGGTATCGACCGGGAACAGGCGGTCTGCCTGGTCGTTGCGCCGCTGTTTGAGCGAGGGGCCGCCCACGTACTCCATTACGATGAAGCCGCCGTCCACGCGGGGGTCATCGATGAAGTTGAAAATCTTCACGATTCCCGGGTGCGTAATATCCGCCAGGAACTCGCGCTCGACCTCTGCGGTGGCGGTCTCGTCTGAGGACTTCTCCGCCTGCATGCCCTTGAGCACCACGATGCGCCCGGAGACGAAGTGGTCATTAGCCAGGTAAATCCAGCCCAGACCGCCGTGGGCAATAACGCCCAGAATTTCGTACTGACCTGCCACGATATCGCCGGGAGAAAGCTGCGGCGGGGCAACCTTCTCCTTTGCGGGGTCGATGAGCGCCGCCGTAGGGTTGCGCGGCACGATGAAAGGCAAGCGCGCCATGCCGTCGGCCACCTCGCGGTCGGTGCGCTTGGCCGCACGCCGCTGGCGGAAGGTATCGATGGCCGCGCGCCGCGAGCGCTGCGAGGCATCCTCCTGCTTGCGGCGGTCACGCAGCTGCCCCAGCTCCGCAATCAGGGCGCCGATATTATCCGGGTCGTTGAAGTCGCTGTCCGCATCCGCGCCGTCCTCGTCCGCGAAGGGGTCGAAGGCCACGGCCGAGGTACCCTCCTCATCTGCAAACGGGTCGAAGGGCACTGCTTGGGTGGCATCATGCGCCGCGCTAGCCGACGCCGCACTGGACGCCGTGTGCATCGCCGCCGCCGTCGCTTGATCGTCCGCGTGCTCGCTGGGCTCTTCCAGCTTCTCCGGCTCCAAGTGGTCGAGCTCGTCCTCGCTGAAGCTATGGCCTTGAGTAGGGCTCAACGCTTATGCCTCCTCATCGTCTAGGTAGTCAGGGCTGCCCAAAGCCGGCTTGGCCAGGTAGTCACCGAGCCAGCGATCAAAAAGCTTGTCCCAGGTGCCGTCGCTGTGGATGCGCTCCAGGGTGGAATTGACCTGGCGCAGCAGCGGCCGCGAATCATGGGTGGAATCGGGCTTGCGCACGGCCACGCCGTAGTCCTCCGTGGTCAGCGGCTCGCCGACGATCGAGGTATAGGAGTCTTGGGCCACCATGCCCGAGAGGAGGGCGTCGTCAGCCACCACGCCGTCGACCTGGTTGAGCTGCAGCGCCATGAGGCAGTCTCCCCAGGCGCGGGTCTGCAGGATATTCGCGGTGGAGGCCTCACGGCGGATGGTGTCCACGATGGTGGAGCCCTGGACCGCGCACAGCGTCTTGCCGGCGGTGTCATCGATCGAGCGGATGCCGGAGCTGGTCAGCACCAAAAGGCGGGTCTTGGTGGTCATATACGGCGCGGAGAACGCAACCTCACGCTGACGCTCGGCGCTAATGGACATCGTGCGAATGACAATATCCACGCTTTCGTCGTTGAGCGCTCTCGTGCGCTCTGAGGACTCGACGAAGCGGAAGTCAACCTTGTCCGGGTCGCCGAAGATATCGCGGGCAATCTCGCGCGCGATATCCACCTCAAAGCCACGCACCTCGCCCGTTGCGGTGTCGCGGTAGCTCATCAGGTTATTGGAGCGGTCCACGCCGACGATGATGCGTCCGCGCTTATAAATGGCAGGAATTCTTTCCTTCGCGCTCTTGCCGTCCGGTTTATAGGTGCCCTTCAGCGGCGCGTCCAATACCGGCCGGGGTTCGGCGCTGCCGGCGGGCTCGAAGATGGAGTTATCGGGAAGGGGAGGGCCCGCCTCTGCGTCTAAGGAAGCGCGCGGAATCCTTTCCTCCTTGCTGCCTAAGTCGGGGACACCGCAGGAGGCGGCACACAGGGCGGCCGCAGATAAGACGGCTAGAAGGCGAGTGGAATGAGCCATTAGAGGTACTCCTGGAGTCGCGGACGAATACCCAACCAGACGGCGATGATAGCGCCCATGGTCAGCAAGAATACGGCCGTGGCCACCATGGTCATCGCGTTGAGGCCTTCTTCCAGATAGGAACGCATGGCCACGCGCGCCTCGCCGATGAGCTCCGCCAGCGCGGAATCCACGTCGTTGAAGGAGCTCGCGGTGGTCGGAGCGCCGTCCGGGGTAATCGCCGTGGCTTCGTGGATAGCGTCGTCATAGTGGCCGTCGGCAAGCGCGTTCATGAAGACCTCGTGTGAGGCCTCCCATTCTTTGGTGGCGCTTTGTGCGGCTGGCAGGAGAGCGGGATCGGTGACGGGAATGTCGTCGTCGGCAAGCGCGGCTTCGTAGTCCTCGAGGGCCTGGTTGATGGAATAGACCGTCGAGCCAAAGCGCACCGTCATGTCGGACTCGGAGGAGCGCAGGACCAGCGCCAGGGTCTCCGAGGTGCGGGTCTGTTGAGCCTCAATCCGGGAGGCGGTGAGCGAGTCCCACGGACGGGAGACCGTCTCGAAGCCGTGATAACCGGAGCTCCAGGTGGCGAAGTTCGCCATCGCGGCCCAGGAAAGAGCCAGGAAGAGCAGTACGCTGGCGGCCAAGAAGCCACGGTTGAAGCGGCGGCGCGTCAGGCGCCACAGCCACCACTGTGCGACAAAGAGGAAGAAAAGCGCCGCCACTAAGCCGGAAAGCGGGACCCACTGGGGGCTGGTCAGGCGCTGCTGTTGCTCCTTGACCTTGGCCGTGGTGAGCGAGAAAAGCTCGGCGGCCGCGGGCAGGATCTTGTCACTCATCAGCGAAGAGGCGTTGGACATATACGAGTTCGCCACCGCATTGCCCGCGCGGTGGTTGGTGCGCGCCTTTTCCACCAGGGCGGTATAGACGGGCAGCTCGCGCTGGATAAAGGTGACCAGCTCGCGAATGCGGGCGTCGTTAGTGTTGGTGCCCAAAACGGACTCGGTGGCCGCCACGGAGGCAGCGTCGATGGCCTTGTTATAGCGCTTGCGGTTGATCTCGGAGTCCACGCCCGCCTGGACGAAGCCCGTGGTGGCGACGGTATCCGCCAGCGAAAGGTTGGTGTAGAGGTGGTGCGCCGCGTTAGACATCGGCTCGGTGGAATTGAGCAGCTCGTCCAAGGCCTCGTGGCGGCTGGCGGAAGTATTCGACATCGACAAGCCGGCGGCGGCGAGCGCCACCGTCAGAATCACAGTGACGGTAAAAAGCTTGCCTGGGGTAGTGGCCGCGAAGTGGTAGAGACGGCGGGCCAACCGCGCCGGGCCAGCGAAGGAGTTCATGGCCAGCTGCGTGGCGTTGTTGAAGGCCGGGGTAGCGGGCTCGGTGACTTCGTCGAGCCAGTGATCGCCTGGATGCGCTTCGTGCGCGGCCGGATGCTCGCTGGGACGTGCGGCAGCATCCTCCAACCCTGTGCCAGTCATTCCCATAGAATAGCGCAGTTCCGCGCGGCTTTGGTGATGCACGCCACCGCTGTGTGCTGTCGCTGCACACTGTCGCATGCAGCGAGCGAACCGTAGGATGGGCGCCATGAAGCAAGGAGAGCACATAAGTGGCGATGGCTGGGCAGCCGGCCCGGGCGGGATAAAGCTATGGGGCAAGTTTGGCGCGGCCGGGCTTTTCCTCCTTGCCGGCGAGCGCGTGCTGCTCCAGCACCGTGCGGAGTGGACCAACCACGGCGGCACCTGGGGCATTCCCGGCGGCGCGCGGGATTTCCATGAAAGCGCCGTTGCGGCTGCACTGCGAGAAACGCAGGAGGAATGCGCCATCGCGCCTGCCGACGTCCTGGTGCTCGGCGAGCGCGTCACCGCCGGGCCCTATCCCGCAGTGGGCGAGCTGCCCGGCAACTGGACCTATACCACCGTCATCGCACGCACCCGTGGCGATGAGCCGTTGGACGTTATTGCCAACGAGGAGTCCAACGAGCTGCGCTGGGTGCACCTCGACGAGGTGGAAAATTTACCTCTGTTGGGGGCATTTCGTGAGGCCATCCCCTCCTTGCGGGCCTTTATTGCGGGCCAACCTCGGTGAGGAGGCTGAAACTATGGCACCCTTGACAGCATGATTGAAGTTGAGGGACTGACGAAACAATATAAGTCTGTCCGCGCAGTAGACGACCTCACCTTTAAGGTGGAGCCAGGCATCGTGACCGGCTTTCTAGGTCCGAACGGTGCGGGCAAGTCGACGACCATGCGCATGATTCTGGGCCTGGATACCCCCACGGCGGGTCAGGCCCGTATTAACGGCAAGGCCTACCGCGAGTTGAAGAGCCCGCTGCGGGAGGTCGGCGCGCTGCTCGACGCCAAGGCCGTGCACCCGAACCGCACCGCGGCCAACCACCTGAAGTGGATGGCGCAGTCCAACGGCATTCCTACTTCCCGCGTGGACGAGGTGCTGGGGCTGGTTGGGCTTTCCGACGTCGCCGGTAAGAAGGCCGGCGGCTTCTCCCTCGGCATGGGCCAGCGCCTCGGCCTGGCCGGCGCCCTGCTGGGTGACCCGGGAATCCTCATCCTGGACGAGCCGGTCAACGGCCTCGACCCAGAAGGTATTCGCTGGGTTCGCTCCTTGGTCCGCGCGCTCGCGGCAGAGGGCCGTACCGTCTTGATTTCCTCCCACCTGTTGTCGGAGATGTCCATGACCGCAGACCACCTCGTGGTCATCGGCCGTGGCCGCCTAGTGGCTAGCCAGTCCACCTATGACTTTGTAAAGCAGCACTCGGATTCCTCAGTCATCGTGCGCTCCGATCACCTCGAAGAGTTCGGCGGCGCGCTGCGTGAGGCCAACGTGGCTTATACAGACGGCAGCGACGAGGAAGGTCGCAAGACCCTCATCATCAATGACGTCAGCACCGATTTCATCGGCCAGCTGGCATATTCCACAGGCGTTCCGCTCAACGAGCTTAGCCTGAAGCGCGCTTCCCTGGAGGATGCCTTCATGCGCATGACCGGCGAGGACGTGCAGTACCACGCCAGCACCCCAGGTGCTGGGCAGCCGAACCAGCCTAACCAGCCTGCCGCATAGGAGGAATGCTAAAAGTGATTATCAATACCCTCCGCGCCGAGTGGACCAAGCTGCGCACCACCAAGTCCTTCTACTGGACCACCGGCCTGATTTTCTCCTGTCCTTCCTGTGGGCGCTGTTCAACGGTCTCAACGCTGAGATGGACCCAGCGATGCCGATTAGCCCGCTTACTGCCGAGGGCATGAACTCCATCCTGCTGATGCTGGGCATCCCGATCATCATGATCCAGGCCATCATGATCGTGACCACCGAATACCGCTTCGGACTGCAGTCCACGGTCTTCATGGCGAACCCGAATCGCTCCATCGTCGCGCTGGTCAAGCTCCTGATGTACGCGGTTATTGCGGCGGTCATCCTGTTTCTGGCGCTGGTGCTGATTTACTTTGTCTCGGACCTTTCCGCATCTAAGGAAATCGCGGACATCTACAAGCCTTTCGAAGAAGACGGCGGCAAGCGCGCACTGTGGCTCTTACCTCTGCTGGGCTTTATGGTCGTGATCTTTGTGCAGGGCTTGGGCTGGCTGCTGCGCCAGACCGCTGGCACCGTGGCACTGTCCCTGATTCTCTACCTGGGCATTGAGAACGTCGTGCGCCTGCTGCCGAAGGTCGGCGACGACCTCATCCCCTACATGCCATTTTCCGCCTTCGGCAACTGGGCTTCGGACACTGTGCCGGAAAACGTCCCATGGGACTCCTCGGCGGGAAGCGCCATCGTCTTCATCGTTTGGGCGGTAGCGCTGTGGATCCTCGGCGTCTTCGTGCTTGAAAAGCGAGACGCATGATCTCTTGGCCACTCCTGGCTACCTTGGCGCTGTTGTCTTCAACAGCGCCTTTTGTCACTCGTCGCCATTTGCAGCGTGCTTCCTCACCATTTGGCTATCTACCCAGAGCTGAAAACCCAGACCTCCTGTTCGTGGATCGCTGCGCTTGCCGACGCCCCTTAATCCACCGGAGAGCTGCATTTCCAGGTCTGGGTATTTAGTGGGGAAGGGGCCAAACGCGACGGGAGCGCAGGCAGTGTGCGGGGGAGGGCGGCCCAGGCGGCGCTGACGGTGCCGGTGGCGCTATTGCAGCGCCGAGGTCAGGCGCATCACGTTGTCCATGTAACGGCGCACGAAGCCGCGCTCGTTCCATTCCTCCAAGGTCAGCTCATGGCACACCGCGCGGTAGTTGCTAGCAAGCTGGTTAAACTCCGCCAATAAGTTGCCCTTGGCCACCAGCATCGTGGATTCGTAGTTCAAACCGAAAGAACGCATGTCCATATTCGAGGAGCCGAACATGCACAGCGGGTGGCGGCCCGGCTCGTCTGGGTCCGTCATGATGAACTTCGAATGCAGCACGAAAGGCTCTGGGAATTGGAAGATCCGCACCCCTGCCTCCAAAAGTGCCTGGTAGTAGGAGGACTGCGCGTGGTTGACCATGAACTGGTCCGCCTTGGCCGAGACATAAAGCTCCACGTCCACGCCGCGATAGCAGGCAGTGGTGACCGCCTCCATCAAAGATTCATCGGGCACGAAATAAGGCGAAACCATTACCAGGCGGTCTTTGGCGTGGTGCACCAGTGAGTTGAACATGCGCAGGTTCGGCTCCGTGGTGTAACCCGGGCCGGACGGGATGAGCTGGAGGAAGTTGGAGTCCTCGGTATCCGCGTCGTCGTAAGGCAGCGGCTCCAAAGAAAGTGCTTCTTCTGATTCCAGGTACCAGTCCACCGCAAAGACCGCCGACATGGAGGTGACCACCGGGCCGGTGAGCTCTACCATGTAGTCCACCCAGTAGCGGTCCTTGGTGCGGTAGCTGCGCTTAATCATGTTCATCGAGCCCAGAAAGCCCGTTTGGCCGTCGATGATGACCAATTTGCGGTGGTTGCGCAGGTCAGGACGGCGGAAACGAAGCTTGTGCAGCTGCAGCGGCAGCATCAAGTGCCAGTCGACGCCGATCGCGCTAAGGCGCCGGCCGAATTTCCAATAGCCGTGGTACTTCAGGCTGCCAATCTGGTCTAAAAGCAGCTTGACTTCCACGCCCCGCGAGCGGGCGCGTTTGAGAGCCTGGTAGAAGACATCGGTGGCCTCGTCCCAGGATTGGATATAAATCTCGATGTAGACGTACTTCTCGGCGCGGTCGACGGCGCTGGAAATCGCGCGTATTGCCTCGTCGTAGTCGGCGTAAATGCCACGATTGTGGCCCACGAGCGCCGGGAAACCCGTCAGATTGCGATTGAGCGCAATGACGGATTCCACCTCCGGAGAAAGCCTGCCCAGCGGATGATTCGGCGTACTCGCCGTGACGTCTTCCATCAGGTCATGGGCCTCCTGCTGGATGCGGTGGCGGCGGCGATTGATATATGGCGAGCCCATCAGCAAAAACAGCGGCAGGCCCACGATGGGCAGCAGCAAAATAGCCAGCAGCCAGGCCGTGGAGCTCGAGGGTCGGCGGCCTTCGGGCACAAATCCGATGGCCAAGATTTTGATGCCGTAGTCCAAGATGAGGAAAAACAGCTGCCAGAAAGAAAGATCGATGTTTAGTGAGAAGTCCATGCCCCGGTAGGTGCTCCTAACGCACCGAATCGAAGTCAGGCAGATCGAAATCTGCCAGCAGCGGGCAGTGGTCAGAGGTCTTGTCGCCGGCGCGTTCTACCATGTCTACCTGCGCAGATTCCACCGTCGCGGCCAAGGACTTCGAAGCCAGCTGGAAATCGATGCGCATGCCCTCGTTCTTCTGAAAGCGCATCGACTTGTAGTCAAAGTAGGTCCAGCGCTGCTCTTCCGTAAAACGCCGTGTAACCTCCTCAAGGCCTGCCTCCTCCAGCATCTGGAAGGCCGCACGCTCTGGCTCCGTAACGTGGGTCTTGCCGCGGAAGGCCTCGATATCCCAGACGTCCTCATCGCGCGGGGCAATGTTGAAATCGCCGGTGAGCAGCAGCTTCGACTGCGCGCGGCTCTCGCTGTAGTGCGCCAGCGCGTAGAGGAAGCGCAGCTTGTAGTCGTAGTGGCGGTCGGTGATTTCGCGGCCATTGGGCACATAGAGCGACCAGATCTCTACGCCGCGAATCCGCGCGCCCACCGCACGGGCTTCCAAATCCTGCGGCTTTTCTGGGTCCTTGGCAAAGCCTGGCTGGCCGGGGAAGGAGTAGAAGACTTCCTCCGGCTCCGCCTTGGAGACGATGGCCACGCCGTTCCACTGGTTCAGCCCGTGATGGGTGACGTGGTAGCCGGCGGCTTCGAATTCCATGACAGGGAACTTATCGTCGGCAACCTTGGTCTCCTGCAGGCACAATACGTCGATGTCGTGTTTGGCCAGCAGGTCTACCGCCCGCTGCACGCGGGTGCGGACCGAGTTGATGTTCCATGTGGCTATGCGCATGGACTACAGGGTACCGCCTTTGCGCACGGCATACCCACGGCGATGGTGTTCTAAAAACCCGACTTCACTAAGCAGGGCCAACGCTGCGCTTTCCGACGCCTCCACCTCCACGAATGCATTCTCCGCACCGTTTGCTTTGCCCCAGGCCAAAAGCGCCTCCAGCTGTGAGGGGGTGGCGTTTCCAAGCAGCGAGATTCCCAGCCACACGCGCTCGTCGCCGGATTGGCTGAGCGTGGCGTCGAAAAGCGCGGAGTCAAGGTGCGGCTCGGCGCTCGCAGTGTCTAGGGAGCGGGTAAACACGAGGACCTCGGGCTCGAGCTGCCATGCCGCGGGCTCGTTATCGAGTACGCGCAATGCCGCCTTGCCGATGCGCTCCGGGATGGCCAGGCGGGTGGGCAGGTTGTGCTCGGCGTAGAAGGCGTCGATTTCTTCCATGGGCGCGGGCATGAAACCTGCGGAGGGGCCCAGAGGAATGGCGGAATCGGTGCCTTCGCCGAAGCGCATGAGCCATTGGCCATCATTGGTCCAGACTTTCGTCCCGCCGCGCGCTGCCGCGGCTGCCACCTCGACGGCGCGGATTTCGGAGTTGCGCACCGTGCGCGGCGAGAGCTTCTTGATGATCTTCAGCTGCTCGGCGGGGATTTCCACCGCCTCCAAGTCGGAAGGGTAGCCGCCCACCGCCTGCGGCCGGATGACAAGCGGTGAGGTGCTCAGCACATGGCCGATGACATCGGAGTGGGTGCCGCCGAATTCGCGCCGGGCAACCACGCGGTCGCCGACGCTGACGGCATCAGAACGGAAGATATAGCTCATGTCGATTAAGGGCGATTAGGGGTGCAGTCTATTTACGCGCCGTGGCCGAAGGGATCCTCGTCCTCGCCTGGCATCCAGGTCCAGCCGGCCTCGGTCCAACCGTTGCGCTTGATGGTCTTCTTGGCCTGGCGCTTGAAGCGGCCGGTGAGCACGTCGGTGTAGACGTAGCCGTCCAGGTGGCCGGTCTCGTGCTGGAGCATGCGCGCGAAGAATCCATATCCTTCGATGGAAATGTCGTTGCCGTGCTCGTCCTTGCCTGTAACGCGGGCCCAGTCGGCGCGGCCGGTGGGGAAGCCCTCACCGGGCACGGAGAGGCAGCCTTCGTCCTCGGAGCCGTCGTCGGCAGGCATGCCCTCGGGAATCTCGGAGGTCTCCAGCACCGGGTTGATGACGCAGCCCTTGCGCATGCCGCTTTCTCCAGCACCAAGCTGCTTGGCGCTACCGTTTGGGCCGTCGGTGTCAGGGCAGTGGTAGACAAACAGGCGCTTGTTCACTCCTACCTGGTTGGCGGCAAGGCCGACGCCATGGGCGACGTCCATGGTCTCGTACATGTCGGCGATGAGCTGCTGCAGCTCTGGGGAGTCGATGGGCTCAGTGACCGGCTCGGTGGGATTGTGCAGAACCGGGTCGCCGTGGATAACGATGGGGCGAATAGTCATGCCCTACAGTTTAGGCATGCAATCCTTGTCAGACCTAGACGCGGCCATTTTGGAGTTCGAATCGCATGCCCCGCGCGGTATCGGGCCTAAGGAAGAGGCCATTCGCGCGGAGCTGGATATCTCGCCGGTGCGTTATCACCAGCGCTTGAACGTGCTTCTCGACGCCCCCGCTGCCGCCGAGGCCTATCCGGTGCTGGTTGCGCGCTTGCGGCGCGTGCGGGACGGCCGTCAGGAGGTGCGGCGCGCCGCGCGGGAGGATGCACCAGATTTCCCTAATTAGAGACTAGGGTTGCTGCTGTGACTAATGTGAATTCAGATAAAGCAGCAGAATCCACCTCCACACAGGGCTCACAGGGCTCAAAGGCGGGTGCGCACCGCAGCTCGTCTAGCGGCCTGCCGCTGCGCGGCTTCGCAATGGTGCTCATTGCCGTTGCTGTCATGCTCGGCATGTGGGGCCTGTACACGCTGACCTCCAAAGACTCCACCGATACTGCCCAGACCGGCAGCACCGGCGTCGCCACGCTGCCAGCTCCCGCCGAGGGCGAGCCCGGCGCACAGGGCGGCCCATCTGCGCAGCCGGGTGCTGCCGGCAGTGCCGCGCCGGGCACGCAGGATGCCAAGGCTGGCCAAGACGCAGCCGGACAGCCTGCCAAGGAAGGCCAGGATGCAGCCGGCCGTGAAGCAGCCAACAAGGACGGTGCCGCTGCCGGCGCTGCGGGGGCGGAGGGCGCCGCAGGAGTCGAGCGCGCCGCCAAGGACATCCCGGTCAACGTATTCAACAACTCCGGCCGCGCGAACTACGCTGCGGAGCAGGCAGACAAGCTGAAGGAGAAGGGCTTCAAGATCGGCGAGGTGGGCAACCTAGCCGGTGATATCCTCACCGTTCCGCAGACCACCGTCTACTTCCCAGCAGGCGATAAGGACGCAGAGAGCCTCGCACGCGAGACCGCAGCGCAGTTCTACGGCGCGCAGTCCATCCCGGAGGGCGCCATCGCCGAGTACCCGGCCGAGCTCAAGGCTGAATTCACCAAGGGCAACGCAGTCGTTGCGGTTCTGGCCATCCCGCAGGCCTAAAAGATTCGCAAGATAGATGCACGGTGGAATCGAAGACAAATTCCACCGTGCATTTAATGTATAAGAAAATGCTCTAGCTGGGCCTTGCTGCGGATAGACTCACAAGGGTGAACATCCCGGAAGAATCCTTCACCCGTTCGGCCGGGCCCACCTTGGGCGTTGAATGGGAAGTAGCCCTCGTCGATCCGCACTCTTGGGATCTGGTCCCGCGCGGCGCCGAGCTGATTGAACGCGTGCAGGCGGCCACGCCCGAAATCCAGCTGGAGAAGGAATTCCTCCAAAACACCGTGGAACTGGTCACCGGAATTTGCCACACGGTGCCGGAAGCAATCGCGGATTTGTTGCACAAGCTAGAGCATGTGCGTGCCGCTGCTCAAGGAATGGGCGTGGCCCTGTGGGCCTCCGGCGGGCACCCTTTCACGGACTACCGCGAGAACCCTGTCTCGGAGAAGGCAAGCTACTCCGAAATCATCAACCGCACCCAGTACTGGGGCAAGCAGATGCTGCTGTGGGGAACCCACGTGCACGTGGGTATCCGCCACGAAGACCGCGTGTGGCCCATCATCAATGCGCTGATGACCAAGTATCCGCACCTACTTGCAATCTCTGCCTGCTCGCCAGGCTGGGAGGGCATGGATACTGGTTATGCTTCCAACCGCACCATGCTCTATCAGCAGCTGCCCACCGCCGGCATGCCTTATCAGTTTGCGGATTGGCGCGAGTGGCAGGACTATATGCGGGATCAAGCCATCTCCGGCGTTATCAACCACACCGGCTCGATGCACTTTGATATTCGCCCGGCGGCAAAGTGGGGCACCATCGAGGTGCGTATCTCGGATGCCTCTTCTAATCTCCGCGAGCTTTCGGCCATCGTCGCGCTCACGCATTGCTTGGTGGTCCACTATGACCGCATGCTTGATACAGATCAGGAGCTGCCCACGCTGCAGCCGTGGCACGTGGCTGAGAATAAGTGGCGCGCCGCCCGCTATGGCATGGACGCCTTGGTGATTACCTCTCGCGCCACGGATGAACGCTGGGTCAAAGACGAGTTGGTTGACTTGGTCGAGGAGCTAACTCCTCTGGCTCGCGAGCTGGGCTGCGAGGCCGAGCTGCAGCTCATCCACGAAATCATCGAGCGCGGGGCCGGCTATGAACGCCAGCGCCGCCTCTACGAGGAGACCGGCAGCTGGCAGAAGGTCGTGGAGGCCACGAGTAAGGAGATGGATAGCCTCCGTCCGCTCTAGGCCCCTCAAGGCTCGGCCTACTTGCGCACTACCGGAATGCGCACGTCGGTGGGGTAGTCTGTCACGTTACTCTGGCGTGCGGCATGCTTGCCGGATGGCTTGCCGTGCGGGAAGCACCCCCAAATGCCATAAACCGCGATGTAGAGGAAGCATGCAAAAGGCCACAGCAGCCATGCCCACGGATGCAGGTTCTCCATGGCCTCTAGGCCATGGGAGGACATCAAGCGCCACACCGGTGGGGAGACGAAGGGCAGCTCCACGAGCAGCAACGCCACGAAGGATGCCAGGCCCGCCAGCTGCGCACCCCAGAAGGAGGGCAGACGCTTGCCGACGGCCTCATTGACCGCCAGCATCACCCATACGCCGAGCGGTACTACCCAGACGAAGTGGTGGTACCAGGAAAAAGGCGAGACCAAGCAGGTGGCCAAGCCCGCCAGCGCCAGCGCGGCGGAGGAATTCCTATTGATCCAGGCGGTGCGCAGCGCCAGCATGGTCACCATCACCACGATGACCACGGCCAGGACCCACAGCGCGGTGTTCTCTTCGCCGTTGAGACGCGCGATGATCGAGCGCAATGACTTCGCGCCGGGGTGGTCCAGGTTGCCCACGCGATCAGAATTGAACATCTTATCCGTCCAGAAATCCCGGGCATCGGGGATGGTCTGCACGCCCACGTAGACGGTAAAGAAGAAGGTAAACACGCAAGCGAAGGCGGACCACCAGCGCTTCTGGAATAACAAAACCAGGCCCATGAAAGCAGGCGTTAGCTTCATGCCAGCGGCAAGGCCGATGCCGATGCCAGGCAGGCGCAACTTACGCGGTAGCAGGTCGAGGGAGACCAGGAACATCAAAAGGATGTTGATCTGGCCATAGAAGAAGGTGCCGTTTACCGGATCAGTAGCCAAGCTGCTTATAAGCAGCGCGAGGCCTACGAACCAAGAGGCTGGGCCCATCTTGTAGCCACGCTCGCGGATGACCAGCATGATAACGGCGAAAAGAGCGATGCCCGTGATCCACTGCCAAGTCACCATCAGGCCATGGTCGGAAAA